>DATNPS010000295.1:0-30762 GCA_036703095.1 Crinalium sp. | reverse complement strand
CCTGCGGCGAACTTGCACAACTACCAATTGCGGGTTTGGCGCGCCCGACGGGCGTGCCAAACCCGCAATTAGTTTCAGGATGAGAATTGCTAATGCAAAACAGGGAGAACTCTCCGCCAAAATACCTAATTAATTTACGATTACGAAAAATTATTTAGTTCAGGGAATCCTAAGAATCTCAGAGGACATCAATCACCTGTACTCCTTCCTATTGAACTATGGCAAGCCAAGAGTTGCACACTCATAACCCAAGTGTATTAAGGCGATCGCATACGTTAGCCGTTCAGCAAACCAGCTCCGATCAGAATTGGCAATGTGGATTGCATCACTCTATCCATAAAAGCACCAGCAACCATTCTGGATTAAATGGGCTGCAAGCAACTACTCCTGTTTCATTCACTAGGAGTCAAACTCAGCCGCACAGAACACTACACAAAACTGATACAAACGCGCAGCCCAAAACTTATTTTTTAAGTGTTCATCATGATGGCATCAACGCTCAATATTACCTGAAACGGGCTGCAAGCGATCGCGCTTTAAACCATCATTCTCGTTCGTCCAAACCACCCACGGCTAAAAAGATATGGAAACTAACAGGTTCATCAATTGTGAATCCAGAAAGTACCTATTACAGTGCTCAATCCAACGCTTTGTTTGTTTCAAACGTTGTTGGGGATGAACTCACTAAAGACGGTCAGGGTTGGATCAGTAAAGTTTCTGCCAGTGGCAAAATCCTGAAGTCAAAGTGGGTAGAAGGCTTAAATGCACCACACGGAATGCGTGCACATGATGGCACTCTTTGGGTTGCAGATATTGATGAGTTAGTGGCGATCGACATGCGCTCCGCTCGTGTGATCACTAAAATCCCTGTACCCGGAGCAGCATTTCTCAATGACGTTGCCATTTCTGAAAACGGTCAGGTGTTTGTTTCCGATACATTGAAAAACTGTGTTTACAGGTACACCAATGGTCGAATCACTAAATTTGCTCAAGGTCGAGCTACGGAATCACCAAATGGTCTACTCGCAATAGGCAACACGCTCATCGTTGCAGGATGGGGACACATTCAAGATCCGGCTACATTTGCGACGGATGTACCCGGTCATGTCTTTCAGTTTGATCTCTCAACCAAACAAAAAACGCGAATTACCCAAACACCCCTCGGTAATTTAGATGGCATTGAGCGGGGGCCTTCAGGCAATTTTCTGGTATCCGATTACATCAGCAAACAAGTTTTTAGCATCAATCCCAGAAGTGGTGAAGCGAACCCGCTAATTTCTGACCTGAATTCTCCATCTGATATCGGATTTATTCGTCACGAACAGATCGTTGTGGTTCCTGATCTGTACCAAAGTCGAGTAACAGCCTACAAATTATTTCGCTAATCTCACAACATTCGATTGGCTTCAAAAACAGTGCGATCGCCTTTCAAGAGGGAAAAGCGATCGCATGTTAAACATAATTGAGACAAATACAGTATTCAGAATGATCCTTGGAAACAGTTCCTAAAATTGCAGTGAACTAATTTGGAGATATTGCTGATAGAACTGGATTGACTTTGTAAAGGAAATCAATTGATGAGAAAATCAATCCATTATCAACGATAGTACTCCCGGTTAAACGAGAAAGGAACAATCAAGAATCTAGTCGAATGCCGTTATCATTTGGTCCGTTGAATCACCGAGGAACTTAATGTTTAACCTCCTGTTGAGTAGCGACTGGACTATATTGAGCGGAATGCAGTATTCAGAACGATCCTTAGAAACAGTTCCTGAATTATGGAGGGTTGATCTAGAGTTATGCTGACGTAAGTTGTTGGTTTGGGAAGACGTAACTTGTGGTTTTGAAGAGGAAACCAATCAATTTATCAGCGATAGCGCTCCCAATAAGCGAGATAAGGAACAATTAAGAATCTGGTCGAATGCTGCTATTCTTTGGTCCGTTGAATCTACCGAGGAACTTAATGTTTAAACCTCCTGTTGATTAGTGACTGGACTTAATTGCTAGATTAAGACACAGTATTCAGAACGATCCTTGAAAACAGTTCCTAAATTGTAGTGAACTGATTCAGAGTTATTGCTGATATCACTGGGTTGATTCTGAAGAGGAAATCAATCCGTTATCAGCGATAGCGCTCCCAATTAAACGAGAAAGGAACAATCAAGAATCTGGTCGAATGCTGTTACTAGTTGGTCCGTAGAATCTACTGAGGAACTTAATGTTTAACCTCCTGTTGATTAGTAACTGAACTGTTGAGTTGTTCTGTAGAGCTGATCAGCTTCTATATATAGATTACTCCCCGTTTATCGAGATCTACAGTAAAGAGAATAAAGTTTACGATCGCTGACCAACTACTCTCATACCTGTGGATAGCATTTAGACACCGGGTATTTTCTAGATTGAGTCCACGGATCTAATCGCGCCGCAACAGATACCCGGTGTCTAGATAGCTAAGATTGCCGCTGCTCGGCCAGACGTTGAAACGCGATCGCAAAATCCTGTGCCGTAATTTGAATGGACTTGGGCTGGGTCATGCCTTCCCGACGATAGCGACGAATCGCTTCCAGAGCCGCCTGGTTACTGAGCAAGGCCAGATCGGCACCGTTCCAACCGTCCGTTTGTTCAGCCCAGGCTGACAGGTCAACGTCTGCGGCAATGGGGCGATCGCCATTGTGAACTCGCAAAATATCGAATCGGCTGGATTGATCAGGAAGATCCACCTTAATTTGCAAATCCAGGCGTCCGGATCGCAGCAGGGCCGGATCGAGGGTTTCAGGACGATTTGTTGCTCCCACGAGTAAGACACTGGCGCAGTCTTGCAAGCCATCCAATTCCGTTAATAACTGACCGACAACGCGATCGCCCACGCCAGAATCGCCCTGAAAACTGCCCCGTGCCGGAGCCAGAGAATCAATTTCATCTACAAACACAACACAGGGAGACGCCTGCCGCGCTTTGGTAAACAGTTCCCGCACGGCTTGCTCGGATGCGCCAACCCATTTACTTAATAGTTCAGGCCCATTCACCGCAATAAAATTAGCCCGCGCCTGCGAGGCAACAGCTTTAGCCAGCAGAGTTTTACCCGTTCCCGGCGGCCCCCAAAGCAGAATTCCACGCGGGGCTTTGGCTTTCGTGTGTTGATACAGTTCGGGATACAATAACGCTCCTTCCACCGATTCCTGAAGCGTTTGTTTCACCTCCTCTAAGCCTCCGATCGCATCCCAGGCTACATTCGGCGACTCGACTTCGACCGATCGCAACACAGATGGCTTAATTTGTTTGAGCGCTTGCAGGAAATCCGCTTGGGCGATCGTCATGGTGCGAGGCAATGGGCCACTCAACGACGGAACGAGCCGACGCAATGCCGTATAGGCCGCCTTCTGACACAGCGCTTTCAAATCGGCTCCGACCATGCCCACCGAAAAATCAGCGATCGCCCCCAGGTCAACGGATCTCTCCAGCGGCATATCTTTCGTCAAAATCCTCAGGATATCCAGACGGCCTGCCCGATCGGGCACTCGGAAAGCCAATTCACGATCAAACCGTCCCGGACGCCGCAGAGCCGGATCAAGATGATCAGGACGGTTGGTTGCCGCCAGAACAATGACTCCAGGCGTTTTAGCAAAACCATCCATCAAGCTCAGCAATTGCGCAACGACCCGCTTTTCGACTTCTCCTTCAACTTTGGAGCGATCGGGCGCAAGGCTATCAATTTCGTCAATAAAGACAATGCAAGGAGCCGATCGCGCTGCCTTCGAAAAGAGTCCGCGCAGCCGCCCCTCCGCTTCACCATAAAATTTGCCCATAATTTCTGGCCCAACGATCGCCAGATAATTAACCTCCAGATCTTCCGCCAGAGCGCGGGCCGTTAAAGTCTTTCCCGTTCCCGGTGGGCCAGCCAGCAGCACACCGGAGGTAGGTTCTAATCCCAGCATCTTCAGCAGATCGGGACGTTTGAGCGGCAATTCCACCAGCTCTCGCAGTTCTCGCAACACATCAGCCAATCCACCCACGCCATCTAAGGTGACAGGTGGAACGCTATCCGTGGAAGGTGGCGTCACCAAAACATCATCTGCATCTGCAACAGTTGTCGATGAACTTTCTGAAGGTTGCGGCGGATACACACGGCTGCTATCCGGTGGAGTATCCTGACGCACACTCGTCGTGCTGCGGCGAACATTGCGATGAACATTGGTTTTAAATTCGTCTTCGTCAGATCGCCCTTCAATAATTCTGACGAAACTTAAAATCTCTTCAAACCCTTGATCTAAAAGCTCTTCAACGTCGCGAAAAAAGTCATCCATGTTGTTGCGATTCGTGCGATCGCCCTGCCCAATGCTTTCAGTATAGACATCCTCAATTTAGGATCACGGACAAAATAAACATCAACGTCTGTATACGAACTCTCGTACCGTAGACTAAGTGATAATTTCTTTCCAGAGTCATTTTATGTCTAAGTTGTTTAAACGAGCCGTCTTATGGATGGGCTTGTTTATTGCATCCATCAGCCTCATCGTCGCCTGTAACGGTCAACAAGCCACCACCCCATCCACACCCGATGCCTCCACCAGTCCCACGACCAGCGTAACGAAACCCTTAGTGGTCGGAGTTCCCTTGTGGCCTGGGTTTGGTTCGCAGTATGTTGCTCATGAACTAAATCTGTTTAAAGACGCAGGTCTTGATGTCAAAGAAGTATTTTTCCCTGTTCAGAGTGATTCAAATACCGCATTACTGGCAGGCAAAGTCGATCTGGTGCTAACGGGAGTTCCCGATCTGATTACGATGGCCACCAAAGATCCTTCACTGCGGTTAATCATGCTGTGTGATTATTCGGATGGCTCTGACGGCATTTTGGGCCGCAACATCGCCAAACCGGAAGATTTGAAGGGCAAATCAGTCGCACGAGAAGAGTTGCTGATCGAGATTCTGCTATTGCGGCGGTACCTGGAAAAAGGTGGTTTAACCGAAAACGATATCAAGGTTCTCTCGATGCCTGCGGCAGACGCCGCGACCGCTTTTGCATCCAAACAAGTTGATGTCGCTGTTACCTGGGAACCATATCTGTCTAAAGCCGCTAAAGAAGGCAATGGCGAGATTATCTTCACCACAAAAGACACCAACATCATTCCAGATGGATTTGTTACGCGAGCCTCTGTGATTCAAGAGCGCAAGGCTGACCTCGAAACGTACTTAAAGACCATCGACCAAGCCGTCACGATGATCAATAACCGGGATGAAAAAGCAGTGGCGATTATTGCGAAACGGTTGGGCGTCACGCCCGCAGAAGCGATCCCTCAAATGGACGGTGTTCGCTATCTGGGTTTGCAAGATAATAAAGCGATCGCCACCGATGCCAAAGAGCGCAACAACATGTTTGACAGCTTAACGTTTGCAGCAAAAACAGCAAAAGATATCAAACTCACCCCGTCACTGGTAGATGCCACCACGCTTTACGATGATTCGATCGTCAAAGAGCTGTAGCGTTTTCTAAATTTACGTGAATTCGATAGCGCCATTTCAGCCGCGCGGCTGAAATGGCGCTATCGAATTCACGTTAAAGAAGTATGATCTAGAATTTTTCGTATTTTCTTATACTATCCTTTAACAGTTTTTATGCATCCTCGCAAAGAAGGGCATGTTTTTCAGATAGGCTCTAGATAGGTAGAGTACGGTGAGAAAACACAACATGCCCCTCTGGAGACCATCTCAGTTTGCGTCTATATTGCAAAAATCTGGCCTATCCCGATTGGGCAAGCTGATGGAACGTAGCCCTCTAACGCTGTCTCGGTGGTTACTGTATTGGATACTGATTGGAACAGTTTGTGGCATTTTTGCAGGGATTTATTGGCAAGTCTTAGAAGCCATCACCCACGGGTTGCGACAATTTGAAGGCATCAGCCTTTTGATCGTGATGCCGCTGGCAGGTCTTGTGATCGGACTTGTCATTCATATCCTGGGAAATCCCGGTGAAATTGCTCTGATTGTCGATAATATTCACTTTCGCGGCGGACGGTTGGATGCCCGCAAAAATCCGGCGATGCTTCTGAGTTCGCTGGTCAGCATTGCAGCCGGGGGAAGCGCAGGGCCGGAAGCTCCTCTGGTTCAAGTGACGGGTTCGTTTGGAACCTGGTGCGCCGATCGCCTCCACTTACGAGGAGAAGATGTGCGATCGCTCAGCTTAGCGGGGATGGCTGCCGGATTCACTGCCCTGTTTGGTGCACCTCTGGGTGGTGCGATGTTTGCTCTGGAGATTTTGCATCATCAGCATGTGCTGGAATATTACGAGGCACTAATGCCTGCGATCGTCGCCAGTTGCGCCAGCTATATTGTCTTTGCCGCCATCACCCACCTCGGCATTGCCCCCACCTGGCATTTTCCGCACTACTCGGTCAGCAATATTGATGATTTTGCTCTGGCACTGGTCTATGGCGTGATCGGTGCCGCCGCAGGGTGGATCTTTATCGGCGTCTTTCGAGCCTGCAAAGGAATTTTTGAGCGAATTCCAGGCCCAATCTATATTCAAACCACCCTTGCGGGATTTGGTCTGGGGCTGCTGGCATGGCTGTTTCCGCTCAGTCGCTACTTTGGCCATGAAGAACTTAATGCCGTGATTAGCGCCGAAACTACAACCTGGATGCTGCTTGCTCTGGCGGCAGCTAAGATTGCGGCGATTAGCCTAACCGTTACTGGCGGATGGCGTGGCGGATTTATCATTCCCCTGTTCTTTACCGGAGCCTGTGTGGGAAAAGCGATCGCCCTCCTCGTACCTGGCGTAAATCCCGGTTTAGCCATGATCTGCACAATGGCTGCTCTGAACGCCACCGCCACCCGCACCCCAGTCAGCACCACCCTACTGCTGGCCAAACTGACGGAAGTCAGTCCCTTTACCCCCATCCTGTTTGCCAGCCTGATCGGATTTTTTCTGGCTCCCAAAAACCCATTAATTTCTGCTCAGTTAAAAATGCATTCAGAAGAAACCCACCTCTAAATTGGCTCCTGTCTAACGTGAACTCGATAGCCTGATTTTGCGTGCGCGTCGCGCACGCAGAATCAGGCTATCGAGTTCACGTTTGTTTAATCCGTATTTCTATCAAAAACATCGCCAAAACGTTTGAGTTTTATACAATCTGCCATCCTAGTGAAGGGTTAACGTTAGGCTAGAAGAAATATGAGACAAACGGCCCTGCATGTCTCACCGTATTGACAAGGGGCCATTCCCTGTATGGACGACCTGCTTAGTTCCCTGTTTAGCTCCGGCCCTTTCATTCCTCACGGTCACTGTTACCTTTGGAAACCCAATTTGGTTTGGCTGCATGGGGCATCCGATGCCGTGATTGCGCTGGCCTATTATTCCATCCCAGTCACCTTGTTTTATTTCGTCAATAAACGAAAAGACCTGCCTTTTCACGGCATCTTTCTCCTGTTTGCGGCCTTTATCGTGGCCTGCGGTACCACCCACTTAATGGAAATTTGGACGCTCTGGCATCCGACATACTGGGTATCCGGAGGGATCAAAGCAGCCACAGCGGCGGTGTCCTTATTTACAGCCCTGGAACTGGTGCCGCTGGTGCCCCAAGCGCTAGCCCTGCCCAGTCCGGCCCAGTTGGAACAGGCGAATCAGGAATTACAGGCTCAAATCAACGAGCGGCTCCGGATTGAAGAGGAACTGAGACAATATCAAAATCAGCTAGAACAGCGGGTTCAAGAACGCACCGCTGAATTGGTGAACGCGAATGAACAGCTTCAGCAGGAAATTCGCGATCGCCAGCAAACCGAGGAAGCCCTACGTCAGAGTGTCGAGCGGTGGAGCCTCGCCTTAACCGCATCCCACATGGGCGACTGGCGTTGGGATGCCGAGACGGATGTTGTCACCTTTTCGGAACGGGCTGCTGAGATTTTTGGCATTCCGCCAGGGCCACACATGACCTGGAATGAGATGCGCGAACTGCTGCATCCGGATGATCGCGATCGCGCCCGCGTGGCGGTGGAACAGGCGATCGCTAACCACAGTGATTACGACATTGAGTACCGCATCCTCCATACCAATGGCAGCATGTACTGGGTTGCGGTCAAAGGCCGCGCAGAATATGACGAGTCTGGTACCGTTTTAGGCATGATGGGGGTGGTGCAAGATATTAGCGATCGCAAACAAATCGAAGCCGAGATTGCAACCCTCAACCGCAACTTACAAAACCGGGTCAACGAGCTACAAACCTTATTTGATGTCATCCCGATTGGCATCTTAATTGCCGAAGATCTGGAGTTCAAACAAGTGCGGGCCAACCCTGCATTTGCGCAGGTCTTGGGAATCAGCGTGGGCGGTAATGCATCAGCCACTCCGCCAGCCCCCAATCCGCGTCCCCCTTACCGCATCTTTCAAGACGGAAGAGAATTAGCTCCAGAAGAATCACCGCTGCGTTCTGCGG
The DNA here is from genome assembly GCA_036703095.1 of Crinalium sp. Taxonomy (GTDB): domain Bacteria; phylum Cyanobacteriota; class Cyanobacteriia; order Elainellales; family Elainellaceae; genus DATNPS01. The sequence continues at coordinate 22,336 of DATNPS010000295.1, read as the reverse complement.
CGCTCAAAGGCGTCCCCATTGAACGTACTGAAGTCGAAATTTGGCGCAACGATGGTGCAGTTTTCAATCTTTTTGGCTATGCGGCTCCCCTGTTTGATGAGCAGGGAAAACCCAGAGGAGCAGTCGGTGCGTTTCTAGATATTACCGAACGCAAACAGGCCGAGGCAGAACGCGAACAGCTTTTGGAGCGTGAGCAGATTGCCCGTGCAGCAGCCGTGCGAGAAGCCGCGCGAAGTGCAGATGCAAACCGGATTAAAGATGAATTTCTGGCCGTTTTGTCCCACGAGTTACGCACGCCGCTAAATCCGATTTTGGGATGGACACGGCTGTTGCGCATGGGCCGACTGGATGCCGAAAAAACCGCGATGGCATTGGAAACCATTGAGCGCAATGCCAAACTACAAACCCAACTGATTGAAGATCTGCTGGACATTTCCCGCATTCTGCAAGGAAAACTCACGCTGACCGTCACATCCGTTGATCTGCTCGCTACGATCGAAGCGGCCAAAGAAACCGTGCGATTAGCGGCTGAAGCCAAATCTATTCAAATCACAACTCACCTGACGCCAACGCCAAGTCCCCTGATGGGCGACCCTAACCGACTACAACAAGTGGTCTGGAATCTACTGTCTAATGCGGTTAAATTTACCCCTGCCGAAGGACAGATCGATATCACGCTACAGACCGTTGGCAATGACGCCCAAATCATCGTTCGAGATACTGGAAAAGGGATTAGCCCAGATTTTCTACCCTACGTGTTTGATACCTTCCGGCAGGCAGACGGCACAACTACTCGTAATTTTGGCGGGCTGGGACTGGGATTGGCGATCGTGCGCCAAATTGTAGAATTGCACGGGGGCTATGTTGAAGCGGAAAGCCCCGGCGACAATCGGGGAGCGACTTTTACGGTGCATCTACCGTTAATGCAAAATCGAGCTGCGATCGCTCGTGATAGCAGTAAGCTCTCCATACAACCGTTGAGTTTGCAGGATGCGCGAATTTTGATTGTGGATGATGACGTAGACACGCTGGAGTTACTGGCCTTTATTTTGGAAGAACATGGGGCCAATACCATCACGGCTAACTCTTGCAGTGAAGCAATAGTGGCCTTCAAACACTCGCCTCCAGACATTGTAATAAGCGATATTGGAATGCCCAACCTGGATGGCTATGCCCTGATCCGTCAGATTCGCAGCATCGCTCCGTCTCGCGGAGGTGCAGTACCCGCGATCGCCCTGACCGCATATGCGAGCGAGTCCGATCATCAACAAATCCTAGCGGCTGGCTTCCAAAAGCACCTGACGAAACCCATAGAACCCGATGTTTTGTTAGGGGCGATCGCAGAGCTTTTGCAGAGATGGTGAGTGGAGGGAAGGGGCAGAGGGCAGGATGCAGAAGTTCCATACCCTATACCCCACACCCCTCAGATTCTAACGAGATGTGACGACGAATGGGCTTTTGAGAGGGTGACGCGACGCGTCACCCTCTCAAAAGCCCAATTTTGCAAGCGCGACGCGCTTGCAAAATTGGGCTTTCGAATTCACGTTAACGAGGGTAGGACTGCTCAGCCACTCGGTCTGGCGATGCAATTTCACGCCAATCGTAAGCCATGTAATGAGCGAGAGCCATCAGATGCGGTGTCCATTGCTGCCGTAGCGTGATGTACAGATCGGCCCCTGCTTCCAAATCGGGTCTGGTTTTAATGCCCTCGGCCTGAAGTTTTTCTACCGCCTGATAGTAGCGATCGCGCCAGATAGAATCAAAGTTTCTGTTATTCTTCAGTCGAGCCTTTGAAAAAAGAGATTCCGTTAACTCCAGCACCAGATGTAGTCCGCCCCGCCATAATTCGGTAACACCCGCAGAGCGAATAATTGAGCGGTAGTGATCAGGATGCAGCGCACTCTTAATTAACGAAACGGTATCCATCGATAAAAACATCACCCTACACAGGGAATAATATTTTTGACTAAACCGGAAGTAAATCAAAACAGGGTATGAATGTTGTCCTTCCAGTAGCAAGATCACATTATCTGCAATGCTGGCAATATCCTGTTGAGCATTATTGATGTTGTCATCAGGCAACAAACGAATCAACAACTCTACAGCACTAGCGGTATCATCACTCCGATGATGTAAGCTCAGACCAAATGCATTCCGCTGTGACAATGCGGCATAAATCGCCAGAATATAGGTAATCGTCAGCGTAAACATGGCAAACCCAAGCGCTGACTCCCACAGCACTAACATGCGATAGCTATCTGACTCCGGTACTAAATCACCAATTCCGAGCGTGGTAAAGACATAACCGCTGAAGTAGAGTGCCGTCCAAAAATCAGTTGGCGTTTGATCCTGGCTATCTTGAACTCCCCACCCCAGATCAACCCAGATGATCAACGCAAAACCACTGATCAGCAGTAGAATCCACACCACAATCACAGTGATGATGACAACCGCACCGCTATGCATCAACAGGCGATCACGCTGACGGGGAAAAACGTGGACGATCGCCCGAAAAATAGACCAGATTTGCTTCGCCAGAAAAAAACTCAACACACTACTGCCAAATCGTGGAAATAGTACGCTGAGATAAATATCGAACAGTGCCAGAATGATTAGGCCAACTCCAAATGCCTGGATCAACAACTCCATACTTTCTTAGTGCTCAAGTCGGGCGCTACACTGACAGTTCAGCAAAGCCCTTTCATGATGAAGTTAGAACAGTTCATTCGGGATGCTTCTCTGGGATGATCTCTAAGGATCACAAAACCCAGTTTTTGAAAGAGGGTGCGCGGCTTAGGCGTGCACCCTCTTTCAAAAACTGGGTTTTCATAAATGCGTTGCGGGGCCAAACGTCCCCAGTGAGGGTAGAAAACCTCATCAGGAGAAAACCATTGGTATATGGCACTTCCGAATGAGGATTAAGGGACAAGGTTGGACTACCTAAGATAGCTTAACTCAGATCTTTTTGAACGGGTAGCTCTAAAATGAAGCAGGTCTGTCCTGTAGAACTCTCTACCTCAATGGAACCTCCCAACACATCGATCAGTTTTCTCACCAGCGATAAGCCCAAGCCTGTTCCGCCTTGATTCCAGCGATCGCTCTTGGGAATTCGATAAAACGGTTCGAATACGCGGAGTTGCTCGTCTGCTGAAATTTCAACACCTGAATTGCACACCTGTACCTGGATGCGATCGCGACCGAGAGGCTGAATGGAAATTGCAATCAACTCACCAGGAGGCGTATATTTGCAGGCATTGCTCAAGAGTTCTGAAAGGATACGATTCAAGCTCAGCAGATCTGAACATACGGTCGGCAGATCAGAAGCTAGATCAAGCTGCAATCGGATTTGTCGGCTTTCTAGTCGTCCTTGAAATTGCTCAACTAAATAGACGATACAGTCGGATAGTTGAATCGAGTCTAACTCTAGCGTGTAGGCATTAGCGTTGAGCTTTTGGAAATCTAACAGATCATTCACCAGGTTTAATTCGCGATCGCACTGATCCCGCAAAATCTCAAGATAACGGGCTGGATTGGGGGAATTGGGAATAGATTGGCCTTCAGCATTCAGCGACTCTTGTCGATCGAGCGTCACCTCTAACATACGAATTGCCACTTTAATATTCGCCAGTGGTGTTCGTAATTCGTGAGAGACGGTGTTGAGGAAATCATCTTTCAACTGACTGAGCCGTTGCAGTTCCAGCATTTGTTCTTGGAGCTGCTGTGCCCTTGCTAATGCAGTTCTCCGTTCTTCCGCCAATCGTTTTTCAGTAATATCGCGAAACACAAGAACGGCACCCGTGATCACACCCTGATCATTCCGGATCGGTGCAACGCTATCTGAAATTGGAATGTAATCATTGCCAGTCACCAATAGCGTTTGCTCTGGCAAAAATGTTACGCGTCCTGTCTCAATCGCCTGATACGCAGGATTTTCGACGGGTTGCCGGGTTTCCTCATGCATCAGTTGAAAGATATCAGCTAATGGTTGATCTTGAACGTCTGATTGCTGACAGCCCAAGAGCATTTCAGCGATCGCATTCAGAAACTTGATGCGCAACTGAGCATCCACCACAATCACACCATCACCAATGCCCCGCAGAATGGTGGTTAACCATTGCTCCCGATCTTTGAGGGCCGTCTCCAGGCGAAATCGTTGCAGCGCGGTTTCGATCGCCACAAATAGCTCTCGTTCTTCGATCGGCTTCAAGATATAGCCAAAGGGAGCCGTGGTGCGCGCCCGTTCTAAAGTCGGTTTATCGGAATATCCCGTCGCATAGATAAACGGAATTTGATAGCGATTCCAAATTTGCTGGGCCGCCTGAATGCCGTCCATCTCTCCTTTTAAGCGAATATCCATCAGAATCAAATCGGGCCGAGTTTCTGCCGCTTTTTCGATCGCCTCTGTCGCTGAGGAGGCGATCGCCGTAATGGAATATCCCAGATTTTCCAAACACGCACGAATATCTCGTGCAATCACTCGTTCGTCTTCAACGATCAAGATTTGGAGTGGGGACGATGATTCTGGTGACTGAACAGCTAAATTAATCAAGGAGCACTCCCTGGAAAGGAAATTTTGAATCTCGTTCCGGCATGACGGTCTACCTGAATCGTTCCCTCTAGCTGATCTACAAAATCCTGGACAAGCTGTAGTCCTAGAGAATTAATCTGCTCTAACTTCAGGGATGCGGGAATGCCGATTCCATTATCTTGAACGATGAGGGTAATGTAAGATTTCTCATCAGTATGTAATATTATTTTAATAATGCCCTCCGTGTGATTTGGGAAAGCATACTTTAAAGCATTGGAAACCAACTCGTTGATAATCAAGCCACAGGGCACCGCTTGATCAATATCTAATGCGATCGGTTCTATCTGAGTGTCCAGGGTAATCGCCGCCGAGTCTACTTTGTAAGAGCTAAATAGATGCGCCGCCAGACTGTGAATATACTGAGCAAAATCAATTTTTGCCAGATCGTCTGAGCGATACAATTTTTCGTGCACCAGAGCAATTGATTTAACACGATTTCGGCTTTCTAATAGAACTTCGACCGTCTGCGAATCTTTTGTCTGACGCGATTGTAATCGCAACATGCTGTAAACAATTTGCAGATTATTCTTGACGCGATGATGGATTTCCTTAAGGAGAACTTCTTTTTCTTTCAACGAAGCTTGAAGCTGTTGACTCTGCTTACGATCTGTAATATCGACCGCCGCACCTAAAATTTGCTGAGGCAGCCCGTCTGAAGTCGTCGCAAACAACGTTTCCTGACATTGAAAATAGCGCCATTCGCCACTAGCATGTTTGAGGCGATACTCCGTTTGCAATAAATCCCCTTCGCTGACGCTATACCAGCGCCGCTGTCGCTCGACTAGCTTGGCAATATCATCGGGATGCAACAACATCCGGAGTGACTCCAGATCTCTGGTTTGCCCTGTTTCAGGCGCATAGCCCAAGAGATCCATGATTTCCCGGTTTGTATAGACATAGCGCTGTGCAATAAAGTCATAGACATATAGCAACACAGGCGCAGTCTGCGTAATTTTTTGGATGAAGCGTTGACTCTCTTCAAGAGCCGCTTCAGCGTGTTTTCGCTCAGTAATATCTTGCCCAACGGCCTGAAATTCAATAAAGCGGTTTTCTTGATCAAACAACGCTCGATTGTTCCATTGTGTCCACCGCACCTCTCCTTGAGTGGCGACTCTATTTTCAATCACTACTGTAGGATTATCCGCATTTAACGAGCCAACGAGGTCAGCGACTCGTTCTCGGTCAGGCTCAAATACAATCGGCTGATATCGACTACCAAGAATCTCGTCTCGATTTAGCCCGAAGTAGCGACAGTACGCTTCATTCACATACAGCAGAGTTCCATCTGGCTGAAACCGCACAATTAACTCAGTCTGATCTTCCACGATCGCCCGATAGCGCGCTTCACTCTTGCGACGTTCGGCGATCTCATGCTCCAATTCACGATTTGCCGCTTCTAGCATGATCGGACTGGGCAAGGCCAGCGCTTTTGGCACTAAAGGCACAATCAACGCGGCTGTTGATACCGAAACCAACGCTGTGATTGCTTTTACAACTCCCGACAGCCAGTAGGTTGGATACCAGAGCGTCCAGATTTCTAGAATATGCGTGGTGCCACAGGCCACGATAAATGCACCAAACAACAGAAATACCCAATCAAAGGGTAAATCCTGCCGGCGGCGAACAAAGTAGACGAGCGTAATTGGAATGGAATAGTAAGCCAGGGCAATAAGCGAATCAGACAATACATGCAGCCACACTAAACCAGGCTTCCATAAGTAGCAATGTCCATGTGGAATGAACATGCTAGACGAAAACAAGTTATTTAGCAGTTGGAGAAAAGTTGTATTGAACGTTGCGCTACTAAATCCTACGGCAAACGACATGACAATAAGGAGGATATGATCTTCCTTATTATCACAATTGGGCGATCGCAGCTTCAGCAATTATTCTAAGGAACTCATGATTAGCTCAACACCAAAAATCGGTGGTAGTGCAAGTTTGCCTGCGGCAAACTTGCACTCCCACCGATTTACATCATGAAAATGACTGGCTAACCAGAGGATAAATTGCTGCTTTTCTTTAGCAGAAGTATTCTGTTGATTAAAAGCAAAGAACTTATTTGTAGCCCTCCTATGCCCCCAACTTCTCCGATCATGCGATGGTACAACGAACCGTCATCCTGGCAAGACCAGGATGGCGTGCTAACCGTAACGTCTGGCTCGAATACAGATTTCTGGCGTAAAACGCACTACGGCTTTATTCGCGACAGCGGAAATTTTTACTATTGTGAGGTGGCAGGAGATTTTGTCGCGGAGGTTAAAGTGAGCGGCAACTACGAAACTCTCTATGATCAGGCAGGTCTGATGATTCGGGCTGATAGCCGGATCTGGATGAAATGCGGGATTGAATATGTTGGCGATCGCCAAAACATGAGCACTGTAATCACGCGAGATTATTCTGACTGGTCGGTTATGCCGTTGTCCGAAAATCCAGATGCTCTATGGTTACGGGTCAAGCGCAGTGGTGGGGCGATCGAAGTGTTCTTTTCGCTCGATGGAGAGGATTATCCGCTGTTTCGAGTAGCCTACCTGAGTGAAGCGACAGTTCAGGTGGGGCCAATGGTGGCGGCCCCGGACGGCAATGGCGTTTCAGTTACATTTGAGAACTTTCAGGTGTTGCGTTAGACACCGGGTGTCTTTTATGGAGTGCCAAGATTGTTACGGCTCTACCCAAAAGACACCCGGTGTCTAGAACTACTCGCTCCGCAGTGCTGCGATCGGATCTAATTTGGCCGCATTGCGAGCCGGAATGACGCCTGCCGCGAGTCCCACAGCCGTCGAGAGGCCAAATCCTACTCCGATTGACCAAACTGATACGACAAAGGGATATTTGAAAATTAACGAACCACTAAAGGCGATCGCAACTCCTCCAGCCGCACCGATCACGCCACCTACCGTAGAAATGGCGATCGCTTCCAGCAAAAACTGCGTTAAGACGAGTGTGTTAGTTGCACCCAAGGCTTTCCGGACGCCAATTTCGCGCGTGCGTTCGACAACCGACACCAGCATAATATTGGCGATGCCGATGCCACCTACGAGGAGAGAGATTCCGGCGATCGCGACGACCAAAATCGTGAGAAATCCGACAACATTCTTGAAGGTGTTGACGAGATCCGATTGATTACTCACTCGAAAATCATCGCGATTGGGATCATAAATATTGTGCCGCAAGCGTAATAAATTTGTGGCCTGAAATCTAGCAGCGACCAGCGCTGTCGCGTCATCTGCCTTAATCAAAATAGAATTTACCGAAACTCCTGTCAGCGCATTATTACCCACAAGGCGTTTAGACATGGTGGTTAAGGGAATAAAAATGGCATCGTCTCGGTTTACTGGCCCTTGACTGCCTTTCGCTTCCATTACACCAATCACACGATACGTTTCACCCTGGATACGAATTTTTTCATTTAATCCTGAATCGTGACCAAACAGTTTTTCCTGAACTGTGGGGCCAACAATCGCAACCTGATCGGCACTATTCAATTCAGTTTGATTGAAGTATCGTCCGATTGTGGGGTGAGTATTGCGAGCCTCTGGATAATTTAAGTCAGTCCCATAAATCGTGGTATTGATATTGGTACCGTCATAAACCACTTGCGCAGATTTCTGAAGTGTAGCCGCTACAAGCTTTGCAGACGGAGCATTTGCAGCGATCGCCTTAGCATCTTCCCAGGTCAACGTACTTAACGAACCAGCCCCTTGAGCCACATTATTACTTCTCGCTGAGCCGGGTGAAATTTGGATCACGTCAGTTCCCAAAGATTGAATTTGCTGTTCAATACTTTTCTGAATTCCCTGTCCAATCGATGTAATTGAAATGACCGATGCGATCCCAATAATCACACCCGACATGGTTAATCCGGTTCGCAGTTTATTGCTCCATAACGCGGCGATCGCCATTTGCATGACTTCCGTTAGAGCAACCTGCTGTCTTCGGGGTTCAGTTCGCATTTTCATGGCATTAAGGTGCAGGAGGTGGAGGACTGTCAGAGGACGATCGGGAATTCGAGTTGCGTCGGTTGCCGCCGCTAAAGTTCCCCAGCGGACCTCGCACCTGCGGTGAAGGCTCCATGCCGGGAGGAAAACTGAGTAACACTTTTTCGTTAACGGTTAATCCTGACTTGACTTGCGTGCGATCGCCCACAGTGGTGCCAATTTCAATCGGCTTAAACACAGGCTGCTGATTTTGATCCATGACGTAAACGCCCGTTCCATTGGCCTGACGCACGATCGCCGCCGAGGGTACCCAAATCGCCTGATTCAAGTTGCCAACTTGAAATTCTGCTTCGACACTCATACCAGCTTTGAGCAACTGCTGCGCCGAAGGTTCTAATGACACTCGCACTTCAAAACTGGTGACATTCTGTACCGTAGACGCTTGCGCCGCAATCTGATTAACTTTTCCGGCAAACGTGCGATCGGGGTAGGCATCGGCTGTCACCTTCACAGGTTGCCCCAGTTGAATCTGAGCAATTTTCGCTTCATCCACATAGGTCAACACCTCGTTGGTTGACGCCAGCGTCAGGATTGAATTTGACGCCGATCCTTCAACACTACTTCCAGCCGTCGTGGGCGTGACAAACGAACCGGGGTCGGCATATTTCTTCGTCACCACCCCGTCAAACGGTGCCGTAATCACCGTGTCGTTGATTTGCGTTTGAATTGTTTGCAGTGCGCCTCGTGCCGCTTCCACCTGCGCCCGTGCAGCAGCGATATCTTCGGGGCGGGTTCCGGCTTTGAGCAGATTCACAGCCTGCTGCTGCTGCTGCACCTGTGCTCTTGCTCGTGCCACTTCTTCAGTTCGTGCCCCCCGCTGTTGCAGCGTTAACGCGGCTTGCGCCTCATTTACCTGAGCTTGCGCCGTATCGCGGTTAGAACGCGCTTGATTAAGGGTTTGCTGCGAAATAGCACCTTCGTTAAACAGCGCTTGATTCCGTTGAAAATCGTCTTCAGCCTGCCCCAACTGGGCCTGCGCCTGATTCAATCGAGCCTGCGCCTGGGCCACATCTTCCGGACGGTTGCCTGCCAGCAGCTCTTGTAAATTGGCCTGCGCTTCGGCCAGTGCGGCTTCCGCTTGAGCAACTTCCTGGGTTCGGCTCCCGTTCAACAGCTTCGTCAAATTCGCTTCCGCTTCCGCCAATTGGGCACGCGATTGAGTCAATTGACCCTGAAGGTTTGAGTCATCCATGTAGGCCACAATCTGCCCCTGACGAACGCGATCGCCTTCTCTCACCAACAGCTGCTTCAGATACCCCGATGTTTTCGGACTCAGGTTAATCGTGCGTTCTGCGGTGATCGTGCCATTTGCTGTGATGGTGACGGGCAAACTTTGTTGCTCAACCGTTGCCGTTAACAGTCGCGGCTGAGCGGAATGAGACGATGCGATCGCGCGATAAATGCCAAACCCGCCGATCGTTATGCCTCCCAGGAGCAGTAACCCCACCCACCAGCGTGGCCGACGTCGGTTTCGTAATGATTGCAGCGGTGACGGTTTATGCTGAAGCTCGGTAGCCATATTTTACGCCCCTGAGGTAAATATTAGCGACGCTGACGACGCAGAGTAATCATATACACACCCGTCGCCAACAGGCCAATCAAACCCAGCCCATTGATCAACGGAAACACGTTGCCAAGCCCAATAATTTCCCAGGTGTGAATACCCAACAACAGTCTTGCCCACTGTCGCTGATGCAGCGTTTCAACCACAATACTAAACGTCACACCGCTCAAAACCGTCGTGAGCAGAGGTATTGCGAAGGCGATCGCCAACCACCGATGATAGTTACGAAAGGTGCGATCGATTGACGATCGACCTAAGGTTAGGCGTCTTAAATGAGTTGAAGACATAAGTACCAAGTTTTGAATGATACGAATTTTGAGTCTGGTTTCGACAAATATTTTTGTACAGCTATTCCTTTAATCGACCGCTACCGCGCAATTCAACAACAAGGCTAACCATTCCAATGACATTTCCCTGTCTGCCATTTTAAATTCGATTTCAACCCCAACAGCCATCCCGTAGAGACGTGCCAATGGCACGTCTCCAACCATCAGTAGATCACAAGGAATTTACCGAACCATCGAGACAGAAATGTTACGGAATTTATTGGGGCGGTTGCGGCGCACCATCCGGCGGAGGTGGCATGTCATTTGGCCCATTGCCGTTATCAGGCCGAGGCGGACGATGCTGCTGCATCTGCTGGCGTTGCTCCGGCGTCAGGATTGCATCGATTTGTTCTCGCGTGTTGCGGCGCAGTTCATCCAGTCGCGATCGCTGGTCAGCCGTTAGGTTCAGAGATTCAAACACCTGACGAGGATTTTCTCGATTGGCTCTTGCCGTTTCCAAACGAGTTCTCTGTTCAGATGTCAAAATACTGTCCATCTGCTGTCGTTCAGTTTGTCGAATGCGATCAATTTGGGTTTGCTGATCTGCCGTTAAATTGAGTTGCGCATCACCCATTGGCCCAGGCCGATGTTGCTGCATTTGCTGCCGTTGTTCTGCGGTCAAAATCGCATCCATTTGCTCTCTGGAATTGCGACGAATAGATTCAACTTGCGATCGCTGATCGTCCGTCAGATTCAGTGAATCAAAAGCCTGACGCATACCACCTCGATCCGTTCCAGCAGATTGCAATTGCGATCGCTGATCTGCGGTCAGAATATTATTAATCTGCTCTCGTTCCGCTTGCCGAATCTGCTGCATTTTAGCTTCCTGATCTGACGTCAAATTCAGCCAGTTTTGATGACGTCCCGGCTGTTGATTTGGCGAATTCGACTGAGCCAGAACAGATGGAATTCCAGCAGCAGCAACAAGACTTAACGAGAGTACACCAACCAACAGTGGCAACCGTTTTTTCAAGGTGAGAGCAGATTTCAAGTTCATAGTCGTTCTTCAATTGTGGAGGAATCGTATGGAGGAATCGAACCATTCAAGCGTTCGATATTCACATCTTAAAAACCACCACCCGCCTTTACATGGATCAAATCTCCCAATTGATCTAGGACTTTAGTCCTATTTACAGCGACTCTCCCTATGCACATCAGTGGCGATGCAGGCGCATCCAACGGACACGCCAAACCCGCAATCAGTTTCACAATGAAAACTGCTGCATCGAACATATTTTTCCCTACCGCTCAGCGTGCCATACAGTAGAGTTAGAATTTATTGAGCGATCGCCATCCTTTCCGCTACACATGCCGCACCATTCACCTTCATGGTTTCGCCACCTATCATTTCCCAACCATTCCTTTCGTCTGATGCTTTACCTGGAATGGATTTTGTTGGGTTTATCATTTTTGGGGCAAATCCGCCCTAATCCGCGAGACCTGGAACCTGCATCCCTTCCGGTTTCGCTTCTCATTCTGGCCATTTTCGGGTTGATGGGGCTTAAACTTCCTACAGGCAGCGATCGCAATAAAGTACTCTACACCGCATTGGAATTTGGATTACTGTTTTGGTTGTTCTGGCTCGATCGACGCAGTGTTCTGTTTCCATTGCCCGGATTGATCATCGTCATTCGCAGTTGCTTGATCTTTCAACAACCAGGACGGCTAGCCGTAGCGGGTTTGATGTATACCACCTTCCTGGTGATGCTATTTCAGCAAGCCCCAGGCCCACCGCGTCCCCATCTTCGACATGGGCCACCCCCCGAAGCCTTTGCCAACACCATTCTGACCCTCAAACTGAATGCGGCTGTCACGGTTGGATTAGCGCTTTTGTTTATTTTATTGCTGGTTAACGCGCTGTTAGCTGAACGTCAAAGCCGCGAAAAATTGATGCAGGCTAATACGCAATTGCGACAATATGCGTTACGGATTGAAGATCAGGCGACGCTACAAGAACGAAATCGAATTGCTCGCGAGATTCATGATGCGCTAGGGCATACGCTTACTGCTCAAAGTATTCAGTTAGAGAATGCATTACTGTTTTTACCACCTGGTTCTGACAAAACAGAATCGTTTTTGAAAGAGTCTCAGCGGCTTGGCTCCAGGGCATTACAAGAAGTGAGGCGATCGATTAGTACTCTTCGCTCCAATCCGCTTCAGGGACAATCATTAGAAGAGGCGATCGCCAAAATTATTGCAGAATTTAGTCAAACCACGAGCATCAAACCCGATTACTCGATTCAGCTTTATCAAACGATGCCACCTGAAATTAAAACTGCACTCTACCGCATCATTCAAGAATCCCTCACCAACATTTACAAACATAGTGGCGCAACGGCAGTTAGTATTCGGCTTGAGGAACGGTTGTCAACACTTCATCTACAAATTGATGATAATGGTCAGGGGTTTGATCCAGACCGCAATACAACCGGATTTGGCCTCCAAGGAATGCGAGAACGGACGATCGCCCTCCAGGGACAATTTTTCTTAAAAAGTCAGCCCAAGCGGGGTTGTCAGATTATTGTGTCCATTCCATTACCGAGGTTGGCGCTATGACGGATGTCAAAATTCGCTTGTTACTGGTCGATGATCAGATGATTATTCGTCAAGGGTTGAAAAGCTTACTCGATGCCAAACCAGATTTAGAAGTCATCGGTGAAGCGGAAAATGGAGAACAGGCGATCGCCCAAGTGGCTACCCTCCGTCCTGATATCGTGCTGATGGACATTCGAATGCCGATTATGGATGGCGTTGCCGCCACTCGTCAAATCTGTCAGCAGTTTAGCCCCACCAAAGTACTGGTGCTCACGACCTTTGATGACGATGATTACGTCGCTCAGGCAATGCGAGTAGGTGCCCACGGCTATTTGCTCAAAGATACTCATTCTGACGATCTGGCCGCCGCAATTCGCACAGTGCACAAAGGCTATACGCAGATGGGGCCAGGGTTGATGGAAAAAGCGATCGCCCATCCACCGTCACCACCACCCGCCCCCACTCAGCTTCCGCCCGAACTGGCAGGCTTAACCGCCAGAGAACGTGAAGTGCTGTACTTAATTACAACAGGTGCCAGTAATCGCGAAATTGCAGAATCACTCTACATCTCAGAACGAACCGTAAAAAACCATATCACCAGCATTTTGAGTCAGCTAAACTTGCGCGATCGCACCCAGGCCGCCATGTTTGCCAGTGCATTCCTACCTCTTTTAGCCAGCTTGAAATGAAAATTGCTGCGTAATCAGAAGTCAAAACCATGAAGAGTTTTTATAGCAGTATTTGGGCATCTCTCGGCAAAAAAGAAGCGTATGAGCACCAATCTATCAAATCAGTCTGAACAGCTAGGCCAAATCATCGGCGAATTTGGTTGGAATAAGGGCAGAGCGAAAGCCTTGCTAGGTGTATGGATTTTTCTGTTCATTTTCTCACTGCCACTATCGCTGGCCTTGATTGGTTTACCCGGTTTGATTTTGTCTGGTTATTTTATTTATCGCTCATTTCAGCGGATTAAAGCTAGCAAACCCGTTATTCTAATTTGCCAAAACGGATTACTCGATTCCCGTCAAGGACGCACTCAAACTATTTATTACAGTGATATTAAGAATCTATTTTTATCCGTGGTCGTCACCAATGGAGTACTGAACTATATTGTGACGATAGAACTCCAAACCGGACAAAAAATTAAAATTGATGAACATGTTGCCGATGTTGATCGGCTGAGAAGCTTGCTGGAAGAACAGGTTGTAAAGGTGCAATTGCCAGGAGCGATCGCCTCTTACCAGCAGGGAAATGCGATCGCATTTGGCAACCTGGTCTTAACTCAAGAAGGATTATCGTCCGGCAAACGAACGCTACCCTGGTCAGATTTTGGTTCTGCTGATATTCAGCGCAGAATCAAATCATCCGTCGAACTCCTCGTTTTCCAAAAAAGTACCAACAAGGTCTGGTTCTCTGCGCCTCGCAGTTCCGTTCCCAATCTGGCCCTCTTTTTTACGCTCTTAAACTACATTGGGGGGCCATCTCAAGCAAAGAAGGTTTAGACAGCCATCAGGTATCTTGAAGAGATCGGGTGTCTAAAGAGGTTAACTGCGGATTTGCACAGGCATAACCAGATAGGTCATTTTTAGGCCGCCCAGGGGGGTCAGGATGGATGGACTGGTCGCCGTATTGAACTGCATCTGAACTTCGGTTGTAGTGACCGCCTTCAGACCTTCCAGAAGATATTTCACGTTGAATGCAATATCCAGGTCTTCGCCAGAAATTTGAGCCGGAATCGATTCGCGAGCGCTACCGACATCTTGGGCATCAACCGACAGGACAAGCTCTTGCTTGACGCTGTCCATGCTGAGCTTGACAATGCTGTTTTTCTGATCAGCCATTACCGCAATCCGCTCTAGCGCACTCACAAACAGGCGGCGTTCCACGGTCATCTGGCGGGAAAACTGACGCGGAATCAGCTGACGATAGTTGGGATACTGGCCCTCTAGCAAACGGCTGGTCAGACGTTGATTCGTCCACTCAAAGCTGAGCTGACCCTGGTCAAAATGAACGGCGATCGCATCCGAGGATTGCTGGGTCTGCAACATCCGCTCCAGTTCACGCAGGGCTTTGCTGGGAACCGTTACATCAAATTCGGGTTTGGTATCTACAGCCGCTTTACTCGGCTTGCCATCTTCATCTTCCGCCGCTGCATTGGCCGTTTGCACCACCGCCAGTCGATGCCCATCCGTCGCTGCAAATTCCAGCGTATCCGGCTCTACCGTGACGTGAACGCCAGTCAACACCTGTTTGGTCTCATCGGAGCTGGTGGAAAACAGCGATCCGCGTAAGCCTTCAATAAACGCTTCAACAGGAAGCTGGGCCACGTTGCCATCTTCTACGATTGGCAATTCAGGATAGTCTTCTGCACCCATGCCCCGCACCTGATAACGGCCAAACGCACTGGTTAACGTCACCAACGATTCTGCGGCTGGAGCATCCAGCGTAATGTCGCTATCGGGCAACCGCGAAACGATATCACTCAAAAGCTTGGCGGGTAAAGTTAACTTTCCACCTTCTTCAACCTGAGCCGGAAAGCTGGTTTGAATACCTAGGCTCAAATCAAACCCCGTCAGGCTAACGCGCTGCGTTTCTTCGTCAGCCGTTAACAGCACATTGGCGAGAACCGGATGGCTGGGACGAGACGGAACGGCTCGACTCACAAGCGAGAGGTGACTATTAAGTTCTTGCTGCGTGCAGATGAGTTTCATGATCGGGAGGAACTGCGATGACGGACGGTTTAGCCAGCTTTTGGGAAATATGGGTGCAGACAGGGTCGATCGCCTTTTTCTGCATTTAGCTTGGAAGGTCATCGTAACACCCTTGATTGAATCGTTCAATTTGTCCTTTTTTACCTGATCTATATAAGGTCTTTCTTTTAAAAGATCTGATCGATCGGTAGTAGTAGAGCCTGTGGAAAATGTGGAAAAGTGGAGGGATCAAGGGCTAATCTATTTTTGGCCGATCGCTACCCTGTGGAAAACCTGTGGAAAAGCATCGTAATTACCCACAGATCATATGTACTGGATGTTTTTTCCACTTTCTACCCCTACTTTTCCACCTCATTTCCCCCACGTTTTCCACAGAAAACCTATAGTTTTCCACAGGGGCTTTGTGACGGATCTCATCATTTCCCGGTCTTTGTTCACAAAACATTACACTTTAACTGCCCTGTGGAAAACTAGAACGATAAGAAAAAATGGATGCGATCGCCAGACTCAGCCATAAGAAAATTCGTGGAAGATAAGGATTGCTTCTGGTTCGGATGTTTAGTACTATTGTACTGCTAAGATCGGGGCTGAAGGAGGCGGAATGACGGTTGAACAGACGAGTCAGCTAATTCAGTTAATTCTCAACTCGGTGTTGATGGTGACGGCCTGTGTGATTGTCTTAGGTGTCCTGCTGGTGCGGCATACCGCTGTTAACAATCGGCTCCAGCAGATGAATCAAGAGTATTTTCAGCTTTTGAGTCATGCTGTCCTGCTGCGGGGCGCGCGATTGCTGCAAATCAAGGCGCAGTTACAACAACTGCGCCAGCGATATCGTACCAGTCATCGGAGCCTATTGTCGGTGTACTACGCCCTCATACTGTTGGTGGTCAGCACGTTTCTGGTAGCACTGCGAACCATGATTGATTGGCAAGGATTGATCACCATCTCTCTGGTGTTTTTTACACTGGGGGTGGGCGTTTTGCTGTTTAGCATTGGGTTTGCGCTGCTAGATTTTCGCTCCTCACAGCGATCGCTCTGGCAGGAGGTCAATTGGGTGATGACGCTGGGTGAGGTGGCGCATGTCAAGCCTCCTGTACAACCCAGGCGATCGCTCTTTACGCCTCGTCGCCCGATCCGGCGGCTTCCCGGTGCAGGAATGCAGATTCGCAAAATAAACAGTCCATAATACTTGGCGATCGCCCAATCAGAACCGTACCCCGGGTTTAGCAGTATCGTCGATAAACATCACTGGCCGCACGGTGCAACAGAGAATGGCGATACACCAGAGCATCTAGATCTTCTGCATATCCACCTCCAATCACACAGGCCACGGGATACCCTACTGCTGCACAGGTGCTTAAAACCTGCATTTCTCGGCGGTAAAGGCCCGTATCGGTCAAGCAAAGTTTGCCCAGGCGATCGCCCAGGTGCGGGTCAACTCCAGCATCGTAAAACACCAGGTCGGGTTTGACGTGTGCCAATAGATCGGGTAAATAATCGGCCAGGGTTTGCAAGTAAGCGTCATCTTCCATTCCTTCCGGCAAGGGGACATCTAGATCGCTGGTTTGCTTGGTGCCAGGAAAATTAACCTCACAGTGCATGGAAAAGGTAAACACCGATGGATCGTCCTGAAAAATAAAAGCTGTTCCGTCACCCTGATGCACATCCAGATCAACGATTAAGATTTGCTTGGCTAACCCCAACTGCTGAATCACACGAGCGGCGATCGCCATATCGTTGAAGATGCAAAAGCCCGATCCGTAGCCCGGAAAGGCATGATGTGTACCGCCTGCCGTATTACAGGCTAATCCATGCTCCAATGCCAGCCGTGCAGTGAGAATTGTTCCTCCTACCGCAATCTGAGTCCGGTATGCCAAAGCCGGACTCCAGGGTAAACCAATCCGTCGCTGTACTTTCGCATCCAGGGTTCCCTCTTGATAGGCCCGAATGTAGTCCGGAAAATGCACCAGTTCCAGCCATTCCTGAGGAGGCAAATCTGGTTGGTGAAACTGAGAGGAATGAGCGACACCATCGGCCAACAGCCCGTCGTAAAGCTGACTAAACTTAGCCATCGGAAAGCGATGGCCGGGTGGCAGGGGCGCGACATACTTGGGATGGTAAACCAGCGGTAGATCCATGTGAGATAGATGGGAAGCCCTTTCTCCCGCTCTGGCGATTGCTATATAGCAATCCTATTGGATTCGTGAAAACGATCAGTTGTGAAAGCGATTGTCCTTCGGGCAGGCGCTTTCACAACTGATCTAGGATCGCTATATGATGTAAATAGTTTAAGAAATTTTAAGAAAAGACCGTGACGACTCAGCAACTTCCTTTAACGTCTGCCTTTGATCTGCAAACCTGGACCTGGAATGGGCACAAGATTCGCTATGCCGTAGCCGGGGCGGGACGCCCTCTGATTCTGATTCACGGATTCGGTGCGGCGATCGGGCATTGGCGGCAAAATATTCCTGTTCTGGCGGCGGCTGGATACAAAGTATTTGCGCTGGATCTGCTGGGATTTGGTGGTTCGGATAAACCGCCCCTCGACTATACGGTAGAACTGTGGGAAGAATTGCTGGTCGATTTTTGTGCCGCTCATGTGCAAGAACCAGCCGTGTTTGTGGGCAATTCCATCGGTGCCTTGCTGAGCCTGATGGTGTTGGTGAATCATCCGGCGATCGCCTCTGGTGGGATTCTGCTCAACGCGGCTGGAGGATTAAATCACCGTCCCGAAGAATTGAATCTGCCGCTGCGGGTGGTAATGGGCACGTTCACAAAGTTAGTCAGTTCAGATTTGATTGGCCCGTTCCTGTTTAACCAGATTCGTCAAAAGCCGCGCATTCGTCGAACATTGATGCAGGTTTATCGTGACCATACCGCCGTTACGGATGAGTTGGTGGATATGCTTTACGAGCCATCCTGCGAACCGGGGGCACAAAAGGTATTTGCGTCCATTCTCACGGCTCCTCCTGGCCCATCGCCAGCAGAACTGTTGCCTAAGGTTACTCAACCGCTGCTGGTGCTCTGGGGCGAAGCTGACCCCTGGACACCGATCGCGGGTGCCAAACTGTATCAAGAGTTGGCGGAACAACATCCCGATCGCGTTCAGTTTGTCGCTATTCCCAATGCGGGCCACTGCCCTCACGATGAATGTCCGCAGGTGGTCAACCAACAAATCATCGACTGGTTAGGATCAGGGATTAATTAAAACCGGATTTTTAATTTTGGAAAGTGCAGCTTTGCCGCATTTTCCAAAATTCAGTTTCGGGTTTTATTGAGTTCATGATCCTTAGCTCAGGCATAACACAGGCATAACGGCATATGGCTCTACCGACTGTAATTTTGCCCGGATATCTGGCCGGGGCGTTGCCCTATCGCGAAATGGAACAGGGGCTACAGGCGCTTGGAATCCCTGCTGTCACGGTTCCGTTGCGGCGGAGCGATTGGTTTGCCACACTGGGTGGGCGATCGATGCTGCCGATTCTGGAAGCTCTGGATCGCACCGTCAAGCAAGTGATGGAGAAGACGGGCAGCGATCGCATCAACCTGGTTGGCCACTCGGCAGGGGGGTGGATTTCGCGAATTTATTTGGGAGAAGTGCCCTATGACATTCATGCAGGCGATCGCTCAAAAACCTGTCTCTGGAAAGCGCACCCGCAAGTGGCGACACTGGTTACGCTGGGAACACCCCACGTTAGCCGAGAACGCTGGACAAAGCGCAATTTAGACTTCGTGAAAGATAACTATCCGGGTGCGTTCCATACTAACGTCCGCTATATTTGCGTAGCCGGAAAAGCCGTGTATGGTGAGCGACGCTGGGGTAAGTGGTTTGCCTACAGCAGCTATGAGCTGACCTGCGGACAGGGAGCCTGTTGGGGAGATGGCATTACGCCTGTCGAATCTGCCCATCTGGATGGTGCAGAAAACTTGACGTTAGAAGGTGTGATGCATTCGCCTCGTCCCGGTGTCCAGTGGTATGGTTCACCAGAACCACTGAGGATATGGGGAGCTTATTTAACGAATTGAGAACAATATTTCGGTATTTTTTATTTTTATAGATTTCAAGTTTGCATTGCACGACCAACGTTCTAGGAAAAAACACGCTCAATTGCAAGATGAGAAGTGCCTACCTGCTTCTAGAGCTTCCTGCCCTGTTCATCGTTACAGAGTGAGTTTTATGAATCCTGATGTTTAGAGCATATATTGACCTATTTGGTGCTCTCAACGCCTGCTAAATGTTCTTGACGAACACTCAGTCAGATATGTTACTTTGAGAGAGATTGTAACGTTTATTCTTACTAAATATGGCTAATAGAAGACCAAGAGTAGTTTATACTCCTGAACAAGAACGAGGTTTGCGAGTGGTAGGAGCAATTCTTAAAGACGTTAGAATTTCGAGAGGATACTCTCTCAGAACTTGGAGCGATTGGATTAAGTCGCAGTTTGATGTTAGCTTTACCCATAGTGATATTCAACGTTACGAGAATGCAGGCTTAAAGAAGGATAAACGAGCACAGGTTCCTGCATCGGTAGCTCCGATGTACCTTGAAATAGTTGCTCCCTTGACACCGTACCCATTGGAGTTTCTTAAAGAGGTATTGGATGGGAAGTATACTGGAGCCGTTAAGCCTACTAAGCTTGAAGATCTAATAGAAGAACGTTACCAAGCCGTTGGTGATTTTGAGTTTAAACAGCTACGCCAAAAGTACGCTATTTCTGATGAGATTGTGATTCGTGCCAAAAATGGAATGATTGCGATAGGCGACGATGGAAAACTTGCAGAATTTCTTCGAACTCCACCAAGTGAAGTTTGGAGGGCAGCAATCTCTCAGTTAGATAATCATAATTCAACTGAATTGAGTGGTGATGAGCACAAATCATCTAATTAAATTTTTTAGAGGATATAAAGTATAGCAGTTTTGTAAGGCTTAACAATACATTTGGAATTGCAAAGTATCTTGTGATTTAACAAGAATCAATCCTTAGCCCTTGCTGATTGGTATGCATTCTGTTCCTGATAGGGTGATCGGCGCTCTAAGAACCAAGAGATAGGAGCCAGAAAGAAAGGCACAATTTCCTACAGACTAATATGGCATCACAACTGTACGAACTTAGAGTTTATGAGACGCAAAAAGGAGCAGTACCTTTTACAGATTGGTTAGATGGTCTGTCCGATCAAAATGCTAGAGCCAGAATCAAGAAAAGATTGGATCGAGTTGCTCTTGGCAACTTAGGTGATTATAAATTTGTTGGAGAAGGTGTTTTTGAACTTAGAATTGATTATGGACCCGGCTATCGGGTGTACTGTGCCCAATCTGGGATGTTAATGATTCTACTACTCTGTGGTGGAGATAAAAGCTCTCAAAATCGAGATATTCTCAAGGCTAAACAGTTCTGGGCTGACTTCAAACGACGCGAAAATGCCAACGAGTAGAAGTTATCAAGCTTATTTGATTGAGTCTCTTAAAAATCCTCAAGAGGCGGCGGCATATTTGGATGCTGTTTTAGAGGATGGCAACCCCGAAGAAATACGGTTGGCGCTAAGAAATGTCGCGACTGCTCAATCTGCTTCTCTCAGTGATGCTGAAATAGCTTCAAATCCAAAAAATACTCACCAAGATATGTCTCAGCAAAACCATTTAGACGTGGATTTTTTGCTAAGAATGCTAGACAATCTTGGATTTAAGCTCTCTGTCACTCCTAAAGAAACGTGAATTGGATGGTCTTTCTACCAAATTCACATTGGAGGAGTTGGAGGAGTTGCAGAATTTACTAGAATTATCGCTTTTTCAGGAATGCCTGGAAGATCAGGAAGCTAGCGCTAAAGGCGGTGATCACGATAATCAGAATCGTGATAGTCAGCCACATGCTGCCTAAATCTTTCTTGGCAGGTTTAGGGCTAGGCGTGAGCTGTTCTTCTCGCTGCTCGGTGAATAAGTCGTCGGAGAGTGGAGAGTGGTCAGGGAGATTAGGCTGTCCGGAAACAGGGGGTTCCGGTGGGGCAGGGGGAACTGGACGGGCAGGGGGACGTTGAGCCGTGCGGGCAGCCTGTTGGCGCAAAATGTCGGCGATCGCTTCCGGGTGGTCAACCGCTGGTGTAGGAGGCGTATTGTTCCATGCGGGAGTTTGGGCTTGCGCGGTGCCAGCAATTTGCTGAAGCGTCATCGCCGATTGAACGACTCGTTCAATCTCCTGGCGAAATTGCTGATTTTGGCGGATGAGCTGCTGATTGTGGTTACTCATCGACTCCAGCATGGCTTTGGTGGCCTGTAGCTCGGCGGCCAGATCGCGATAGAGTGAGATCGGTACTGAAGGGGCGTAGTTATTTCCCGGTGCGGCTTCCTGTTTTGAAGGGGTCGTGTTTCGCATAGATGGATCAGAATTAGTTTTAGATTTCATCGGATGTTAGCTCTAAACGAAAATTTAGGACAGGTACAGCACCGCTTTTGTATAAGCCCAAGAATAGTTGAAATTAGAACAGTTTGTCCTGCTTTTGTCAAAAAAAACGCTACAAAACTAAAAGGTTTTGACGCGCTGCTTTTCCAGTCGTTTTCATGGTGAAACCAGCAATTCTCATTTTGAAACCGATTGTGGGTTTGGCGCGCCCGTCGGGC
>DATNPS010000292.1:0-14754 GCA_036703095.1 Crinalium sp. | reverse complement strand
GCGCGAGGCACTTTTTGCACGTTTGTCGAATGCCCATTTGAACAACCTTCACATTTCCGTAGCAAGATGTAAAAGTTGTTCAATTCTTTAGCGGTCACTCACGACAATTGAAGGAACGATGAGCCATGTTGTAACAGTACCAGCGCTGCTCTATTCCCCCGTCAGACACCGCTATGAAACTGGTTGAACAATCGTCAACTCGACTCAAGTTACGAGCCAATTACCTGCCTGGAATTCTGTTTGGGATGCTGCTGAGCGCTCCTTTTTTGATTGCTGGATTCACGTCAATCACAAGTTTGGCTAAAGCGGCTGCACTACCGTGCGATCGCCCTGAGCCAGTTCATCTGGCATGTCAGAGTCAAGCCCAATTCGCTCAAACAGACCAGGCTCCTCCTGACTCATCTCAACTGCTCACAGCAGCCGAAGCAGTTGATTATGTTAGCGATGTTGGTACGTATCATGCTGTTCTTCAAACGCAGGAGAACCAGCAGTGGTTGGCCTATCCTCTGGGCGGATTGTTTATGCTGCTGGGCAGCAGTTTGCTGGTGACGATGTTGGTAACGCCCTTACGAACGACCTATGTTTTTGATAGGGCTAAGAATCAACTGAAATTAAAGCAACAGTATTTATTCAAATCAAACATCACACAGCGAACACTACAGGACGTCAAGCAAGCACAGCTTCATGTAGAAACAAATGATGAGGGCTGTGAATCCTATAGTGTCAGTTTAATTCTGCAATCTGGAGAAGAAATGGTGCTACCACTAACAGGTATCACCGATCAGGGGAAGTACAAGAAGATTGTGGATTCTATTCAAGCGGTGCTTTCTTAACCCAGCCATTCTCATCATGCCAATCGGTGGCAGTTTCCTGTGGCAAGCTGCTCTGCCAATCGCGGGTTTTGCGCGCCAGGCTTTTGTGGCGATCGCCCCTTAAACGCGATGTGAATTCGACGAATGGGCTATTGGGAGAGTTGCGTGACGCGCAACTCTCCCAATAGCCCGATTTGGCGTGCTCGTCGCGCACGCCAAATCGGGCTATCGAATTCACAGTAACGTGAATTCAACCCAAGGGCGCTTGAGGTATCAGGGGACACGCACGTAGCATCAGGGTGGCGAATTCACGCGCATCGAATTGACTCTGAAGATACAATTTTCAGGGGTTTTGAGCTTTTTGCTGGCTGATGCGCGATCGCCCAATTTCCGTAAATCAACGGATATTTTTTGAAGAGAAACAAATCACTTCACAATTCCATCAGATGGAATGGGAAATCGTATAAAGACTAAGTGAAGATAGCAAGGAGTGCTAGTGTTAGCTCAGCCCTACTGGTTACCATTTGGGTCGGTTAATCATATTTCAGTAGCGCTAAACTACTAATCTTCCGTAGTTACTCTGGATCAACGCGGTTCTAAAATTTATGGTTGACTTCACAGTTGCTATTCCTACGTATAACGGTGAACATCGGCTGCCCGATGTGCTCGATCGCCTGAAAGCTCAGGTGAATACGGAGCCTTTCTCCTGGGATGTGCTCGTGGTTGACAACAATAGTTCGGATGGAACGGCAGATGTTGTTCAGCGCTACCAACCCGATTGGCCTCAGGTTCATCCCCTTCGATATGTCCGAGAATTTCGTCAGGGAGCCGCGTTTGCGCGGCAGCGGGCGATCGAAGAAACCGACGCTGAGCTGATCGGCTTTTTGGATGACGATAATATTCCTGACTTAAATTGGGTTTCCGTGGCTCATGCGTTTGGGCGATCGCATCCTCAAGTCGGCGCATTTGGTAGCCAAATTCACGGTGATTTCGAGGTTAGCCCTCCCAAGAATTTCAAAAAGATTGCCCTCTTTCTGGCGATCGTTGAGCGAGGCACCAAGCCCTGTTTGTATGAACCCAAAAAGAAAATTTTGCCTCCCGGTGCTGGCCTGGTGGTGCGGCGGCAAGCCTGGGTGGAAAATGTACCGACACAGCTGGTGTTGAACAACGCTGGTAAAGAAGCAGGGTTGGCAAGCGAAGACTTAGAAGTGCTGCTGCATATCCAAAATGCAGGTTGGGAGATCTGGTATAACCCCGACATGCAGGTGCATCACAAAATCCCAGGATGGCGACTAGAGAAGGAGTATTTGCTCTCTCTGTTTCGCTGTGTGGGGTTGAGCAGTCATCACATTCGCATGATGCGGGTGAAGGCATGGCAGCGACCGTTTGCACTGCCCGTGTACCTGGCGAATGATGTCCGCAAGCTGGTGCTCCATTTTCTGAAGCACCGTCATACCATTGACCACGATTTGATTGCCGCCTGTGAGATGGAACTGCTGACCAGCACGCTCGCCAGTCCATTTTTTCTTTGGAAGAGACGATATCTGCAACCCCGAAAACAGCTTTCAAGCAGTGTGAATAGAGCTTAAAAACACGACTAAAAACACTATGTCTACGGTTGACTCTAACGAACTCAAGTCTGCGTCAGTAAACTTTACGGTGGCCGTTCCTACCTACAACGGAGCCGATCGCATTCCAGCCGTGCTGGATCGACTGCGATCGCAAATTAACACCGAGTCGCTGTCGTTTGAAGTCATCGTTGTGGACAATAACAGTGCCGATAATACCGCTGCGATCGTCAAAGCCTATCAAGAAACCTGGCCCTCGGAATCTCCGCTGCGGTATTGCTTTGAATCAAAACAGGGATTGGCCTATGCGCGGCAGCGGGCGGTTGAAGACGCGAATGGAACGTTTATTGGCTTTTTAGATGACGATACGCTGCCTGCACCGGATTGGGTCGCAGCGTCCTTTGCCTTTGGGCAGGCTCATCCCACGGCTGGAGCGTTTGGAGGACAGGTGCATGGCGATTTTGAAGTGGAGCCTCCGCCGAACTTTGAGCGAATTGAATCCTTTTTCGCGATCAAAAAACGCGGTTCGAAACCCAATCGCTATGAGCCTGAAAAGCTTAGCCTACCTGCCGGAGCCGGGCTAGTCGTGCGGCGAGACGCCTGGTTAGAGAGCGTTCCGGCTCAACTTGTGCGCACCGGGCGCGGCGGCAACGACTTTGAGATTTCGCTGCATCTGCATCGCATGGGCTGGGAGATCTGGTATTGCCCAACGATGCATATTTATCACCAGATTCCGCGCGAACGGTTGGAGCGGGCCGCTCTGCTGAAGCTGATTCGCACGGCTGGCCTGTGCATCTGTCAGCTTCGCATGGTTGGGGCTAAACCCTGGCAAAAGCCCATCATCGCGCTAAAAATCATTCTGGGGAACTCCCGCCGGGTGATCCTGCATCTTCTGAAACACGGTGCCCAAGTCAAAACTGACCTGGTTACGGAATGCGAAATGGCCTTTTTCCTGAGCAGTCTGGTCAGCCCGTTCTACTCTCTGAATGCCAGTCTCAAAAAAGCTCTCTCCCCCCAGCCCCGTAAAAACGAACTGCATAGCGCCGCCCAGTCTTAGCGTTTCAATCTTAGCGTTTCAATCTTAGCGTTTCAGTCTTAGCGTTCTCCTGTCCTCTCCCCCCTCCCCCTAAACCTGATGCTGCCCCCTCCCTTTACTGCTGAAACACCTCCCCAGATTTGTATTCTGGGGGGTGGCTTTGCTGGACTTTACACTGCTTTACAGCTCAGTCGGCTGTCCTGGGGAAATCACCCTAAACCTGAGATTACGCTGGTCGATCAGGGCGATCGCTTCCTGTTTACGCCCTTCCTTTATGAACTGGTGACGAAAGAACTGCAAGCCTGGGAGATCGCCCCATCCTTTAAAAGCCTGTTGCGTCATACGGGAGTGCGGTTTTGTCGGGGGGCAGTGCAGGGGGTTGACCTGGACAAGCAGCAGGTGTATCTGCATGAAGGTGGGATTCTGACTTACGATCGCCTGGTGCTGGCGGTCGGCAGTGAAGCAAGTCTAGATACCGTGCCGGGTGCGGAAGATTACGCGCATCCCTTTCGCACGCTTTCAGATGCTCAGCATCTGCGAGAACAGCTGCGATTTCTGGAAAACTCCAATCGCAGTCTGATCCGTGTCGTCATTGCGGGGGGTGGCCCCAGTGGCGTAGAACTGGCCGGAAAGCTGGCCGATCGTTTGGGCGATCGCGGTCAAATTCACCTGGTTGAGCGTGGCCCTGAGTTACTAAAGGCATTCACGCCGTTTAGTCGCAAGACGACCTACCGCGAGTTGGCCTCTCGTGGCGTGCAGATTCACCTGGAAACGGGCATTTTGGCGGTAGAACCGCGTCAGGTCACGCTTGTGCAGGGAGATCGCATTGAATCCATTCCATCTGACCTGACGCTCTGGACAGTGGGCACTCAAACCAGCCGATGGCTCAGCGCTCCGGCCTGTGAGAGCGATCGCCAGGGCAGAGTGCGATCGCTGCCCACCCTGCAACTGTCGGGCTATCCGAATGTGTTTGCGCTGGGCGATGTGGCCATGATTGAAGATGCCAGCGGCAGACAGGTTCCGG
Source organism: Crinalium sp. (assembly GCA_036703095.1). GTDB lineage: Bacteria > Cyanobacteriota > Cyanobacteriia > Elainellales > Elainellaceae > DATNPS01. The sequence continues at coordinate 10,314 of DATNPS010000292.1, read as the reverse complement.
CAACGGCGCAGGCGGCTTATCAGCAAGCCGCCTGCGCGGCCCATAACATTCGGGCTTCGCTGCTGGGTCGTCGTCCCAAACAATTCCGCTATCTGCATCTGGGTGAAATGCTGGCGTTGGGCACTCACGCAGGCATTGTGTCCAGTTTTGGCGTTAACCTCAGCGGCGGGTTGGGCTATGTGATTCGACGGTTGGTGTATTTGCTGCTGCGGATGCCTACATTGCGCCATCGGTTAATCGTGGCACGGCACTGGCTGAGCACGCTGTTTAAGCGATCGCTATCGGGTGGTTCCATAAAACGGGGCGATCGCACTCAACGGTCTCACCGTCATGGGCATTCAGACTTCAATCGCGCTGTGCGATCGGATTCCAGCGTCCGGCGCAAAAAGCTTTAATCCCAACTTTATCTCGCTTTAATCTCGTGTAGTTCCTAAATCCTGGCTTGGACGATTAACTATGCAAATTAGGCAAAATTCAAGACAAAAAATAGACACGATACTCTTGTGGCTGACAGCGTCTGCTGCTTTAATCTGTGCTTTAGCCGTACTGATATCGTATTTCTTTTTACCCGCCGAATTCAATCACCTGGGTATTGTTAGCAATCTCGGTCATCAGTCTCGATTAACGCTGTCTCGGATCTTTTTTTGGCTGCTAATTGCAAGTCTGGGCATTGTGGCAAATCAGCAGCGGGAACGGCTGCAAGGGGTTATTACTCAATTCTTTAGTGCGGTTGCTCATCCGCTTAATTTAGCCATCTTTCGCATTGTTTTTTTCTGGACGCTGTGCCAATGGATTGATGTTGGCTCAACCGTCAAGTTAAGTCGTTTACCCGTTGAGTTGCGAGTTCCCACTTTTGGCTTAGATTGGTTGATTCCCATTTTGCCGATTAACGAATCGCTGGTCAAAGCGTCGCTATATGTGCTGTTTTTTGCCAGTTTTGCCGCCATGATGGGCCTGTTTACCCGCGTGTCAGCCTGGATTACGGCGATCGTTGGCTTATATGCTCTGGGTATTCCGCAGTTTTATGGAAACGTCGGTCACTTTCACCATCTGGTCTGGATTTCGGCCCTTTTAGGACTGAGTCGGTGTGGCGATTATCTCTCTATAGATGCCATCTTTGCGGCCTGGAAACGGGCTGACCGGGGCGTGGTCGAGCCGCCTGCTCCCGCGAATGCCTATGCTTTGCCTTTGCATGTAGTCTGGCTGATCATTGGCAGTGTTTATTTCTTCCCCGGCGTGCGGAAGTTTTGGGTATCGGGCTTTGATTGGGCCTTTACTGAGAACTTTCGCTATCACCTCTACCGCAAGTGGCTAGAACTGGACTGGGTAGCCGTTCCCCGGATCGATCACGCTCCGGTGCTGTATATGCCGATGGCGCTAGTGACGATTATTTTCGAAGCAGGCTTTTTCTTTCTGATCTTCTTCCCGCGTCTCAGACCGTGGATTGCCGTCACGGGCTTTTCATTTCACTCGGCGGTGAAGTATTTCATGGGCATTTCTTTCTGGACGCTGCAAGCTTGCTATGCCAGCTTTGTGAACTGGCGGGGGCTGTTTGTCTGGATCGGCAATCGCCTGTTTCCCAAGGAGATGTATGTGGTGTATGACGGCAACTGCAAACTCTGCCGCCGCACGATCGCCACACTCAGGTCGTTTGATCTGCTGGATCGGATTACTTATGTGAATGCTTTGGATGATGAAGCGCTAGCGGCTCACAATCTTACCTGGTTAGATGCGAACGCCACTCTGGCGGATATGCACGCGGTGGTTGACCGCGATGCCTGGAAGGGATTTGCGGCGTATCGGGCGCTGTCCTACCGGATGCCGATTTTTTGGCTTTTTTTGCCGTTGCTGTATGTGCCGCCGATCCCCACGATTGGCAATGCGATCTACCGCAAGGTGGCCGATTCTCGTACCTGTAGCTTGCCTCAGCCCCCGTCTCAGGATGCTGGGAAGGAGATGCCCGTGTGGCGATCGCGCCCTCTGGTGATGGCCTGTGCGTTCCTGATCGCGATCAATATTCCGTTTGGGCTGGCGGGGATTAAATCAGCCTGGCCGTTTGTCTGCTATCCCACATTTGAAGCGATTTTGGGGCCTCAACGCGAAACGTTGGACATTGTTCCTCTAACGGCAACGGGGGAAGAAGTGTCTCTCAATAAGGCACTGAAAGACAAAATTCCCGGCAATAGCTACCGTGGATTAGTTCGACATATTCTGACGGATAACGAAGATGCGGTTGAGGTAGACGGCAATTTGAGCCAGACGGAACAGCGGCTGCAAGCCCTCTGGAAGGTGGTGGCTCGCGATAATGAAGGAGTTGATCAGGTGGCGACGGTACAGTTCTACCGTATGACGCTTTGGAGTCCGCCGGAAAAGTGGAACGAAAACCCCGCAAAACGAGACTTGTTGTTTGAATTGAAGGTTTAGAGGCCGATATTTCGCATGATTGGAAAAATTCAGAAGAAGGTACTTCAAGCTACCTCTGGTTTAAATTACCTCTCTTATCAAGCTGACCTGATCAAATATGCAGGCCGATTGCCTCAATTACCATCGGGCGATCGCGCGATCGTAGAACGTCTGCAAACGGAGGGAACCTGCATTACCTCTCTGGATGCGCTGGAGATTCCTGCTACGTCTGCCATGCTGGAGGCTGCTAATAATATCCTGCCGGATTTGCTGACGATTCCGACGAAGAAGAATCGGGCTTACTCGCGCGCCAATGCCGAGCAATTAATTCAGCATCCCGCCCTGTTTTTGTGGGGGTTGGAGGAGCGCTTGCTCGATATTCTGGAGAATTATCTGGGGCTGCCTGTGGCGTATCACGGCGTCTCGTTCCGTCGAGATGTGGCGGATGGGTCTCAGCAGGGCACGCGCCAGTGGCATATTGATATCGAAGACCGCCGCATGGCGAAAATTATTGTTTACTTCAATGAGGTCGGGCCAGATAATGGGCCGTATGAATATATTTCGAAGTCGCTAACGCCTCCCCCCTGGGTGTTTAAGCGCAACTATGGATTCATTCCGGATGATGTGGTCGAGAAGGCGGTGCCGCCAGAGAAGTGGACGGCCTGCACGGGGGCAGCCGGAACGGTTGTGTTTACGGATACCTGTGGGGTGTTTCACCGGGGACGGATGCCGAATCGTGCGGAGCGGTTGGCGATGTTTTTCACGTACACGTCGCGTCGGCCTAAGCATCCAGAGGATTGCAATTCGATTCTGAGCGATGAGCAGTTGGTGGAGATTTCTCAAAATCTTTCACAACGGCAGAAGGATTGCATTTTTTGGCGATGATTTTGTAGTTTTTTGAATTCAGGTTGCTGAATTGGCAATCTCTCTGGGGGCTTGCCCCCAGACCCCCATTGGGGAGCGAGCGGCGCTCCCCAAACCCCTTCCGCACGGTGTTTATGATGAGTGGCAAAGGGCGCTTCGCATTGCTTTTGGTAAGCGGGTTCATTCATTGAGACGCAAAATCGGGCTTTTGGGAGAGTGGCGCGTCGCGCCACTCTCCCAAAAGCCCGATCGTCGAATTCACATCATTGAGGAGTTTCTTAAGATTCATTCTTCTCAAGATTCATGTCTGACTCCTGGCTCCTGACTCCTGACTCCTGACTCCTGACTCCTCCTTTTCCCTTTGTTATCTCATTGGTCAAAAGCGGCAGTCCTGCACTGATGGCAATTACGGCGCTGTCGAGCAGCGTGAGGGGTTCGATGTCCAGCAGGTGATTGAGTCCAGGAATGATGGCTGATAGGAGTTGTAGCGAGAGGGAAAGCATGAGGGCGATCGCCAAATAATAATTCACGGGCCGTTTGCTGCGGCTGAAGAGGCTCTGCGTTTTGGAACGGCAACTGATGGCATGGAGCAGTTGGGCCATCACCAGGCTCATGAAGGCGATCGTGCTGGCCTGGGCGCTGATGCCGTAGTGTATGAGTCCATAGCCATAAGCAGCAAGGCTGCTGACGGAGAGCAGAATGGATTCGAAGGCAATTCGGCGAAATTCGGCAGGTTGAATGATGGATTCGCTGGGGTCACGCGGTGGCTGGCGCATGACGTTTGATTCGGGTGGCTCTAGCGCGAGGGCCAGGCCAGGGAATATGTCTGTTACCAGATTTAGCCAGAGGAGCTGCATGGCGGTGAGCGGTTGCCCGATGCCGAGGCTGGTTCCGGCTAGCATGACGAGAATTTCGCTCAGGTTGGTGGACAGCAGGAAATGGACGGATTTGCGGATGTTGCTGTAGATGGTGCGGCCTCGACTGATGGCGATCGCCATCGTTTGCAGATCATCGTCTTCTAGAATCACATCGGCTACTTCCCGCGCCACATCGGTTCCGGCATGGCCCATCGCTACCCCCACATTGGCGGCTTTTAAGGCGGGAGCGTCGTTGATGCCGTCTCCCGTCATGGCGACGATTTTTCCGGCATCCTGGAGGGCTTGAACGATTTTGAGTTTGTGGGCAGGGCTGACGCGGGCAAAAATATGCGATCGCCCACACAGAGTTTTAATGGTCTCGGCATCCAGATGCACCAGATCGGCGGAGTCGAGAACTTCTAACGGGCCATTGTGGCTAAGGTTTAGCGCTTTGCCGATCGCATAGGCCGTTTGGCGCTGATCGCCCGTGATCATGACGGTGTCAATTCCGGCCTGGTGAAACGTCTCCATCAGGGAGCGGGTGCCTTTGCGGATGGGGTCTGCCATGCCGACCAGGCCCAGCCAGATGAAGGTGGTGGGGTCCGCTGCGGCGGCCTCAACTTCGGCATAGGCCACTCCCAATACGCGCAGCGCATTTCCGGCCATGCGTTCGTTTTGCTGCGCGATCGCCCGTCGGTCAGATTCCGGGAGTGGCAGGACGGTGTTGTAATTCAATTGGCGATCGCAGAGGGCGAGCACCTCGACTGGGCTTCCTTTGACCGCAACCAACCGTGTGTTTTGAGGGGTAGTATGCACCGTCTGCATCCATTTCCGATCCTCGGAACGGTGATAGACCGTGAGCAGCGGATGGCTAGTTCGCAACGCTACTGCATCAATGCTGGAAGCGATCGCCAGTTCCAGCAGCGCGTTTTCGGTGGACGATCCGGGCAATCCCGATTCACGCTTCATGCCGTTCACATCGCTTTCGTTGCAGAGCACGAGGATCTGCATCAGCCGATGTAAGGAGTCATCATGGTTTGGGGCGATCGCCTGCTCATCATGCAAAACCTGCCCTTCTCGAACGATAAATTGAGTCTGGTCGGCATACAGATCCACTACCGACATGCGATTTGCGGTGAGGGTTCCAGTTTTATCCAGACACAGCGATTGCACCGAACCCAGCGTTTCGATCGCGTCCAATCGGCGGATCAAGACTTTGTGCTGCCGCATATCCTGAATGCCCAGTGCTAAGGTCGTCGTGGCAACGGCAGGCAACCCCTCTGGCACCGCCGCCACCGCCAGCGCGATCGAAGTCTTGAGCATTCCAAACAGCGGATAGCCGCGCAGTAGCCCGATCGCAAATACAATCCCACACACCACACTGGAGAGCACTACTAACTGACTCCCGGCACGGGCTAACTGCTGCTCCATCGGTGTTTCGGGCAGAGAGGCCGTTCCCACCAGAGTTTGAATCGTTCCCATTTCAGTAAATTGGGCCGTGGCAACGGCAATGGCCAATCCCTGCCCACCCGTGACGAGCGTTCCCATGTACACCATATTGGTGCGATCGCCCAACGGCACCTCGGCCCGCGGCGGCTCGATCTGTTTGGTAATGGGCAGACTTTCTCCAGTCAGAACTGATTCATCGACGCTCAACTGATTGGTCTGAATTAAGCGGGCATCTGCCGGAATATAGCCACCCGGTCGCAGCATCAGCACATCCCCCGGCACCACGTCCTGAGCGCTAATGTCTTGCGGCGTACCGTCTCGCATCACCAATGCTCTGGGCTGCACCAGATGTTTTAGCGATCGAATAATGGTTTCAGATTGGCTTTCCGTCGCGTATCCAATGATGGCGTTAATGACCACCACACCCAAAATCACGATCGCATCCACATGCCCACCCGTCAGAATCGACAGGATGGCCGCGACCGCCAGCAGCAGCACGGGCAAGGATTTAAACTGCTCAATGAAAATACTCCATCTCGAACGCGGAACAACATCGGGCAGCCGATTTGGGCCATAACGCTGCAATCTTGCCGCCGCCGTTTCACTCGATAGTCCAGATCCGATCGAGGTGTCCAGCGTCGCAAGAACCTGCTCGGTCTCCCACAGATACCAGGTTTCTGCTGACTGGGAATGGTATCGCTGAACAGGCAGGCGTTCCGTAGAGGCATGTTGATGATTGAGGGTTGCTGTCATCGTCCTTACCAATTAAGGCGGAGCGATCAATCGTCACACCAATCTTCTCGACCCAGCAAATCTAAAATTTGATCTCGTAATAGGAAGCCATGTTCTTCTAACTCGCGTTCAACCCATTCCCACTCTCTCACTGGAATATGTTGACAGAGTGTATAGATCGGTTGTCGTCGCTCTAATACCCCTCGACACACGAGCCGACGAGCTTCTTCTCGAATTACATCAATGGAATATTGGATGCGCGATGTCATAATCGCCTCCGCCCTCATGCTGAGGGGATGAGGTTGACAGAGTGGAATTCCCCACTCTCAGCATACGGAAGAAATGTAAGGAATGAACAAAGTTCATTGTGCTTCTTCACAAATTCCTCAGATGATTGGCAGACAATGAAAATGCAGCGATCGGGAGGTCAGCTATGTTAAAAGCATTAGACATCATGACCAAAGAGGTTGCGACCATTCGAGCGTCGGCCAAGGTCGCAGATGCCATGCCGCAGATGAACCAGCGCGGGGTGCGATCGCTCATGGTGATGCCTCGCCACCATCATGACGCGTATGGCATTGTTACCGAATATCGGTCACGCCAATCATTCAATTCGTATCATCGCGTTTGGGTCAGTGCCATCAGCTGATCGAACCGAAAATCTCTGACCAGATGCGTTAATCCTTTGGACAGAGATTGATGTTCCGGGGGAATTTGTTCAATCAGCTGCATAATCAGGCGATCGCTGCCTTGGGCCGCTGCATAATGAAACTGGCTCACCCATTCGGCTGGCATGACGTTGAGCTGATCCGCCGTTACAGAAGATGGATTTCGGGGTGTACTGCTTTCAGCCGGAGGGGGGGCTGAGGGCCGAGAGCCTTCATACAGATATTCCACGCCCAAATGTTCTGCCATTTTTTCGAGGACATTATCCTTACTAAACGGCTTTCGAACCAGATCATCACATCCAGCATCAAATACTTCTCGCTGCTGTTCTTCAAACACCCCTGCCGTTAGCGCAATGATGACAGTGGAGTTGCCCTTCGGCTGAGATTTAATATGTCGCGTCGCCTCATATCCGTTCATACCGCTCATGCGCATATCCATCCAAATGAGGTGAGGCTCCCAGCTCTCCCACACTTGAATCGCATCTTCTCCATTTTGAGCTTCTCGCACGTCGAATCCAAAAAAGCCAAGCAGCCTTACCAATAAAAGACGATTGGTCGGCTCATCGTCAGCGACCAGTATCCGATATCGCGGTTGACTGGGCGCTAATCCGATCACTTTACGGCGCGCTAAGGTTGGTTTTGGCGTGTTAGCTTTCAGCGGTTGATTCACCCGAATCTTAAACGTAAACTTCGCACCCTGTCCTGGAACACTGCTGACTGCAATGTCTCCACCCATTAGCTGCACAAATTTTCGACTAATCGGTAGACCCAGGCCAGTGCCTTCAGACGATCTTAAACCAACTTTGGTTTGAACAAAGGGGGTAAAAATTTGATGAATTTCGTCTGATGTAATTCCTGGCCCCGTATCTTCCACCTCAAACCGTAAATATCGAGACATCGGAGGTATGGCTTGAGCCGTTTTGGTTCGTTGGGTTTGAACCGTCAATGGTTGATTGGTTGATGTATTGGTTGATGCAGTAGTTGATGTGTTGGTTGATGTATTAGTTGATGCAGTGGTGAGTGCTTCCGCTCGAACCCGCAAAACAACTCGTCCAGCTTCAGTAAACTTAATGGCATTGCCCAGTAGATTCGTTAAAACCTGACGGAGCTTATTTTCGTCCGTAATAATTTGGCGAGGCGTACCGACAGCACGCTCCACAATAAACGCTAAGCCTTTAGACTCCGCTTTGAGTCGCAGCATTCCTTCTAGACTGTCTAGCAGCGCATATAAATCAAATTCGCCTTCTTGTAACGTAGTCTGTCCGGCTTCAATCTTAGACATCTGGAGCACATTGTTGATCAGTGCTAACAGATGTTCACCGCTGTTGCTAATAATGTCGATGTACTGTCGGTATTCATCGGACAGTAGCGTATTGCGATGGAGCAACTGTGCAAATCCCAGAATGGCATTGAGTGGTGTTCTCAACTCGTGGCTCATATTGGCTAGAAATTCGCTCTTGGCGCAATTCGCGCGATCAGCCGCTTCCTTGGCCTGCTGTAGCGCATCGGCCTGCTGTTGACTTTGGGCCAGGAGTTCCGCCTGCTGAACGGCCACTCCCAACTGCGCGCCGACTTGAGTGGCGATCGCAATCTCGACCTCATTCCACTCGTGAGGGGCCGTGTTGTGATAGCTGGCCAGCAGTCCCCAGAGCTGGTTGCCCTCAAAAATAGGAACGATCAGATAGGCTCTGGCCTGCACCCGTTCCAGTAACTCTAGATAGCAGGGTGTAAATCCTGCCGCATAGATATCTGGAACGCTGAGATAGTCGCTTCCCTGGCTATACGCTCCGCCTTTGGTTTCCTGCAAGTATGTATCTGCATCCCGAACGGCGGACTGACCAGTCGCCAAGGTTTTCACCGAGCAGTTTGCCTCGTCGGTCGATTCGGCCAAAATCTCTGGATGCTGCACCTGCATCTGGATCAACGACACCCACGGGTGAACAACCGACTCAGCTACAAATTCTCCGCTCCAGTCTGGGTTAAAGCGGTAGATCACAACGCGATCGCAATGTATCGCTTGTCGCAACGCTTGAGTCGTTGAGGTAAAGATCGTCTTCAAGTCCAGCGTTTGGCGCATTTGCTGCACCACGCGGCTAATGGTCTGCTCTCGCTCGGCGGTTTTGCGCAGTAAGATCTCCCGCTCGATCAACGCCGTTTCGATCGCCCGACGCTCCTGAATTTCCGTTTCGAGAGCGACATTGGCCTGCACCAGTTCCGTGGTGCGTTCCTGCATCCGTTGCTCTAAGGTTTCGTAATTGCGGGTTCTCGCCTCGTCGTCTTGCTGGCGCTGAAGTTCAGCCGATACCCGTGTCGCTAAAATCGTCAACGACATTCTCATGGCATCCGTTACATGCAGCGGTTCTGGATGCATGAGGCTGAAAATGCCGATCGCCCGTTGCTCAGAGCCGATTAAGGGGATGCCGATGTAGCTGACCGCCTTGAGCGATCGCAGCAGATTTGAAGATGGCACCTGGGCCTGCACTCCCTCCGCACACTCCCAACATCGCCCCTCCTGAAGAATTGCGGCAAAGGGCAGGTCTGTCGCCAAAGTTCCTCTAGCGGCTGCTATCACGTCATCGGACGATGCCGCCAGAAGATTCAACTGCGGCGACGATTCTTCAGTCACACCTGTGATCAGAACATGGATTCCTGGAAGGGCGATCGCCATCTGCTGTGCCAAGCCAATACAAAAGCTCGACCCTGTTAGTCGGGCCGTCTCCAGGACAACCGTTTGGAGAGCTAATTCAAGCGGCAATGGAGCATTCAGTGGCTGGGTGGATTGGGAATGCTCAGGCTGTAGCGGTTCAGGGAACCAGAGGGCTTTCAGGAGATTCCACATGGTGAACGTTTTGGTGAAGCACAATGACCTATCGACAGCGATTTTTAATCGCTTAAACCCAGGTTATTTTATGAGAGCCGCGCTCAGCGCGGCTCTCATAAAATAACTATGGCTTACTCAAGCGCAAAGCGCTGTAAAACCAATCCCTGGTGTGTGACATAAGGCGTGGCAGAAGGATTAGGAACCTCTACCACGCCTCAACTCAACTCATGAATTGGCTACTGTCGAACTGGGTATACACGGAGAGAATGCCGGATGATCGTTAATACACAGGAAATACGGAGAATCAGAACAAATCAATACAAACTATTGGAACAATTAGTATCCGTCAGAGCAATTATAACTGTGAAGGCGGACTGCGTTCGGATAGCCGCGAATTCATTATTCTGCGCGCGTCGCGTGTAGACTGTTGGGCTTTGGAAGCATGATATTGAGCTTTGCGATCTTACTGAGGCTATTTAACAGCAATTCTCATTATGCAAATTGGAGTGAGGCAAGTTCG
>DATNPS010000290.1:0-4892 GCA_036703095.1 Crinalium sp. | reverse complement strand
AATTTTTGAAAGCGCGGCTCTGCCGCGCTTTCAAAAATTAAAAATTTAGTTTTAATTTGTTCGCGATCCTTAGAGGGTATGAAAAGCACATCCTTTTCAGGATGTGCTCTTTGTGAAGAGATTAAACGCCTGGGGTTTGTCCTCCATCTACTAAAATTTCAGTTCCAGTAATAGAAGCTGCGAGATCGGAAACCAGGAACAACGCGAGATTTGCGATCTCTTCAGGTCGCGCCAGTCTGCCGAGCGGAATGGCTTTAAGCGATTCCGCTTTAACTTGGTCAACGCTGACTCCGCGTGATGCAGCAGTTTGTTCTGCAATGCGATCGGCGCGTTCCGTTGCCGTCAATCCCGGTGAAATAGCGTTAATTCGAATGTTATGTTGCGCTAGCTCTGACGAAATACCGCGTGTGAAATTCAGCAGTGCCGCATTTGTGGTGCCACCAGGAAGAAAATTGGAACGAGGTGTGCGTCCGGCTCCACCGATGATATTAACGATACGTCCATCTCGACGACGAATTTGATCAGGCACAACGGCTTTAACAAGACGAATATAGCCCAAGAGTTTCAGGTTCCAGGCATCAACAAAGGCATCATCACCTAAATCCAGAAATGACCCTGCACGCGCCGAACCTGCATTGTTAATCAAGATATCGATTTGACCAAAAGCATCTAACGTTTTAGACACAATCGTTTCAATGCTCTCAGATTGAGTGACATCAGCCGCGATCGCAATCACCTGATTCCCCTGGCTCGGTAAGGCTCGAATCTCATCGGCTGCGGCTGCCAGTCGATTTGGATCACGTGCAGCGATCGCAATGCTTACCCCTTCTCTGTACAGCGCTTTGGCGATCGCAAAGCCAATTCCGGCGCTTCCACCTGTAACGATTGCCGTTTTTCCGGTTAGTTGTAATTCTAAGCTCATCAGTAACTTGATTTCTTCAGAACAGCATGGTACCTTGCTACTCTATCCTATAAATACGGTAAATTGATAGAGTTACCGTAGATTAAATCAGATAGTAAACATGATTAAAACCCCAGAGGGTGTGTGATGCGCCTCTGGAGGTACGGCACACACCCTCTGGGGTTTTGTATTGAACTGTGACTATGTACTGATCGAGCCAACCTATAAATTTCGGGGTGACTATGCTGCAACCGCGCTACGGAATTTGGGTTCCTGTTTATGGAAATTGCGGAGCGATGCATCATCCGCTGGAACCGCGTGATGCCAGCTATCAGCGCGCTAAAGCACTGATTCAACTAGCAGAAGAGTACGGATTTACAACCACGCTGATTGCTCAGCATGTGATCAATCCTCGTAACCAGGAACTCGATCAACTTGAAACCTGGACAACAGCCGCCGCACTGGCCGAAGCAAGCGATCGCATCGAAATTATTGCTGCCATTAAGCCATTGCTGTTCCATCCTGTTGTCTTAGCCAAGATGGCGCTCAACATTGATGCCATCAGTCAGGGGCGGTTTTCGATCAATCTGGTGAGCGCCTGGTTTAAGCCAGAGATTGAGAAAGCGGGAATTAACTTCTTGCCGCATGATGAGCGATATCACTATTCAGAGGAGTGGATTCGTCTCGTCAAACAACTCTGGCGTGGAGAACGGGTTGATTTTGCGGGTCGGTATTTCCAGGTTCAGGATTTACAGCTTGCCCCGCGTGCGATCGCCCAACCGCATCCGCGAGTGTATCTAGGCGGAGAGTCTGAACCTGCACGGGCGTTAGCCGCACGAGAAGCAGATGTCTTTTTCCTGAACGGTCGTCCGATTGACGTGATTCGACAAACGATTCGAGAGGTGAGACAAGTTCCGCGATTGTTACCTCATCCCCTGCGGTTTGCCATGTCTGCATTTGTTATTGCCCGACCTACCGATGCAGAAGCACAAGAGGAGTTTCAAATTTTGAGTGAATTAGTGAGTCATGACGATCGCTCTAAATTACTCAAAGGCGTGGATTCAGACGTGGTTATGTTCAAAAATTTGGCAAAGTATCCGAGTGTGGGGAGCAATGGCGGAACAGCAGCAGAATTAGTGGGTAGCTATGACACCGTAGCTCGACGCATCGCTGATTTTGTAGAATCTGGAGTAGATACCTTCATGCTGCAATTTCAACCCTTTACAACCGAAATGCAGCGCTTTTCTACAGAAATTATGCCACGAGTGCAAGCGTTAACACTCGTAGGATAAACCGAAGGAACTTGATACGGCTATTAATTTGACAACTTAAGAAAATGTTCATGAAGTGTAGGTTGGGTTGACGCAGGAAACCCAACATCCCCGATCCCGTTGGGTTTCGCACTGCTCAACCCAACCTACGAAATTGGTAATTGGTACTGGTAAACAGAATTTGGAGTATTCCATGACAACTACATTGACTCGTTTCACCTGGTCGTTTGAGTGGGAAGTTGAAACGTTTAATCGACTATTGGCCCAGTACGCACCTCATATTCCCCTTAAGAAAACTGGAGATTCTCGTCAACCCGAAACGGTGGATGAGTGGGATCATTTTTATCGCTACCGAATTGCGGGTGCGGCTCACGATCTGTTTATTGTGCAAGTTTGCGCACGGGCGATCGCTGATCTCTTTTCAGACCATCCAGATGTGCAGTTGTTTCTCAGTCGTCAGATTGGCGATGATGGTGCTCATTCGATACACACCCGACAGCGAGTTTTTGAACTGTCTGGACATGATCCCGTTGCAGAAATTCAACAGCAGGTGCAGTGGCATCAAGAGTATTTAGGCGATTTGCCTACTCAAAGCTGGCTCAGCTTTCTGGCCTGGGAGTTGCATTACGAACTGCACATTGTAGCCATCTTGCTGCTCACCAGTCGGTTAACTCAGATTAGCGAACCGGAATCGGCACAGTTTGCAAGCGATCGCATTTTGCCCGACGAAGCCGTTCACCGTCGCGATGTGGTGACGTGGTGGCAACGAGAATACGAACAAGCTTCTCCCGGACAGCGGAGTACGCTGGCGACAGAATTGCTGAGACTGGACAACGAGATCCAACGTCGCCGTAATTCTTACTTAAAGGATTTCTGGCATCGCGCCCAGCGTGCCCTCGGCTTTGAAGTCCCAGAATTCGGCGTGATTTATGACGCATGGCGCAAAGAGCTGCTGGCGGTGTTGTTAGATATTCCAGTTGAACAATTACCGACTCTGGTCAGTATTAACGATTAGAGCGAGGAGATCGTTAGTGGTCACTCGTTCTAACCTTCACTGCTGTTGCTACTCACTGTGCTTACGAAGGGAAAATTATGTTAATTCGCTTCATTCGCAATGTCTTGGGTTTGTTCTTTCCGGTCATCAGAACTGGTCGCACATTTGGATCAGGATTATTTATTCAGCGATCGCGTAGATCATTTATTTTGCTATTTGGTATTGGATTGATTCTCAGTTTGGTGTTTACGGCCTGTACTACACCAACCCCAGCAACATCTGCTAATTCGCCATCTTCAGCACCGCAAGAGAGTCAGCTCAAAGTGCTAAAGATGGCGCACCAGAAAGGAATGGCTAACCTGGAAATTCTCTATGCTCAAGGTTCATTAGAGAAACGTCTAGAGCCGTTGGGCATTAAAGTAGAATGGACAGAATTTCCATCCACATCTCCGCTTTTAGAAGCGATGAGCGTTAAGTCGATCGACTTTGGTGGCGGCGGCGGCACAGGTAGTGTGTTTGCACAATCAAGCGACAAACCGTTTGTACGGGTTGCCAGAGAAAGAAGTGCTAGTTTAACGGGACAGGCCATTCTCGTATTAGACCAATCTCCGATTAAAACGCTGGCGGATTTGAACGGCAAAAAAGTTGCTTTTGCGAAGGGGTCAAGTTCTCACTACATTATTGTGCAAGCCTTAAAGAAGGCAAATTTGAAACTCAGTGACATTGAACCTGTGTTCCTCTCACCTGCGGATGCACTGCCCGCCTTTGAACGAGGTGATATTGATGCCTGGGTGATTTGGGACCCCTATACGGCTCAAACACAAACGTCGCTGAAAACTCGTGCGATCGCAGATTTGAATGATATTTTTGGCGATCGCGCCACGTTTGAAAGTCCTGCTTTCTATTACGCAACGCCAGAGTTAGTGAGTCAACATCCCGATGCGCTCAAAATCATTCTGGAAGAAGTAAATCATGCCGGAGCCTGGGCTAAAGACAATGTTTCAGACACCGCTAAATTGCTAGCCAAAGTGTATGAACTCGATCCATTGATTATGCAAACGGTGCAAGAGCGGGCGGGCGATCGCCGGATTGTTCCAGTGGATGATGAAGTGTTAACCGCATTGCAAAACATGGCAGACACATTCACTGAGTTGAACGTGATCCCTAAAAAGATCGATGTTAAAGATTCCAATTACAACTGGGTGTCTCCAGAGCAGTGGTCGTAATTCTGATGTATTTCGGAAGACGCTAAATTTATATATCCGATCGCCATTATGGTTCTCATTCATTATCCCGGTTCGATCGTTGGATGGAAGCATTTTGCATCTCCCACGGACTTTCCCGATAGTCCTCTGTCTCGTGCGCTGAAACAACCTGTTCTACTTGGCTTGTTTCTCCCGATTCAGGCGGGTGGCTGGAGTGCTTCCACATTGCCCCGCACAACCGACTGGCAGTTTGAATACAACAAATCGTTGGTATTGCGCTGCGAAGCGCTGGGGTTTGATCTGGTGTTTGCGCTATCTCAGTGGTTGCCCAAAGGGGGATACGGTGGCGTATTCAACGGTCAGGCGTTGGATTCGTTTATGACCACAGCCGCGCTGACCAGCGTTACTCAGTCGATCATGTTAATTTCGACGATTCATGTGCTGTATGGGCCACTGCATCCGCTGCATCTGGCGAAGTATGGGGCGACGCTAGATCATATCTCTGGCGGACGCTGGGGCAT
>DATNPS010000218.1:0-9883 GCA_036703095.1 Crinalium sp. | reverse complement strand
ATCATCGAAAAGATGCCGCCCACCAGGAAAAAGAAGAAGGACGTCACGATGTATTGAATGCCGATGACCTTATGGTCAGTGCTAAAGGTGAAAAACCGCTTCCAGTTATCCGGCGCACCAGGGTAAGGTTGGGCGCGGGTTAGGGGTGTCTCGATCGAGATGTTGGTCATGAGGTGATGATGAGGTGGGGGAGATGGAGAAGAGAGGGGAGGTGGGGAGGATAGGGGAGGTGGGGAAGATAGGGGAGAAAAAACTTACGCTCCATACCCCACCCCTCCTTCCCAACACCCAACACCCAGCACCCAACTACGGTGCAAAATTCACAACAGGGGGCGGGGCGGGCGGGATCGTCTGCCAACCGCGAACGGCAACATTATCTTTGGTGGAACCTGCCGAATCTGGGTTACCCATAGCCTGACTATATTCAAATGCGGCTTGGTTAAATGCAGATGTAGGCGTTTGATTCGCGGCATCTGCCAGCCATTGCTGATAGTCACTAAAGGGTTGAACGACGACATCGGCTTGATTCGCTGCAAAATACGTGCCGCTAAACATGGAGTCGCGCAAGCGATACGTACCCGTTTTGATCGGCGTGAGTTCAAAATCAATTTCGTGATTGGGAACTACATCCTGCTTCAGGCGAAATGCGGGGATATAAAAGCCATGCAGAACATCTTGCGATCGCAACCTGAACCGCACCCGCCGATCAACGGGTAAATGCAATTCCGTACTGGTGACATCCTGCTCTGGATAGTGAAAGATCCAGGCCCACTGCTTTGCGGTGACATCGATTTGCTCGATCGGGGCATTCTCCACGGCATTCTGAATGTCCTGTTGCGGCGTGCTGTCAAACGGTTCCGCATAGGCAGGCTCAATCATCTGAGGCATGTGGAGATGCACTAATTCCATTGGCCCCCGCACGGCCATCTTTTCATAGGTGCGATAGCTCACAAATGAAAGCGTTAATACCAGAACGAGAGGCGTGGCCGTCCAGATCACCTCTAGCAAGATATTTCCTTCCACTGGAGGGGCATCACTCATGTCATACTTACTGGCCCGGTGAAACACGAGGGAGTAGAGAAACGGGCCAATAACGCCTAAATAAATGAAGGTGCCCAACCCTGTAAACAGGCTAAACAAATCATCGTGTAGCTTGGCTTCTGCCGCCGCCTCTGGCGGAAACCAGGAATAAGATTGCTTGGCCATCCAGACGCTAACCAATGCAGCGAAGATGGCATAGACCGTCATTATTAGAATTGCGCGGAGTTTCGTCATGACACTTTGCCCTTCACACGTTATACTTCTGCCCTCTACCTCCTGCCTCCTGCCTTCCCTACAGTTGATTCGGATTCTCGCCCAGATGCAGCATTTGATCAGCCGTGACATGAATGCCAAACTCACCGCCCAAATGAGCACCCAGCGTTCCCTGTAAGAACATCAGCACAAAAATCAGCAGACCTGCCGCGACATAACTCCACTGCACCTGTCTGGCCATATCTTTGCGCCACTGGAAACGTTGAAAGCCACGCCAAACCGTCATGGCGACGATCAACGTCAGCAGCAATACACCGCCCACGCCATGCCAGACCATCGTGTCCAGCGCTTGCAATCCCCAGGCACTTTTAACATCCGCCAGGGGGGCCGCTAAGAGCATTTCATAAAAGCCGGACATGACGGTAAAGAATGTAATGATTGCAGCGGCCAGCATGTTGTACCAGCCCACGTCAAACAAACTGGAGCGAGTGACGGGAATGGCGAGATAGCGAAAGACAGCTTTATCAACCGGGAACAAGACTCCAACAATATCAAAGGCGATCGCCGCAATAAATAACCCCAGCGTCAAATGCACCAGATTGGGGTGGATCGGAATAACGTAGGGCAGCCCATTTGGGCCGAGCTGATCCCCCAACTGTTCTAGCAGGTCTGGATTCATAGCAATCCCCCTGCTTTAGTGGCTTCTACAACGGGGATGGTGTGTAAACCATAGACCCATACCAATAGGTCACCTAAGTAGGTTTGAACAAGAACCAATACTCCCAGCAGCACACTGACCGTTAGGTACGAAATAGGTAGCTGTGGTATGGCTTGCGAACGAATGACGTACCGCCAAGCTGTAACCCCCGCTACGATGGCGGACAGAGACCAACCAAGAATAGTATGGAGATCCAGCGTTGCAACCGCAGCGTTATATGGCTCTGCAAGGCCAGCTTCAATTTGTCCAAAGATGACCGCGATAAAAATAGAAACTGTTGCAAACACCAGATTCCACCAACTCACCTCATACAGTCGTGAATCTTTGGTAACGTATGCGATCACATCACAGATCACTGCAAATAGCACCATTGCAATGACAAAGTGAACCACAATCGGGTGAATGGTGTCTGGATAAGGGAGATTATGCTCATTGAGCGGCGGAAGATACTTAAACACAGTAATCCAAACCCGTGATAAAGCAGGGCTAGTATGTCAAGAAATTATGGTTACAGTTTAACGACTCAATCTAAGAATTCAACAGGATTGCTTATTTTCAACTCATAACGTTGTCTGTCTGGAAGGTACCGTTATTCTCATTTTTAGAAAATCTATCCAAAGGGGGGTTATGAAAACGATTCAATATGCGAGCGTCCGGAAGAAATCATGCCTTAGTATAGGGCGCTAATGCATGAGCAACAAACCCAAAATGCAGAAATGTCCTTCCCAGACGGATTTTTCGTGCTACATCCGATATTGATGTCAGGCGGGATCGCTCTGGAGAATTTATAGATAGTTTTAAGATCACAAAATAAGAATCACTTCTCAAAGCTAAAGAATTCTTGAAATCGAGCTAATTAAATGTTGCATTTGGAGGGAAAAAATCAATACCTGGATACGTAAATGCGATCGCCAAAAGGGGTTTTAGGGGTGTCGCATGTCGCGCACGCGACACTCTTGAATAAGATGGAACACTTATCCACCTAGAACATGCGGTCGTAGGAGCTTCAGCAGATCCCCACATCAGCAAGGGTGGGTGGACATGTGATTTCTGGGGCTGGTACATAGCACTACGTTCCTGCGGGGTTACAAAATCATGCCTGTTTGCCCAATATCAAATGCGGATTTGGCGTACCTATCAGGCGTGCCAAACCCGCGTTCAACTTCAAAAGAAAAATTGCTGTATTCCTATGTAAACAACCTGCAAATTCAGTAAAGAAGTGTTAGGATAGTGCATGAGATTAAGATCGGTTGCAGCATTTGTTTCTAGCACTAACGAATTTTTCACGTTTTGTATTGGCAGGCTTCTCTCCGAAATCTCACTCTCAGCTTTCTTTTGATTTTGGAGAAAATCTATGTCGATCTATATAGGAAATCTTTCCTACCAAGTTACGGAAGCCGATGTAACGGCTGTATTCGCAGAATATGGCACCGTTAAGCGGGTTCAGCTTCCCACCGATCGCGAAACAGGCCGCATGCGCGGCTTTGGTTTCGTAGAGATGGGAACAGACGCTGAGGAAGACGCCGCCATTGAAGCTCTTGATGGAGCAGAGTGGATGGGACGTGACCTCAGAGTCAACAAAGCCAAGCCTCGTGAAGACAGAGGTTCGTTTGGCGGCGGCGGTCGTCGGAGCAATAGCTTCTCCCGCAACTATTAATATGGTGTGGATACTCATTAAGGGGAGTGGTGCTGCTGTGCAATACCATTACTCCTTGGATATTCACCAAAAAGGCTTGCTTTCTTAGCAACTATACGGCCCGGTGTTATTTGTGTATTACGCAGATAACATCGGGCTTTAGGATTATGTGTGGCGCGCAGTGAGATGATGTAGCTCTGTGTCAACAGCGGATCACCTCATCAGCCTTGCGTTATCCTAGTAGTGTTGAAGTTCAAAACCGATTGAGTTTAGAGAGGACACCGTTATCGCTGAAAAACAATTGATCAACCGTCAAATCAGATCTCCCCAAGTCCTTCTGATTGACCATGAAAATAATAATCGCGGGTTAATTGATACCCGTGAAGCGCTAAAGTTAGCTGAAAGTGTAGACCTGGATCTTGTCGTGGTTTCTGCGGGGAAAGACATTCCGGTCGCTAAAATTTTAGATTACGGCAAGCATCAGTACCAACAGAAGAAACGCCATCGGCCAAGTGCCACACCAACGGTTAAAGAAGTTAGGCTTCGTCCTAATGTAGGTGAATCGGACTACACGCTGCGGATTGATAGAGCGGTTCAGTGGCTGGGCAAGGGTGATTCTGTGAAGTTTCAGGTTCGCTTGCGGGGACGTGAAAATCAACATCGAGAACTTGCTGTAAAATTGCTTGAGCGAATCGTCGCTGATATCGGTGAAGCCGGAAAGGTGCAATCATTGGATCGGCGATCGCTGATTGTTCAGGTTATTCCAGCATAGAGTTGTAGTGGACGGGTTTCTCAATCTCAATAAACCAGCAGGGCTAACGTCTCATGACTGTGTGGCTCGCGTCAGAAAGTTACTGAAACTTAAGCGAGTCGGTCATGGTGGCACTCTTGATCCGGCAGCAACAGGTGTATTACCGATCGCATTAGGGCGAGCAACCCGTCTATTGCAATTCTTACAGCAGGGCAAAGCCTATCGGGCGACCGTTCGGTTTGGCGTAAGAACGGCAACGGATGATTTAGAGGGCGACATTCTGGCCGCTCAATCTGTTCCCTGGCTAGAACTGGATGCCGTGAAAGCGATTTTGCCTAAATTTCAGGGCGAAATCCAACAAATTCCACCGAGCTATAGCGCGATTCAGGTGGGAGGCAAGCGGCTGTATGATTTGGCGCGCGCCGGAGAAGCCGTGCAGGCCCCCGTGCGAACGGTGCAAATCTACCAAATTGATGTTTTAGATTGGCGATCGCAAGAGTTTCCAGAACTGGATATTGCGATCGCTTGTGGTAGTGGTACATATATTCGGGCGATCGCTCGTGATCTTGGCGAAATGCTAAACACGGGTGCAACGCTAGCGGCTCTGCGGCGGACTGAAAGTGCAGGATTTACGCTAGATACGAGTCTAACGCTGGATGAGTTTGCCGCACAGGTGCAAGACCAACGGTTTCAACCCATCGCACCCGCAATTGTATTGACTCACCTGCCTGCTGTCACCCTGCCAGATCTGGACGCCAAACGATGGTGTCAGGGGCAACGTTTTATTGATCAAGACGGCGTGCTGACGGGTGAACCTGGAATTCGGCGAGTGCTGGGAACGGGCGATCGCTTTTTGGGCATTGGTAACCAGGTGAACACGGCTGAAGGGGTGCTTTTGGTGCCCCAACTGGTGTTTGAGGTTGCGACTTAGAAGATGTCGCCAGCGACTAAAGTCGAGTTATAGAATTTTGGGTAAGGTGACAATGCTCACCCTACTTCATGCTCAATCCCAACGCCCAACACCTAACACCCAACAACCGTATGGTGCATCGCCCTATTTATCTGGACTGTAACGCCACTACCCCAGTTGATCAGCGAGTTTTGGCAGCAATGCTGCCCTACTTTACTGAGCATTTTGGTAATCCAGCCAGTGTATCGCACCAGTATGGCTGGGAAGCGGAGGCGGCAGTTAAACAGGCACGAGAAACATTGGCAAAGGCCATCCATGCGGCTCCCGAAGAAATCATTTTTACCAGTGGTGCGACAGAAGCCAATAACTTAGCGATTAAAGGGGTTGCGGAAGCCTATTTTGCTCGTGGTCGTCATATTGTCACGGTGCAAACTGAACATAATGCGGTGCTTGATCCCTGCCGCTATTTGCAAACACTTGGCTTTGATGTAACGGTTTTACCCGTTCAGTCGGATGGTTTGCTGGATCTAGATAAGTTAGAGCAGACGATTCGGTCTGATACCGTGTTGGTATCGGTGATGGCCGCTAATAACGAAATTGGCGTTCTGCAACCGCTGGCCGCGATCGGGGCTTTATGTCGCCGTCATGACGTGCTATTCCATACGGATGCGGCTCAGGCGATCGCTAAAATTCCGCTAGCTGTTGAAGCGATGCAGCTTGATCTAATGTCTCTCACTGCTCATAAAGTCTATGGCCCGAAAGGCATTGGTGCGCTCTATGTGCGGCGTCGCGATCCCAGAGTGCAACTGGCTCCGCAACTGCATGGCGGTGGGCATGAGCGAGGGATGCGATCGGGCACTCTTTATACGCCACAAATTGTAGGATTCGCTAAAGCCGTTGAGTTAGGCTTAGCCGAACTGGACGCAGAATCTCAACGGATCAGCGACTTGCGCGATCGCCTCTGGACTCAGTTAAGCCAACTGCCCGGACTGCATCTCAACGGACATCTTACCCAGCGACTTCCCGGCAATCTAAACATCAGCGTTGAGGGCGTCGATGGTCAAGCGCTGGCATTAGGATTGCAGCCCTTGGTTGCCGTATCATCTGGATCGGCCTGCACATCAGCCAAAACGGAACCCTCTCATGTGCTGAAAGCATTGGGACATTCCGATGAGCTGGCGTATGCTTCCGTTCGGTTTGGCATTGGACGGTTTAACACGGTAGACGAGATAGATCGGGTCGCAGAAGGAGCGATCGCCACTATTCGATCGCTGCGAAATGCGAATTCGACGAACAGACGTTGATCAACGTGAATTCGATGATCGGGCTTTTGGAGGTGTCGCGCGACACCTCCAAAAGCCCGATTTTGCGTGTGCGACGCGCACGCAAAATCAGGCTGTCGAATTCACGTTGATCAGAATAGATATAGCAACCGTTGAGATGGTTAGGACAGGGGGTATGGGGGCTGCGGCCCCCAGCCAGGGGTTTCACCCCTGCACCCCGTCCTAACTAACCCCTCGATTGCTATAAGACTAATAATCTCTACCGCGCCCCAAAATGCTCTCTGCGAGAGCGTTTCGCGGGGCAGAGTTTTTCTTGCACGTCGTCGGCTAAACTTCAGTTATGAACCAGAAGACATTCTGGCGGAATTTGGCTACACGCTCAAGCGATCGCTTCTATCATTACCGCAATCAACAGCTACTCTTTATCAACTCAGTAACCTCAAAACTCGGATTGAAGAGAGCCTTCCCTATATTAGTCTTACCAGCGAAGCTGCCCAAATTCTGGAACCATAACCGCCATGCCTAAACCTCAAATTATTCAGCCTGATCAAGCATACACGTTTGCTGATTATTTCAAACTTAACTTTGCCCCACAAGACATCCTGGCCTATTTTAATGTGACCCTTCAGCGATGCTCGTTGAACCTACCTCACTATCTCGGCAACCTGGATCGTTTAGCGGATCTCAAAGCTCGGATTGAAGAGAGCCTACCTCGCCTCAGCCTGACCAGTGAAATGGCACGACGAGAGTTTTTGATTGCGCCTGTGTTAACGGATATACTGCATTACACTCAAGCTACTCTGAATGTTGAGTACCCTGTTGCCGTTAGCAATCAACTGAAAGGTTCTCTGGATTACTTGCTGCAAAATGATCAAACATTTCTTGTGATTGAGGCAAAGAATGAAGATTTAGAACGGGGCTTTGTTCAACTAGCGATCGAATTAATTGCCCTCGATCAGTGGATTGATTCTGAGCAACCGATTCTGAAAGGTGCCATTTCAACTGGAAACATCTGGCAGTTCGGTGTTTTCAATCGCAAGTCTCGCCAAGTGACTCAAGATCTCAATCTTTATCGAGTTCCTGCTGATTTAGAAGACCTGTTGCGGATTTTAGTCAAAATTTTAGAAGATGGGACTTACACAGTTGAATAATTTTGCGAAGGCAAAGCCTTCGCAAAATTATTCAAAAACTCTCAGGCCGCCGCACAAAGTGCCTAAGTCTTGAAGATAAAGAGAGCCATAGTTAATGAGTTGGGCAGGGTGGGATTTTGATAACTTCCGGTCATGAGTCAACGCCTATTCAATTTGGCACGGATGGATGGCGTGGCGTGATTGCTGCTGATTTTACATTTGCGAATGTGTGCCGGGTGGCGCGGGCGATCGCCGCTTATCTCAGCACAGCGTATTCTCAAGATCGCCCTGTATTGGTGGCTTACGATACCCGATTTTTGGCCGATCAATTTGCCGTAACGGCTGCCGAAATTTTGGCTGAGGCGGGATGGACGGTTAAACTGGCTGAACAAAGCTGCCCAACGCCCGTGATTGCCTTCAGCGCCCGTCATCTCCAATCCGCCGGAGCACTAATGTTTACCGCCAGCCACAATCCTGCTTCTTACTGCGGCATCAAATATATTCCCGATTATGCTGGGCCTGCCACATCTGAAATTACCAACGCGATTGTGGCTCAACTGCCGGCTGCGTCTGCCATTCCTCCTACCGGAAAAGCAGCTCATCGCATTTCTACATTTGATCCAAAACCGGACTATTTGCAGTTTATTTACAGTCAGCTTGATGTTGAGCAAATTCGGCGTTCTCGATTTACGGTCACGTATGATGCTCTATATTCCAACTCCTACTCTTATCTCAGCGATGCGTTAAATCATTGCGGCTGCGTCTTTGATACGCTGCATTCCGAGCGAGATGTGCTGTTTGGCGGTGGTAACCCCGATCCGAAAGGGAAACAGCTTGCGAAACTTAGAAGGGCTGTACAACAGGATGGTGCAGATTTAGGGATGGCAACAGATGGCGATGGCGATCGCTTTGGCCTTGTCGATGAACAGGGCAATATCCCAACTCCGAACGCCATTTTGCTGATGCTCACGCGTCATTTAATTCGCCACAAAGGTAAAACTGGGGCAATCGCCCGCACCGTTGCGACCACGCATTTACTCGATAATTTAGCCCTGAAGTACGGGTTGGATGTTTATGAAACGCCAGTCGGATTCAAGCATATTGGACAAAAAATGAGAGAAACCCCTGTTCTGATTGGTGGCGAAGAGTCGGGTGGACTCAGCGTAATCGGCCACATTCCTGAAAAAGACGGCATTTTTGCAAATCTGCTGGTGCTGGAGGCGATCGCTTTTGAAGGGAAGCCGCTCAGTCAGCTCTTACAGGAGAGTATTGCTGAAGCGGGTGGGCCGCTATTGGAACATCGCATCGACATGCAGCTCAGCCATTCACAAAAAAGCAGCATCCTCCAGTTCTTTACCAACCAACCGCCGCAATCGATTGCGGGACTGGCTGTAAAACAGGTGGGCTATAAGGATGGCATTAAGCTCTATCTGGAAAACGGCGATTGGATTTTGCTGCGCCCCTCTGGCACAGAACCGTTGCTGCGCGTGTATCTGGAAAATCGAACCGAAGTGGATCAAGCGCAGATTCGCAACACGATTACTCAGATGATTCAAGAGATTCCATACTAGAAGATAAGGATCGTGAATTTAATAAAACCCGAAACTTAATTTTGAAAAATGCGGCAGAGCCGCATTTTTCAAAATTAAAACCTTGGTTTTAATTTATCCATGATCCCAAGGATTCGCTGACCTTCACTATTCATTCTGGATATGGCTAACTTTCTCACCTCACTGGTCGTGGCATTTTGGATTAGCGCGATCGCCCTTGTTTCAGTGCAAAACGCAACGCCAGTCACCCTGCGATTCCTCACCATGCAATCTATCCAGATGCCTCTGGGAATCGTCCTTGCTTTCGGTGCAGCGATCGGAACAGTCGGAACAGCCGCCGTGCTACCCTTCCTGAGCAGAAGCCGTCGGCCTGCTCAACCAGGAACCTTCAATGATGATTTTTAGGATGATTTCTAGACTGAACCTGGCGAACGAATTCGCGGCTATCCGAACGAAGTTCGCCTTTAAGGATTTTGTGAAACCTCAGCAAAATTAGTCTAAAGTCCGTAATTTCGCGACCGAAGTGGGTATCCTCAAGATCGAGTCAGGAGTTTGTGTTAGGGCGATCGCTCTCACGTAAATTCACTGATTTTTGTTGTGGCAGCAATTCTCGTTTGAAACCAATTGTGGATTTTGCGCGCCCGTCGGGCG
>DATNPS010000278.1:0-10770 GCA_036703095.1 Crinalium sp. | reverse complement strand
GCCGCAGGCGAGTTTGCACTGCCCCGATTTGCAGAATGAGAAAACGGAATGAATGCTGAAAACCGTACCTGAAGCCCTACAAAAAGTACGGTTGCTGACCTTTCAATCTCGTACCAGATTGTTACAATACATAATGTTAGGGAGAATGGCTGAATTACCTTGCTTTACGGCAATAGAGCGTTTCCGAAGTAGACAGCAAAATTTCGTGCCCAAATGCCTTCAGACCCTTGGAGCGCATCCCCATTCTACATTAAGATATCTTACAGTCAGTATAATCGCCCTGAGTAAACCGGGAACTTCATAAGTAAGGTTTCGAGTGACTGGGATCGAACCCGCGCTGACTACGAAGTCAACACCAATTTACCCTGAGTAGCCCCTAAAGGTGGTCACCAGCCGTTTCTAGTATCCAACTCAAAGAGCAGACATGAAAGACCTCACTCGCTATCGCAATATCGGCATCTTCGCTCACGTCGATGCAGGTAAAACCACTACAACCGAACGAATCCTGAAATTAACAGGTAAAATCCACAAAATTGGTGAGGTTCATGAGGGTGCTGCAACAACAGACTTCATGGAGCAGGAGCAAGAGCGGGGCATCACGATTCAGTCTGCCGCGACGACTTGCTTCTGGAATGACCACCAGCTCAATATCATTGACACCCCAGGTCACGTAGACTTCACGATCGAGGTATACCGCTCGCTTAAGGTTCTCGACGGAGGTATTGGGGTTTTCTGCGGTTCAGGCGGGGTAGAGCCTCAGTCTGAAACCAACTGGCGCTATGCCAACGACTCTAAAGTAGCCCGAATCATCTATATCAATAAGCTTGACCGTACAGGTGCCGATTTTTATCGGGTAGTTAAGCAAGTTGAAAGTGTGCTGGCTGCTAAGCCCCTGGTGATGGTTCTACCAATCGGGGTTGAAGAACAGTTCCGTGGCGTTGTTGACCTATTGACCCGCAAAGCGTGGATCTGGGATGACTCCAGCGACCCCCTCAATTTTAAGATTGAGCCTGTGCCCGCCGATATGGTCGATGATGTTGAAATCTATCGCGACAAGCTGATCGAAATGGCCGTCGAACAGGATGACGATCTGATCGAGAAGTATCTGGAAGGTGAAGAAATCGCGATCGAAGACATCAAGCGCTGTGTCCGTGAGGGTACACGCAAGCTGGCCTTCTTCCCAACCTACTGCGGTTCTTCCTTCAAGAACAAAGGCGTACAGCTTGTGCTGGATGCTGTAGTTGACTACCTGCCTAACCCGATGGAAGTCAATCCTCAGCCTGAAGTGGATCTGGAAGGTAACGAGACAGGCGAGTTCGCCATCGTTGACCCCACCAAACCTCTACGAGCGCTGGCGTTCAAGATTATGGACGATCGCTTTGGAGCGCTGACCTTCGTTCGTCTGTATTCCGGCAAATTGGAAAAAGGCGATACTATCCTCAATACCGCTACGGGTAAGACTGACCGGGTAGGCCGCTTGGTAGAAATGCACGCTGATTCTCGTGAAGAGATCGACGCTGCACAAGCGGGTGACATTGTGGCGATCGTGGGGATGAAGAACGTCCAGACTGGACACACCCTCTGCGATCCCAAGCAGCCAGCAACCCTGGAACCGATGGTGTTCCCCGATCCCGTGATCTCAATCTCCGTTAAGCCCAAGAAAAAGGGAACTGACGAGAAGATGATGACCGCCTTGACCAAAATGGTTCAGGAAGATCCCTCTTTCCACGTTGTAACCGATGAGGAAAGCGGCGAAACCATCATCAAAGGGATGGGTGAATTGCACTTGGATATTAAGGTTGACATCCTTAAGCGGACTCACGGCGTAGAAGTGGAAGTTGGTAAGCCTCAGGTTGCTTATCGTGAATCTATCACCAAGCGTCTGGAAGACAGCTACACCCACAAGAAGCAGTCTGGTGGTTCGGGTCAGTACGGTAAGATCGACTATGTGATTGAACCGGGTGAAGCGGGCACTGGGTTTGTATTTGAGTCGAAGGTGACGGGCGGTAACGTTCCCAGAGAATACTGGCCTGCGGTTCAAAAAGGCTTCGAAACCAGCATCGTTCGTGGCCCACTGGCTGGGTTCCCCTGCGTAGACTTGAAGGTTACGTTGACGGATGGTGCGTATCACCCGGTTGACTCCTCCGCTATGGCGTTTGAAATCGCGGCTAGAGCAGCGTATCGTCAATCTCTGCCCAAGGCTGGCCCGCAGTTGCTAGAGCCGATCATGAAGGTAGATGTGTTCACACCCGATGCTCACGTAGGTGATGTTATTGGTGACCTGAACCGTCGTCGGGGCATGATCAAGTCTCAGGACACGAACCCAATGGGCGTTCGCGTGAAGGCTGACGTGCCGCTGAGCGAAATGTTTGGATACATTGGAGACCTGCGGACAATGACCTCTGGTCGTGGTCAGTTCTCGATGGAATTTTCACACTACGCGCCTTGCCCGACAAACGTTGCGGAAGCTGTGATTAAGGAAGCCAAAGAGCGCCAAGCGGCAGCCGTGTAGTAGTCGTTACCGTTGCCACCATCTGATAACAGATGGTGGCAATTTGCAAAAAAATGTCCTGTGCGTTGCGCAGGGCATTTTTTTGTGGGTGTTTTGTGGTCGTTATATTGACGTTGTGTAGAGACGTGTCACTGGCACGTCTCTACAGGGTATTTGCCACACCCATAATTAACTTGTAAATGCCGAATTTTTGGAAGATATCTGTCAAGAATTAATTGATCGTTTGAATCCGATCGCGCCCCCCAGGTGCAACAGCCGATCGGTTCTTAAAATATGCCTCGAATGCATCCAGGTCTAATGCACCGCCAAGTCGATCGCTCCCCTCTTTCAACACCAAAAATTTGTCGCCTCCGTCGGCCAGGTAGCTATTGACGGTGATGCGGTAGGATTCATTTGGATTGATAGAAGCACCCTTGATTTTGATGTCATGGACGCGATCGCCCGCAGGAGCACTGGCACTCCAGGTATAAGTGAAGCCGTTTGAAACCTGAAGAATGCGATTCTGTCCGGGTTCAGGATTGTCAAACTGCTGTTCGAGCAGTTGCTTAATTTGCGTTCCGGTGAGCGTTAGGGTGACTAAGCTATTGCCAAACGGTTGAATGGTAAAGGCTTCGCCATAGGTCACCTTCCCATCGCCTTCCGTGCCGCTTTGAGTGTAGGCCAGATCGGCCCGAATGCCGCCCGGATTGATCAATGCTGCGACAGCGTGGCCTAAGGCAGGATCAGCCGTGGCAGCCAGTTGAGCATCTGCAATCACATCGCCTAGCGCAGATTCCCCGGCTGGTGTAGTTTCGCGAGTAATCGAGTCTGTAATGGAGCCGATCACTCGATTGGCAAGCGGGTCGGAAACAGCTTTATATTTCGCGATCAAAGCCGTCATACCAGTATCTTTGGGTAAATCGCGGGTCACAATCCGGTTGTTAGCCGCGATCGCCTTCACGTCTCCCGTCGCTCGATCAATTGTCAGATCAATATCAGTGACTAATCGACCAAACGATGCAGCGCTGGTAATATATCGTCCGTTAATCACACAGTTGTATGCCTGGTGGGTGTGCCCAGTGATAAACAGATCGACTTCCGGGTCGGTGCGATTAACAATATCTAGAATTGCTCCAGAGAGAGCAGGACACTCGTTAAAGCCCCCTGAATTAAAGCCCCCTTCGTGAATCAGAACGGCGATCGCCTTTACTCCTTTTCGTCTCAGTTCTGGAATCAACGCATTAACCGTATCGGCTTCATCCGCGAAGGTAAACCCGGCTACGCCTGAAGGTGACACAATGCTGGGTGTTCCCTTTAAAGTCATGCCAATAAAGGCCATCTTGACCCCATTCATTTGGCGGATTTGATAGCTGGGCAACAGCGTTTTACCTGTGCTAGCGCGAATCACATTGGCGGCCAGGAACCGAAATTTAGCCCCCGAAAAGCGATCGCCATCCTGACACCCATCCACCGGGTGGCATCCTCCGGTTTGCATTCGCAGCAGCTCTGTCGCGCCTTCATCAAATTCGTGGTTTCCGACGGCATTAACATCTAAACCAATTTGGTTAAAGGCTTCAATTGTCGGCTCATCATGAAAGAGGGCCGACAGGAGCGGACTGGCCCCAATCAAATCACCCGCAGACACCACTACTGTATTAGGGTTCGTCGCTCGCAACGTGCGAATGTGTGCTGCTAAATACTCAACCCCACCCGCATCGACAGAACCGATGCGTCCAGATGAACCAGAGGGAGGTTCGAGATTGCCGTGAAAATCGTTGACAGCCAAGATTTGTACCGTTACGGAACCGGATGGCCGTGCTGCTACTGGAGTTAACCATAAGGCAACCAATAGGGCGATCGCTGCAAGCAAGCCAAATTTTTTGAGGGTCATGATACAGGCCGCAATTTTCTCCTGGAATCGAGTATCGCATTAAATAAATGTCAATTCGATAGCGCCATTTCAGATGCCTGTCGGGCATCTGAAATGGCGCAAAATCGTGCCCCTCGCTTTGCGAGGGGCACGATTTTGCGCGTCACGTAAGGGTTAGAACGGGGTGCAGGGAACCCCTAGGCTCACACACCCTTTGTCCTAACGTGATGTGTAGTGCTATAAAACGCGAGTCTTCAACAGACATACAGCAAATCGGGCTTTGACGATGTTGCACGTCGCGCAACATCGTCAAAGCCCGTTCGTTAAATTCACACTATGGAATTTTGCTAATCGACAACTCGGATCAATCCCCGGCGCAGTCCGTCAAACACTCGATTAATTTGAGTCTCCTCAATAGCGCTCAGGGACGTTTTAGAGAGAACTAGAGACATGAAGCATTCCTGGTCGGCACGAGTAATTCTACGAGTAGAAAAAATGTGATCAACCACTTGTTCAATAGAAACGTTTAGTAGATCTGCCTGTATTCGCATTACACCCACACAACTTTAGATGAGCTTTACGCATCTCCAGTTTGGATATATTTATCACCTCAAACACTGACCTGAATCACTTACTCAAGTGAGAATAATCTCCCTACTGCGTGAGGACGATCATTGACGAGATCTACTTTTTATGCTGTTCGAATCTATACTGCTTATAGAAAAATCGATCAGTGAAGCTACGTAACTATCCTATCCGTGAATCCCTAGAGAGACAAGAGGGTAAAACCCTCCACTATATGTTTTCTGTATGTTTTCCTTAAGAAGGAACCGAGATAATCCCGATAGCCCTTACAAGATATAGCGTTGCAACGACGCGCAAACCCTAAAACGAGTGGTGGAAAGTACGGCTTACCTATGCTTTCACCACTCGTGATTTAGGATTTCTTTAAAGTGCAGTCATTAACGATTGACGCTGCTCATGTCGGGATAGCGATCGCCTGCCGTAACGCCTTTCGGCGCGACAGCATCAATGCGAGCCAAATCATCTGGGGTCAGCGTGATCTTAGTTGCCCCAACGTTTTCCTCCAGATAGGCGCGCCGTTTGGTGCCCGGAATCGGCACAATATCGTTACCCTGAGCCAGCAGCCATGCCAGAGCAAGCTGACTGGGCGTGGCATTTTTCTCGGACGCGATCACCTTCACCTGTTCCACCAGTTGCAGATTCTTGTGGAAGTTTTCGCCTTGGAACCGAGGAGACCGTTTGCGGTAATCATCCTCAGCCAAATCGTTGGGACTGGTAATACTACCGGAGAGAAATCCTCGTCCTAAGGGGCTGTAAGGCACAAAGCCAATTCCTAACTCCCGCACGGTCGGCAAAATGTCATCTTCTGGATCGCGGCTCCAGAGCGAGTATTCAGTTTGCAATGCCGTAATGGGATGCACCGCATACGCCCGTCGAATCGTGGCGGGTGCGGCTTCCGACAGTCCCAAATAGCGAACTTTGCCCTGCTGCACCAGTTCTGCCATTGCCCCAACCGTATCTTCAATCGGAACGGTGGTGTCAACCCGATGCTGATAATACAGATCGATGGTATCTATGCCCAAACGTTTGAGCGAGGCATCGCACGCTTGCCGAACATACTCAGGTTTACCACTGATGCCTGCCCAACCGCCATCTTCTGTTCGCACATTGCCAAATTTGGTTGCAATCACGACCTGGTCGCGGCGATCGCGAATGGCCTTCCCGACCAACTGTTCGTTCGTGAATGGGCCATACATATCTGCCGTATCCAACAGAGTAACGCCCAACTCTAAAGCGCGATGAATTGTAGCGATCGCTTCATTCTCATCTCGTCCGCTGTAGAACTCAGACATACCCATGCAGCCTAATCCAAGTTCTGAAACGACAAGTCCTTGACCCAGTGTTCTGGTTTTCATGGTTTTGCTCCTAACGGATCAGTAGTTATGGCAACCGTCAAGATGGTTAAAACAGAGGGTATGGGGGCTGCGCCCCCAGCCAGGGGTTCCACCCCTGCACCCCGTTCTGATTAACCCTTCGATTGCTGTAGACATGATTAAAACCCCAAAGGGCGTGTGCCGCGCCCCGTCGGGGCGCGGCACACGCCCTTTGGGGTTTTGTATTTAATTTGGTTGTCGTAAATCCTTTTGTGTGACCTTAACGATTCACGGTTGGCATCAGCGAGGCCGAATAGCGATCGCCTGCCACTGCATCTCTAGACGCTACCGCATTGATACGAGCGAGATCGTCTTCAGTGAGGGTGATGTCTGTTGCGACAACATTTTCTTCCAAATATGTGCGACGTTTGGTACCCGGAATGGGAACGATATCGTCTCCCTGCGCCAGCAGCCACGCCAGTGCCAGTTGTCCCGGTGTCGCCCCTTTTTCAGACGCGATCACCTTGACCTGTTCCACAATTTGGAGATTTTTGTAGAAATTCTCGCTTTCAAATCGAGGTTGGCCCGACCGAAAATCATCGGGTGCAAACTCATCGGGAGTGGTAATCTTACCAGACAGAAATCCGCGTCCCATTGGGCTATAAGGAACAAACCCAATGTTTAATTCTCGTAAGGTCGGTAAAATCTCGTCTTCTGGATCGCGTGTCCACAGCGAATATTCACTTTGCAACGCGCTAATTGGATGAACCGCGTGGGCGCGTCGAACTGTAGCGGCGGCAGCTTCCGACAATCCTAAGTAGCGAACTTTTCCCTGCTGTACCAGTTCTGCCATTGCGCCAACCGTGTCTTCCACTGGAACATTGGGATCAATCCGGTGCTGATAGTAGAGGTCAATATAATCTACTCCCAGTCGCTGGAGCGACGCATCACAAGCTTTGCGAACGTACTCCGGACTGCCATTGATCATCAAACTGCGCGTGGCATGATCATAGCCTTGAATACCAAACTTGGTTGCCAGAATGACCCGATCGCGACGGTCAGCGATCGCCCGTCCCACCAGTTCTTCATTCGCTCCCGCCCCATACATATCTGCTGTATCCAAAAAGGTTACGCCTAACTCTAATGCTCGATGAATCGTGGCGATCGCTTCTGTTTCATCAGCGGCACCGTAGGCCATTGACATGCCCATGCAGCCCAAGCCTAATGCAGAAACGGTCAGACCTTGTGTACCGAGTGTTCTTGTTTTCATGCTTGTTTTCATCCTAAATTTTTATCGTTCTTGTTCTGTTGGACGAATCAAAATCTCGTTGACATTTACGTGCGGCGGTTGTGTTACGGCATAGGCGATCGCATTCGCAATGTCCTCACTTTCCAGATTCTTTAGAGAACCGTAAAAGTCTGCTGCTCGATCTTTTGCAGCGGTATCCGTGATGTGATGCGGTAACTCTGTCGCAACTAATCCCGGTTCTATAATCGTGACTCGAATGTTGTGTTGATAAACCTCTTTTCGCAACGCTTCCGAGAAAGCACCAACTGCCCATTTGGTGGCGTTATAAACTCCTGAACCAGCATTAGCAACTCGACCCGCAACCGATGAAATATTGACGATATGACCGATTCCCTGAGCTTTCATCAGCGGCAAAACGGCATGAGTTGCATACATTAATCCCAAGACGTTGAGGTTCACCATGCGTCGCCAATCTTCGGTATTGGCTCCGTCGATCATGCCCAACAGCATCACGCCAGCATTATTTACCAAAATATCGACTCGGCCAAACTTGGCCTGGGTTTGCTTCACCACGTCGTTAACCTGAGCTTCGTCTGAAACATCGGCGGTAATTGGTAACGCTGTTCCACCCTGGTCGGTAATGCGTTTAGCTAGAGCCGCTAAGCGATCGCTTCGACGGGCGGCGATCGCCACCATTGCCCCTTCCGCGGCTAATGCTAATGCCGTTGCTTCACCGATTCCCGATGAGGCACCTGTGACAATGGCGACTTTGCTTGTTAATTTTCCAGTCATGGTTGAATCCCTTAATAATGAAGAGTTTGCAATAAGCAGGTGGAATTCACGTTAAATAGCCATCTGCGTCGCGTTCTCGAAAGACATCCTTGGCGGCAGCCATACCGCTCAGAGTGGCTGGAAATCCGGCATGAACTGCCATTTGCAAAATGGTTTCTACCACTTCTTCGCGGGTACAGCCCACATTTAAGGCACTGTGAATATGCGCTTTCAGTTCAGGTTGAGCGTTGCCTAACGCTGTGAGGGCTGCTATGGTCGCGATCGCTCTGGATTTTAAGTCCAAATTCGACCGCGAATAAACATCCCCAAAGGGGAACTCAGTCATGTATCGGCTCAAATCGGGTGCAATATCCTTCAGTCCGTCCATCACACGCTGACCTGCGGCACCGTCTATCTCCTGGAGTTTTTGCCAGCCTCGCTCATAGCGGGTTTGGTTCATATCGCACCTCCCTTACTCTTTACCGTAATGGGCTAACCTTAACGTAAACGTTAAATTGAAGTTAAAAAAATTACTGGCTTTCGGTTTGCTCATCGATCCATTTCTGGATACGAGTAATATTGGCCTGTAATTCAGAGCGAAACTGCATCAGCGCCTCCAATTTTTCATCCGTTTCCTGTAGATGAATTTTGAGGATTTCGACAATTTTGCGTTTACCTTGAACACCCGTCGGATCTTCAAAGTAAAGGGGAATCACGGTCGTAATTTCTTCCAGGCTCAAACCCAAACCCTTGAGCGTATTAATTTTTTGTAGCCGCGCCAGTTCGACTTCCGTATAGTACCGAAAGCCTTTGCCTTCCCGTTCGCTCGGCCCAAGTAACCCCAGGCTTTCGTAATAGCGAATCGTTCGAGGCGTTACACCAGCCCGCTCGGCCAGTTCTCCAATCCGCATCTTTTCGTTCACGCTATTAGTTGTATCACGACTTTAACGTTAACGTCAAGTTGGGATTAATTATCTCGTAATCGCTGTTTGTCGCGAAGCTGTCGTTTTACGGCGATCGCCCATTTGTCTACCATCGTCATCATGGCAGGCATACTGGGGGATACTTTAGATTCCAGTTTCAAGTCAGCGACGGCCAGATTAAACGTTTTGCCCTTTGTCATACGATAGCCAATTTCTTCGACTTCATCCCAGGTTAAATTGCTCTCGATATAGGCTCTCGCCATGGTCGTCAGCAGGTTTTCATATTGATTGCCCTCGGCCTCGGTCATCATGGTGTGAGGAATATCCAGCACGCGATCGAAGCGGTGATACCAGCAGTGAGGCTGACGCTTGAGAGCGGCTTCAAATAATGCTTGATGATCCCGATTATCGACGGCTTTATCACTTTCGCTCGACACAATAAACATCGGGGCTGATTGTTTTTGGCTGGCTAGTTTGAGCACCTGTTGACCAATCGATAAAAACACCCGCAGGTTGGCAACCTGAAACCCCTTGTAGCCGAATCCATCGGGGCCAGTCCATTCAAAGTAGGTATCCACCATTTTCGTGAATAGATCAATCACCTTATTGGCGTTACTGAGGTACGGCGCAAAGATGAGGGCGCGATCGATTGATTGAGCATATTCAAGAGCTAACCAGGCTGCCAGGGCACCGCCACCCGATAACCCACCGACAATCACGCGATCGCCCATGTAACTCGCCCACTTCAACCATTGCATCGCGAACCGTTGATAAATCTCGGGATCGGTGGGTAACGGAGGCGGATTTATTTTGCTCCACTTGCCAGCCACCCCATGCCCCGGCATGAGGGGCACAATCACGTTATAGCCTGCATTAAACAAGGTTCTACCTATCGGTATAAATTGATAGGGTGCTGCCGTAAAGCCGTGAAAGAAGAGACAGACTTTTGGGGTGGGAGCAGGATGCAAAAAAAACTGGGAACGACACGCCTCAGCGCGTATCGGTAATGCATCCTCAAGAACTTTAACTTTGGAACACAGAGCCGTTGTGACTTCAGAATAGCTGGGCATAGAGAATGAAGAAAATGGATGCACCTGTCATTGGTATCAAATTGTACTCGGACAATTCTTCACCCGTTCAGCTATTTTTAACGTGAATTCGACCAATGGAATGGGCTATAAGGGTTGTTGCGCGACGCGCAGCAACCCTTATAGCCCGATTTTGCGTGCGTGTCGCGCACGCAAAATCGGGCTATCGAATTCACGTATTTTTAACGTACTCCCTTCTCGCTAAAAGGCTGGGCATAAGATTTTGAATTTTGCGCCGCCGAAGGCGGCGCAAAATTCAAAATCTTATCCTGGGAAAGGAGTAAGTTCGGTAGCGCTATCTCATACCGTTTTTATATGAATATGCACTGAATTGAGAAGGGGGGGCAGCAATTCTCAGTATGCAATAAGTGGCAACGCAAGCCCGCCGCAGGCGGGCTTGCGTTGCCACTTATTGCGGGTTTTGCGCGCCCGTCGGGCGCACAAAACCCGCAATAAGTTTCAAAATGAGAATTGCTGAAG
>DATNPS010000236.1:0-4098 GCA_036703095.1 Crinalium sp. | reverse complement strand
CCAAAATTAAGTTTCGGGTTTTATTAAATCCACGATCCTTAATAGATTTGCTCAAGTAGCTCAAAATTGGGCTTTCAGGTGCGTCGTGCGGCACGCATGTAGCCGTAGCCATTTAGATTAACGTGAATTCAACAGCGCCATTTCACTCGTGCGTCGCGTGGGTGAAATGGCGCAAGAGAGGTGCCCCGCGCGGGTGCAATGGCACCTCTCTTGCGCGTTTGTCGAATTCAAATCAGATTAATATCCAAAAGGAATATCGCTCCCGATCAAAATGTTACGGATTGCAACATATAATTAATGAGAGCAAGCACACATGAGCAATCCAAAGGACAGTAGCGTTACATGCGAGTTGCGATCGCCGGAGCAGGGTTAGCAGGTCTTTCTTGTGCAAAATATTTGGTGGATGCAGGGCATACGCCAATCGTGCTAGAACGGCGCGATGTGTTAGGGGGCAAGGTGGCCGCCTGGAAGGATGAAGATGGCGACTGGTATGAAACGGGTCTGCATATCTTCTTTGGGGCGTATCCCAATATGCTTCAGCTTTTCAAGGAGCTGGGCATCGAAGATCGGCTCCAGTGGAAAGAGCACACCATGATTATGAACCAGCCCGATAATCCGGGTGTCTATTCGCGGTTTGACTTTCCCGATATTCCGGCTCCCTGGAATGGTATTGTCGCGATTCTGCGCAATAACGACATGCTGACTTGGGAAGAAAAGATCAAGTTTGGCTTGGGCTTGTTGCCTGTTATGGTGCGGGGGCAGCAATACGTCGAAGAGATGGATCAGTATTCCTGGACGGAATGGCTGCAAAAGCATGGTATCCCGGAGCGAGTGAATGAAGAAGTCTTCATTGCGATGAGCAAATCGCTCAACTTCATTGGGCCAGATGAGATTTCTTCAACGGTGATTTTGACGGCGATGAATCGCTTCCTTCAGGAGAAGTATGGTTCCAAAATGGCGTTCTTGGATGGTTCGCCCACGGAACGCTTGTGCCAACCCATCGTGGATCACATCACCGAACGGGGTGGAGAAGTCCGCTTAAATGCGCCGATTAAGGAAATTTTGCTCGGTGACGATAACACGGTGCGGGGGTTCTTAATTCGCGGTTTAGATGGAGCTGAGGATGAAGTGCTCACCGCAGATCTTTACGTATCGGCGATGCCCGTTGATCCGCTTAAGGTGATGCTGCCTGCTCCCTGGCGCGAGATGGACTATTTCAAACAGCTCGATGGCTTAGAAGGCGTCCCTGTCATCAATCTGCATCTATGGTTTGACCGCAAGTTAACCGATATTGACCACCTGCTGTTTTCGCGATCGCCCCTCCTCAGCGTGTATGCCGACATGAGCAACACCTGTCGCGAGTATGAAAATCCCGATCGCTCCATGCTGGAATTGGTTTTAGCGCCTGCTCATGATTGGATTAGTCGCTCAGATGAAGAAATTATTGCGGCGACGATGGAAGAATTGAAAAAACTCTTCCCCAATCATTTTGGGACTGAAAACCCTGCCCGATTGCTGAAATCTAAGGTGGTCAAAACCCCTCGTTCGGTGTATAAAGCCACCCCCGGACGGCAGCAATATCGCCCGTCGCAAATTACACCCATTACAAATTTTTATCTAACGGGTGACTACACCATGCAGCGCTACCTGGCCAGCATGGAAGGGGCTGTACTTTCTGGTAAGCTTACAGCGCAGGCGATTAGCAGTCAGTGGTCTCCCTCAAATGGGCAATGGTCATCGACTAACCCATCGGAGTCTGAGCCAGAACGATTGCAGACGTCGGCCCGCTAAGGTGTCTAATTGTTAACATTTGCGCGCCAATTTTATGAGTGGCTAGCAAATGGCTAACAGATCGTAACCAATTGCTGATAGTTTTAAACTTTATTCCCAGCTTGCAATGTAATGCTGCAATTGCCTGAGTCCCCCCGCATGACCCCTTTGGCTTCCCTGGAGGACGCTTATGAACTCTGCCGTCAGATCACTGCCAAGTACTCCAAGACCTTCTACCTCGGCACAATGCTAATGCCGGAGGAGAAGCGGCGGGCGATCTGGGCGATTTATGTCTGGTGCCGCCGTACCGATGAGTTGGTAGACGGGCCTCTAGCTGAGTTGACAACAGAAAGCACCCTCGACCAGTGGGAAGGGAATTTGGAATCCATTTTCGCCGGCCATCCTCTAGAAACGCCTGATGTGGCGTTAGTGGATACCCTAGAGCGGTTTCCGATTGATATTCAGCCCTTCCGCGACATGATCGCAGGCCAACGTATGGATCTCTATCGCAGTCGATACGAGACATTTGATGAGTTGAAACTGTACTGCTACCGCGTGGCGGGAACGGTGGGGTTAATGTCTGAGGCCGTTATGGGGGTTGATACCTCGCGGCTCACGGCTCCTTGGTCGCGCCAGGTTGAAAGCGACAGTCCCCGCTCAGAGGCCGTCGCACTCGGCATTGCCAACCAGCTCACCAACATTCTGAGAGATGTAGGAGAAGATGCGCGTCGGGGCCGCATTTACCTTCCATTAGAAGACTTGGCTCTGTTTAATTACACCGAGCAGGATTTGTTTAACGGGGTGGTGGACGATCGCTGGCGTGAGTTAATGCGATTCCAAATCCAGCGTGCCCGCAAGTTTTTTGCGATCGCTGAACAGGGAATCAGTCTCCTCAGCCCTGATGCGCGGTTTCCAGTGTGGTCTGCTTTGATGCTCTATCGCAAAATTTTAACTGTGATTGAGCGGAATCAGTACGATGTGTTCCGCAAGCGGGCCTATGTTCCGTCGCTCGAAAAATTTATATGTCTGCCGATCGCTAAATTGCGAGCAGAAGCGCTTTAAACGTGAATTTGAGGAACTGACTCTTATGAGTGCTGCGCGTCGCGCAGCATTCATAAGAGCCAGTTTGATTATGCGATCGGTAAGGAAAATTTGAAGCTGC
This sequence comes from Crinalium sp., assembly GCA_036703095.1. Classification (GTDB taxonomy): domain Bacteria; phylum Cyanobacteriota; class Cyanobacteriia; order Elainellales; family Elainellaceae; genus DATNPS01. The sequence goes on along the minus strand of DATNPS010000236.1, from coordinate 1,166 downwards.
TGCCCTCATTCAAACGGCTTTCGACTTCAATGATGCCGCCCTGGAGTTCTACTAAGCGGCGACAGATTGCTAATCCGATTCCGGTGCCACCAGAGGCGCGATCGCGGGATCGATCGGCTCGCCAGAACCGTTCAAACACATGAGGCAAGTCATCCTCAGCGATTCCCATCCCGGTGTCAATTACCGCAATCCACACGTATTCAGCTATCGGCTGAACGTCGATCGTAATCGACCCTTCTGACGTATAGCGCAGCGCATTGCTGAGCAAATTCACTAAAATCTGCTCGACTCGTTGCGGGTCAGCCTGAACGAGCGGTGTGTCTTGAGGATAGTGCAATTGGATTTCCAAAACATTCTCGGTAGACAGTTGATTTGAGAATTTCTGGACAATCGAGTGCAGCAGTGGATGTAAATCAAGCGGGTGCGTATCAATGGGAAGATATCCCGCTTCCATTTTGGATAATTCTTGTAAATCGTTGACCAGGCGGCGCATTCGCCGGGTTTCCTGCATGAGGAGGTCATAAACCTGAGTAGAAGGTTCGATCGCACCATCTGCCAGTCCTTCCAAGTATCCATTCAGGACGGTTAACGGGGTTCGCAGTTCGTGACCCAAATCGGTGACTAATTCGCGGCGGCGTTGTTCAACCCCTTCCAGCGTATTCGCCATGCGGTTGAAACTGGAGGCGAGTTGATCCAATTCGGGAATTTCGTGCTCCGGTACGCGTTCATCAAAATGACCTGCCGCGAATTTCTTCGTAATTTCCTCCATTTGCAGGAGCGGCTGAACGATGCGGCGCGACACCAGATAGCTCAGCCCTCCGGCTGCCGTAGCCCCCACTACCATTGACCAGAGTGCGCCCCGGCTCCAGGCAAATTCAAATCCCCTAACCAGTTCTTTGCGCACCTGGCGAATGCTGACGCCTTCTACCTCAATGCTCTCCAGATACACAACAAAAAATCGGGGAGACGAAAATTTGCCAATGATCGTCAGAGTTGTGATACCCACCAACACAACTACTACATGGGATAAGAAAAGGCGCGATCGCAGTCCGATTTTTGACATGAACGATGCCTACACTGCTAATATCATTCTCGCGAAAAGGCTAGCTTTTCGGATGCTAAGGAACGTGGATTTATTAAACCCGAATTTTGGGGAGCGGGGGGGG
>DATNPS010000234.1:0-4391 GCA_036703095.1 Crinalium sp. | reverse complement strand
CCCGCCAAACTCGCAATCGGTGGCAGTGCACGCTCACCTTTGGCGAGCGTGCACTGCCACCGATGCTAGAGATTACTCCAATGCTTCCAGGAAAGTCTGCACTGACCCATCAGGGTTAAGCACGAGGCGGATTAAGGCACTCTTCCCAGAATCAATGGGGGATACAAAGGGATCGCCGACTAAAGGCATTCCAGTGCGATCGACATACGTTCCAGCAGCTTCTCCGAGGGGGATGATTTGCTTGATCGTGCCATCTGGCCCAATTAGGAGACGATATTCAACTGGACGGTTTAGCCCAGCTGGGGGCCGCCAGTTCTGGAAGTATTGCCGCACTTCTGCAACCTGCGGTACGGAATCAGCCGATACTCCGGATGGAAGGCTGGCTGGGGGAGCGGGTTGGGCCTGATCGGCTGCTCTTAAGCTAGGCTCGCTTTCAAAGGTATCGTTTGACTGAGCCGCACCTGCTCCTTCTCGTGCCGTGGGTCGTGCTGCCGTGATGCTGGGCTGTTCGGGAATTTGCAGTTGAGTCTGTCCCTGATTGCTTCGTGCCGCAGGAGCGGGAGCCACAGGCGTAATCTGGCGGGGAATTGCTGATAAGGGAGGTAGGGCCGGAATCGTCGGTGTGGTTGGCACTCGCGTAGCGGGCGCTTGGCTGGTGCCGGGTGTGACCGCACGAGGAACGCCAACAGAGGGGAATGGTGCGGCTGGCTGCTTGGTCACGCCGAGCGGAGGGGGAGGCGGTAGGGGGGTAACTTGCGGGAAGGGCGTGGTAGTTGGAATGGCGGATGGAGTCGGCCCGGTCGGTGCCATACTGACAGATTGATCCCCGCTTTGGGCTTCTGGGTTAGACGCCGTTTGCATGGACGGAGAGCCGACATCCATCATAAATTTGCCGACCACGGATGTCACTCCAACGGCTAGAAGGGCGATCGCCGCGACTCGCAGCATCCCACTCCGCGATTGCGTCCAGGCCGGACGGTTAAGCGTAGGCAGGGCTAGCGCATCGGCTTTGTAGCCATCCAGCGCATTCGCCAGATCGAATAGCTGTAAGGTGCTGAGCGAGACGGTTTCGTGGGCATCATCGGCAGCCAGTGTCCCCAAATGCAGGAGATGACTGAGCAGCCCTCGCGGTTCCAAGAAAATGCCGTGAGGATGGGATAACAGCACTCCATTTTGCGGCTGAGTTACCGCTTCTACCGAACTGGGAGCTGTTTGATAGTGATTGCCATCTCCGTTCTGTGATTCAGGTACCAACCTCAGGCTGGCCGTTCCATTCGTTCCATTACTGGATGAAGTCGGTGCCGAGGGTGGTTGATCATACGCTTGACCCAGTTGCAGTGGAGCTGAGTCTAAAAGCGTTTGAACGTAAGCCTCGACCGCATCACACAAAATTTCTAGCTGGGTGCGATCGCCCGTTACTCGCACCTGTTGCTCAGCCGCTAATCGCGGATCATCAAAGCTGAGCTGGAATCTTAGATGCTTGAGCACCGAGCGATCCGTCCAGCGAGACAGGGGAGACTCTTTCGCTGCAATTTCCAGGGTGCAGGTGGGAGGCGTGTATTGTCGTAACACGGATGAAGCCATCGGTAAAGAGGGTGTTGGGTGTTGGGTATTGGGTGTTGGGATTAACCCAATTCAAAAATCAGGGTTTCTTTAGTGTTTAGCATCTGCCGAGCGGTCTAAAAGGGCCATCCACAAGCGACGAGAACCGCTAGGGGCACTGTAAAACAGCAGGTCAATTAATAGCTTGAGGCCCAGATGCGTCAGTTGGTCGGGTGAGGTGGCGTCGCCTTCATCCATGCGTTCTTGATACATGTTGTTGAAGGCATCCAGGTAATCGCCCAGTAGGGCCGCTTGATGGGGCTGGCGATTTTGTTCGGTCAGTTGTTCTAGCAGGGCAACCGCACGACGAATCAGTTCCTGATGCTGTTTAGCCAGGTAGCAGGTGATGAGAACGAGCGATCGCGCTTCTTCGACATCGAGCCGTTTGCGCCCATGCCCTTTGCGTAGCGGACTGGATTGACGCAATCGCCATAACGAGACGCGATCGGCCACCAGTTCCGTTAGGTGAAGATCGTCTGCCGCTTGCAGCATTGCTTCAGAGCCGATGCCTGCCAGTGCCTCTAGTGATAGCAAGACCAGATCGAGCTGCGCTTTGATATTGTCAAGCTGCACTGGATCGGGCTGGTTTGCCAGGGGTAAGTCATCCAGGGCAGGGCGCGGAGTTGAGGGCTTTACGGTGGGAGGCATAGTGGTGGAAGCATCGAGATGAATGGTGCCGACCTCCAGATTTAAGGGATGTTTTTAGGATCTCTACAGTGTTCCCAACTCAACGTTGAACGGGGTGCAGGGGTGAAACCCCTGGCTGGGAGCAAGGCTCTTACTCCCGGTTCACAATCGATTGGTGAACGCTATACATTCCACATTAGGAGGAAGGACGATGTGGAGTAGCCCTGTTACAGGTCTTGAAACATGACTACTCGAAATCCAAATAGGGTTCCCCTACCTTATGGCGTTCATTATGAAACATCATCCTACCATCGGACTAAAAAGCAGCAATCCTTATAGCAACCGAGACGGTAGTGAGGCCAGGGTGCAGAGATGGAACCCTGGTTGGGGCACAGCCCTCACGTCCGTCCCTTGTCCTAACTGTCTCAGCAGTTGCTATAGCAACTGAGAGGGTATTGAGAACGGGGTGCAGGGGTGTAACCCCTGGCTGGGGGCGCATCCCCCACACTCCCTTGGGTTTCCGATCTTCTAACTGATGTGGTGACAGCCATTCAGAACTCAGCAATTCTCATGTTGAAACCGATTGTGGGTTTGGTACACCCGACGGGTGTGCTAAACCCGCAATCGGCGGTGGTGCAGGCTCGCCGCAAGTGAGTTTGCGCCACCACCGATTTGCATCATGAAAATAGCTATATAGAATGCGCCAAATTGACACTTTTTAGTCAGACCTTCATAATGGCTGAAACTCATCAGCTCGAAGGTCAACGTTAAACCGTTTTCTTCACTGCACTACCCCCAATGCTGACTCAAGAGAAGACCATCCAACGAACGTCAAAGCGGCTCAAAAAGCGGATTTTGGTGCTTGGTTCGGACGTCCATACCCCTGGAATTACGGCACACCATTGGAGCGATCTGCCCCCCGACATCAATGTGGCCGACTACGATGTGGTGATTCTTAACCTGGTGTCGTTTCTCAGTCAGCAAAAGGAATTTGGCATTCGGCCTGAGCGGTTGCCGACCTGGCAGCAGTTAGCCCGCCTGCTGTTTAGTACTGAAACTGAAATTATTTGCATCGGCATTCCTGCTGAGGAGACAAATAGCCTGTATCAGGCGGCAACCTGGTGGCTTCCGGTGATGCCCCATTTTGTGTTGAATTCGGGTGAAGCGATTCGGGATGTTAAGGCGGAATTTTCCTATTACTTTGAGCATGTCCGCCGCTGGTATTTCTACGCGACGCCTCAGTTTAAGGCTCATTTTCTGGGACTGGCTCACTATCTCAAGTTGATTCATCCTAAAGCCAACAACCTGCAAGCTGGAATGGGCGTTTTGGCCCGCAATGGGTTGGATCAGCCGATCGCCTTCAAACTGATGTTTCGGGCCGGAACGATCGAACAAACGCGATCGCTCCCCTCCAAATCGCGCAGCAAACCATCTAACGTATCGCCCTTAATTAGCTCTGGTGCGGCGATCTGGTTGCCCCCACCGACCGAGATTTCGGTGGATGAAGCGATTAATCTAATTTTGCGCGAGCGCTATAGCCTGACCACGGAGCAGCAAGCGCCGGACTGGGCCAAAGCCTATTCGTTACCAGAGCAGGACAGCATTCAGCGTCGGATTGCCGACTATCAGCGGGAAATTCAGCGGCTGTCGAACGAGTTAGCCGTAGTTGAGCAGCAGCTTTTGAATGCATCCGGGTTTAATCGGCTGCTCTATGAGCAACATCAGGATGCCTTAGCGCTGGTGGTTTGTAATGCACTGCGGGAATTGGGTGCACAGTGCCATGATCCTCAACACCCGTACCAGGACGTGATCCGGTTTCGCGATCCGGGCAATCGGGAGGCAGTTGTGCTGGTGCGAGCCAGGTTTGCTTCTCTCCCGCTCGGTGATTTGCGTCAGTTAGATCAGTGGGTACGCGATTTGTTGCTGCATCAGGAATGGCGAGGCAAGGGGCTGTTAATTGCCAATACGGAAGCCAGTAAGCCCCCCAGCCAGCGTGGCGAAGCGTTTCCCTCTAGCTGCATTCGAGCGGCACAGCATCTGGGCTATTCTCTGGTGACAACGACCCAACTGTTTCAGGCGATCGCCACTCATCAACGTCAACAGCTCGATCGCACCCAGTTTTGGAACATGCTGTTTGATACCAGCGGCATTTGTCCATTGCC
>DATNPS010000224.1:0-11378 GCA_036703095.1 Crinalium sp. | reverse complement strand
CGCAGGCGAACTCGCACAACCACCGAAGTGATCCTTAGAAGTGATCCTTCATGCTTCTCAACTGAGCAAAGGTTTTAACCGCATCTTGATGGTTTACGGCTCGCTGTAAATCAGGTTGATCCCAACGCAAAAAAGGATTTGTGCGCTTTTCCAGGCCAATCCAGGAAGGAACGGTTGGCTCTCCCTGTCTGCGACTCGTCTCTACATCGTGCAGGCGGGTTTGCAAGTCTGCGTTATGAGCATCAACCGTCAGCGCAAACTGAAGATTCTTGAGCGTATATTCATGCGCGCACCAAACCCTGGTATGGTCGGGCAAGCCCCGCAATTTACTCAGTGACGTCACCATTTGAGCAGGAGATCCTTCAAAGAGCCTGCCGCACCCTCCTGCAAAGAGGGTATCCCCACAGAACAACTCACCCGGTTCGTCGGGCTGTGCAGGTGCAAAATAGTAAGCGATATGAGCGCGGGTATGACCTGGAACAAACAAGACATCGGCAGTGCGATCGCCAAATGAAACGCGATCGCCTTCCTTCAGAAAAACGGTTTGACCTGGAATTCTGCCCAGATCCTCTGCTCCACCATAGACCACGGCATCGGGAAATTGCTGCAAAAGCTGAGTATTGCCGCCCACATGATCACCATGATGGTGTGTGTTGAAGATAGCAATGAGCCGTCCTCCCAGTCGCTTTAACTCTTGCAGCACGGGCCGTGCCTCTGCCGGATCAACGACAGCCGCAACCTGGTTGTCGGAGTTATAGAGCAAAAAGATGTAGTTATCAGATAACGCCGGAATACGATGAACCTGCACCTGTCGCATCTCCCTGAATGTGTGGGCACTATAGGTCAACCTGCTTGCGCTATAAGCATTTGGCCTACAGGCAAGCGGTAGTTTATAGATTTTACAAATCCTTTATAGTATTCTCATTTGAGCTTTGCCCAAGCCATAGTGACCTCAAAACACAATGGTATATAGAGCTTCGATATATAGAGCTTCAGCAAAAATTAGCTTTAATCATTAACTCAGGGCAACAATCTATGGTGTGGACTATCGCTCAAAAATCAGACTTAACGATTAAACCTCTGATAGACGAAATCATTGCTTCTGGCAAAATGAGCCGACAGCAACACCTTCAGTTGGCCTCTGCGGTGCTTTCTGATCATCACATCACCGAAGAAGAGCGTCGGCACATTAATCGTGTATTTGATTATGTCCAAACAGGACGGTTAAAGTTAGTAGACTAAGGAATTTGAAGGTATAACCTCCCTATTCTAAAGAGGGGAGAGTGCAACAGCTATACATTCCTCTATTGCTTTAAATTTTAGATTAATCACCTCCGCTGCGCCGCGAAACTCCTTTCTAAGAAAGCGTTTCGCGGCGCGGTTTTTCTTAAGGGTTATTGAACAAAACACGGGTCAATGAAGCCTTCCTAACTCGCCAATGTCAAAGGAGATGTAAGGAGGTTAACTGGTGGGCGATCGCTAGAATTTACGTGAATCTATCACCCATAAAGTCCCCAGGAATACCCATTAAAGGCGCGATATTTTAATTAGATACTATGACCCACATCAAACTACAGTGGCGGGTTCGGGAATTTTCGGTATCCGAATTTGATTTCACAAAATCTTGATGGAATTACTGAGTTTATAAAGTGTATCTCTATGAAGCAATTGATAGACTCAACGTGAATCAAAAGCTCACGGATAGTGATATGTCTAAGCAGCCAACTGTTACCTTGATCGTGACGCAGCGAGAGCGGTTTAGCCTGACCCAGGCATCTCTAGACAGTATTCTTGCGGATTACGAATCTTATCCATTTCAGTTGATTTACGTGGATGGAAACTCTCCACCAGAAACGTCTCAGTACTTGCAAGAGCAAGCGCAAAAGTATCCGTTCATGACCTTAATCCGAAAGGAGCGTTATCTCCGGTCAAATACGGCTCGTAATCTGGCGCTTCCCCTCACTCAATCTGCCGATTATGTTGCGTTTCTAGACAACGATGTCATCGTAGAGCCGGGTTGGCTCAAAACGTTGGTGGACTGTGCCGAAGCAGAACAGGCAGGCATTGTATCTCCTCTTATTCTGCAAGGACAGCCTGGTTCACCTGATATTGAAGTTCACGTGGCTGGCATTAAGACCAAGTTTCGCAAACGTAAATGGGGCAAACGGTGGTTTGAGCAAAAGCAGCTTTTGTATGCCACTCAACTGAAAGATGTCGAGCACACTCTGTATCGCACGACAGTTGATTCTATTGAATTTCATTGCATTCTGGTGCGCCGTTCATACTTGGAGTCGGCCAGGTTAGATGAAGTTTTTGATAGCTTGGCGGGTCATACCGATTTGTGTTTCCAGGTTAAGGCATTGGGCGGCAAAGTTTTCCTTGAGCCTACTTCCAAAGTGACCTTCCTAAATCCCAGACAGATTACAGGATTTACCCGTGAAGATGTTAATTTCTACATGTTCAAATGGAACGATCCCTTTGTTAGAAAAAACTTTGTTCATTCTGCCAGGAAATGGGGCTTGGGTAGTGATGATCCAACCATCTGGTCTATCTGGCGATGGGTGATTGAAAACAGGCAAATTCCCGCTACGTTGGCAACCCAGGAAGGTACTTTTCTTCGCAAATTGCTTGAGATTTCTCAGAAACGGTGGTGCCCACCGCATCTGCGGATGTTGCTGGAATCATTTGTTTTGAAAAAAGCATTTCCAGCCACAGGAATCCCCTCAAACTTAGACCTGAATCAAAGAACGCCATTAGAGCAATCTGTTAGTTAATCAACGGTCTGTCAGCTAATCAAATTGGGCTGAAATGATCTAATTTTTACTTGGTTAAGTGAGATGATTTCAGCCTCTTGATTATCTCAATGTCACTGTTTCCCACCTTATCCAATCCGAATCCAATCCAACAATGCCTCCTCTTGTATCCATAGTCATTACTGCCTACAACAAAGCTCAATATCTTGAGCAATCGGTCAGAAGCGTCTTGGCACAAACATACCCCGATATTGAATGTTTAATTGTTGATGATGGATCTACAGATAATACGGCTCAAGTCGCAGAACAATTGGTGGGTTTAGACGAGCGGATACGTTATCTTCCTAAACCAAATGGTGGCGTTTCTTCAGCTCGAAATTTTGGATTGGAGCACGCTAAAGGTGAATGGATTCAGTTTCTAGATGCCGATGATTGGATTCCAAAAGACAAGATTCAAGCCCAGTTAAGCCACGTCCAATCTCTGGGATTGACTGATACAGAGGTCGTTATTTATTCTGATTATGAACGCGTCTTTGTGAATCGCCAGGGGCACGTGCTGGAAACTCGGATGTGCACCGTTGGTGAATTAACTCAGGAGAAAATGATTGAGCGGTTGCTCATTTGCCCTGATTTTCTAGCAGCTACTCCCTTTCCGCTGTTGCAACAAACGATGTTAATGAAGCGGTCTTTGCTCGATCGCATTCGATTTGATGAGCGATTGAAAGCGTGTGAGGATAGGGAGTTTGTAATAAATCTGATCAGCGAAAATATACCTTTTATTTATGTTCCTACCCTTGGTGCTTATTATCGGAAACATGCGTCGAACCTGACCGATAACGAGATCTTGATGCGGGAATCGTATATTGGTTATTTTAATATTGTTTGCGATGGCCATCCTCACCTGAGGTCTTATTGCCAAACCAGCGTGACATATTTGTTGGATAAGACCCTTGAAGTAAAGGATGGCAAAAATTTTGATGCGTCCAGTCAACTCGTCGAATTTCCCGTCCTTCTTTTAGATGGCAAAATTAGGATTAATAATTTATTATTTTTGAAACTTGTTTACTTGATAAGATGCCTGATGCCGAATTTTTTGCTTTACAAAAGATATCGGGGGCCACGATCTAAAAAAGTGATATCGATTCTGTCACGAACATTTGGTCGAATGCAGAATTCGAAAGCTTAAATTGCTCGCGTTCAACTATTTTGGGTCATGAATCCACACCCCACAGAAACAAGACATAAAGTCTCTCTCGTTGTTAGTGATTTGGCTGGAGGCGGAGCCGTTCGAGCGTTTCTTCTAGGCCAGGTTCTCAAGAAGCTCAACTATACGGTAGAGGTCGTCGGGTTTCTATTTGGAAAAGAGCTATATGCTGCTCCCCCCAGCGGAATATCGGTTATTTCAATCCCTGGGGCTGACTATCCTGTGTTTTTAGGAGCGACCCGCAAGCTACTTGATAAAATCGATGGCGATATTATCTATGCCGTGAAACCCAAACCAACGAGTTTTGGCACGGCCCTGTTGCGCAAACTGCAAACCCGTCGCCCTGTTATTTTGGATATGGATGATTGGGAGATGAGCTGGCACGGTGGCGAATCATGGCGCTATCGTCCGTCTCCCAAACAACTGGCGCGAGATATTTTGAAGCCAGGAGGCGCGCTCAGATTTCCCGACCATCCACTCTACGTGACCTGGATGGAAAAAATCGTTGCTCGTGCTGATGCTCTCACCATTGACACGCAGTTTTTGCAAGATCGATTTGGTGGGGTGTATGTTCCCAATGGAAAGGATACAGATCTGTTTGATCCCAGCCGCTATAATGCGGCTGAAAGCAGGCAAAAGTATGGCTTGTCAGATTATCGAGTACTCATGTTTCCCGGAGCACCCCGTCCCCATAAGGGGCTTGAGGATGTGCTCATCGCGCTTGAAAAGCTGAATCAGCCGGATCTGCGATTAGTCATTGTGGGGGGCAATCCCTATGACGACTATGATGATCAGCTGATTCAACAGTGGGGGCAGTGGATTATTAAACTTCCCAAATGCCCGGTTGAAAAAATGCCTGAGGTGCTGGCTGCTGCTCATGTTGTGGTCGTACCCCAGCGAGATACGCTGGTTGGCAAAGCCCAATTCCCATTAAAGCTGACCGATGGTATGGCGATGGCCAAGCCCGTTTTGTCAACCAAAGTGGGAGATATTCCAATCATCTTGGGGGACGCAGGATATTTGGTCGAACCCAATTCTCCAGAGGAGATTGCTGAGCAAATTGAATGGATATTTAGCCACTTTGACGAAGCTGAGTCTAAAGGAGAGCGGGCTAGGGCAAAATGTGTGGAACATTATAGTGTTGATGCAATGTCCATTACCCTTGCAAAGATACTTGATGCTGTATCGCTAAAGTGAATTCGGTCTGAGTATTGGTAAGTTCTTCTAAGGATCATGAACGAATTAAAACCGAATTTTTATTTTTTGGAAGCGCAGCACCCCCGCGCCTCCAAAAAGTGAACTCTGGGCTTTATTCAATTCGTGAACCTGGAGACGTTCCCCAGGTTCGTTTGAACCTGGGTTTAGAATGGGGGCTTAATTTAAAGAAGCCGCTTTTTCAGCAAAATTTACTTTATAAATTAGAGTACCCCCCTCTACTCTTGCCGATACGATGCCCACATCGCACAATTTGCACCACCCCTCGCTTGCCGGGTAGTCAGCAGGGCCACTCAAGTTATTGCAAACCCCATGCCACCCGATAGGAAATACTACATGTCTTCTAACCGACTACTATTCAGCTACGCCCGAAGATATCCTGGCTGGATTGTATTATCTGTTGTACTGAGCTTCTCAGGTGCATTGTTTAACGGGGTCAGCACGGTACTGATTGTGCCTGTTCTAATGAATTTCTTGGGGTTGGAATTAACTCCAGGGAATTCTCCCCCGATCTTGAAAACCCTCCTATCTCCGTTTGATGGAGTGCCGGAGCAGTACCGATTGATCGTGATGACGGTTTCAATCGTGTTGCTGATTGTCTTCAAGAACCTGGTTAGCTATTTCAGTACGCTGGTCAGTGGTGCGCTCAAGCGTGCTTTAGCCAATGACATGAAGGAAGAGGGGCTACAGCTGCTGCTGGAGGTAGACCTGGATTTTTACGCCAAAATGGGCGTGGGCGACTTGATCCATCGGTTGAATGGAGAAGTAGGGCGGGCGGCAACGGCGATCACGACTGTAGTCAGAACGGCGACTACTATCATCACCATTCTTGTGTTTGTGGGCTGTTTGATTGCATTGTCATGGCAGTTGACGATCGCCACGACGTTGTTGCTGGCGTTGGTCACTCTGGCCAACCGCTATTTCATGCTGCGGGCCAAACTGTTTGGGCAGCGGCTGTCTGACCTATCCAGAAGCTATTCCATCGTGTTGCTCGATGTCATGTCTGGAATGCGGTTGGTACGTGCGACGGCAAATGAAGATCAGGAGTATCACCGAATTGAGAAATTGATGCGCGATCGCGAGCAAGCAGAATTTGATTCACAAGCCAACTCTGCGGCGATCGCTCCCATTAATGAAGTGACCAGTATTCTTGTTCTTATTTTTATCGTTATCTTAGGGCGTCTTTTTTTGGCCACCGAAATTCAAGCGGTGTCCAAAATTCTATTAACCTATCTTTTGCTGCTGTTCCGGACTTTGCCCCTGATTAGTCAGCTCAATAGCGCCCGAAACCAGTTCGCCAACGTCTCCCCCAGTGTAGAAATCGTTCACGACTTCATGAAGCGAGACAATAAGCCATTTATGAGGAATGGCACGATTCCCTACACCAAACTCAAGAACGAAATCCGGTTTAACAATCTTGCATTTGCTTATCCGGGGAGTGACGGGTTGGTTTTGAAGGATATCAGCCTGAGGTTGCCTCGGGGTACAACGCTTGCGCTGGTGGGAAGTTCGGGGGCTGGGAAATCAACGCTGGCGGATTTGTTGCCTCGCTTCTACGACCCTAACGGCGGATCGATCACGATTGATGGGATCGATCTGCGCGACTTTGAGATGCGCTCTTTACGACGGGCGATGGGAATCGTGAGCCAGGATACAATTTTGTTTAACTCGTCGATACGAGAGAATATTGCCTACGGCTCACCCAGTGTGACGGATGAGCAAATTATGCAGGCGGCTAAGTTAGCGAATGCCTATGAATTTTTGATCAAACTGCCGGAGGGGCTGGATACGAAGATTGGCGATCGCGGTGTGCTGTTATCGGGTGGACAACGGCAGCGGTTGGCGATCGCCAGAGCCTTGTTGCAAAATCCAGAAATCCTGATCTTAGATGAGGCCACAAGCGCACTGGATACGGTGTCGGAGCGGTTGGTTCAAGAAGCACTGGATAACCTTAGCCGCAACCGCACGACGCTCGTGATTGCTCACCGCCTGTCTACGGTACAAAATGCAGATCAAATTGCCGTTTTGGATCAGGGGCGAGTGATTGAGCGGGGAACTCACAGCGAACTGTTGAGAGCAGGCGGGCAATATGCGCGTCTTTGTGCAATGCAGTTTAGTGATTCGGCTCGCCTATCTTCTGGAGTCGATCGCAAGCAGGTGGCAAGAACCTCGTATGAAATTCGAACTCGTCTCAATGCCATGATGGGTTCATTACGACTCATGGTGGATGGCATGATTGACACTCCCGAAGAGCAAAGTGAGTTGACCGCCGAAGCTTACTATTCCGCCCTGAGTCTTTTGCAAAGCCTGGAATCGCTTGAGCAACCCAGCAACAATACCAATTCAAACGGGGCCGGGGTTTCTGAAGTGTCCCGAACGGTCGTAGGGTAGCACGCTACTAAATCCTCTTGATTGCTGCATGGGTGGGAGCTTAGCACCCGTCCGCCATGTCTCACTAAGCTTGTGCATCAGAAGTCTTCTAATTCAGAAAGAGGTATAGCAATCGAAAGGTTTGTTAGGACGGGGCGCAGGGGTGAGACTCCTTGCTGGAGGCGCATCTCCCCCTTTTCCTAACCGTCTCGACGGTTGTCATAAGTCACAGAGTAGACGAATCGCAACGCTGACCTATATATTCCTATGGCCAAGCACTACATTTTTTTCACCAAGAATACGCTTCCTCAGCCCAGAGCTGATTTAGTTCAAGTGACTAATTCTGCCAACGCTGCCGCTAATTTAGGATATTCGAGCGTTTTAGCTCACATCTCCAAGGATGTGAATGCCACCGATCCTCGGAACTGGTTGTTACCCTTTCAGCCCAAGCGGCCTGAGAAAAGCCTGGCTGAGTTTTACAACATGCAGGACAAACTGAAAGTGGCTGCTTTGCCTGTTCCCTGGCCAATGGGACGCGTCAAGAAGAAATGGGCAGACGTCAGTACTTTAGTTTGCAAATATCACTTACCGATTCACATGCGGCCCGTTACGCAAATCGTTCAAACGCGCGATTGGAATTTTGCGAAAGCTGCCGTTCAGTGTGGGATTCCTGCCATTTATGAGCACAATCATCACGACGACAAACGATTTGAGCCTGAGATTGTGAACAATCCCCTACTGGTACTGGCTGTAACGGTTGTGGATACAGTTCAGGAAAGCATGATTCGCAATGGGATGCCTGCCGAGAAGGTGCTCCGGCTGCACAGTGGCTTTAACCAAGTGTTTTCAGTTCGGCAGACAGAACAGGCTGAAACCTGGCGACAAACGTTGCTCAGCCCTGATTATCAGTACTTGGCCGTTTATTCGGGGGGCTTGTATAAATTTAAGGGCGTTGATTTACTGCTCGATGTTGCCAAAGCCCTGCCGCACGTTTACTTTGTGTTTGCGGGTGGCAATGAGGCCAAGGTGGAGTACTACCGAACGTTAGCCCAAGAAAAAGGCGTACAAAACGCAAAGTTCTTGGGCCATCTGCCTCACGAGCAGTTACCCAGTTTGCTGCAATCAGCGGATGTGTTGCTTCATCCCCATCTCTCCGGTGAGGAGGCGTCGTTCACCTCGCCGCTCAAGTTTTTTGAATACATGGCGACCGGAACTCCTATTGTGGCGACTGGCATTCCGTCGCTTCTGGAATTTAAACCGCCGGGAGTGGTGGCAGGCTGGTGTGAACCGGATGATCCCGTGCAGTTTACTCAGTGTTTGCAGCAGGTTTTGGAGACTCATCCCCGAAAATCAGAAGGTTATACGAACAGCATTAATTTTGCGCAACAGTTTTCCTGGGAAAGCCGAATTAGCAAGATTTTGAGCCATGTAGACGAGTCAATGCGGCCTGTGCCGATTAGCTAAAGGTGGGCAGAAGCTTTCGGGTCTGTTGTAGAACCCTTAAATCCTGGACAAGGATAGTGCTGAGTGTTGAGGATTGAGCATTAACCCTTTCTCCGCCCTCAGTCCTCAGTCCTCAGCACCTTTAAAGCAATCCCTAGTTTTTCTAGGGCGATCAGCACTTTGCTGGCGCTTTCGTCGGGACTTTCCAGATCCGTTTTGCATTCTACTTCGGGATGCAGTGGCGGTTCGTAAGGGTCGTCGATCCCGGTGAAGTGTTTAATTTTTCCGGCCCGCGCCTTTTTATAGAGGCCCTTAACGTCGCGGCCCTCGCAAACTTCCAGAGGCGCGTTTACATATACTTCAACAAAATCGCGAATTTGCGATCGCACTTCTTCCCGAACGGCACGATAGGGAGAAATGGCTGAGACCAGAACAATTACGCCATTGCGGGTGAGCAGATGCGCGACGAATCCAATTCGCCGGATATTTTCGTCTCGATCTTCCTTGCTAAAGCCCAAGCCTTTGCTCAGGTTTTGGCGGATGATGTCGCCGTCTAGCACTTCAACCCGATAGCCCTGCTCCCGTAATGCTTGTTCTACAATCATGCGGATGGTTGTTTTGCCCGCCCCGCTCAACCCCGTGAACCAGATGGTGACACCCTGGTGACTCGTGTTCATGTTGGTTTCCCTACACAAGTACTCTAATTTAACGTGAATTCGATAACGCTATTTCAGCTGCTCGTCGGGCGGCTGAAATAGCACAAATTGGTGTCCCACGCGACGCGCAGGACACCAATTTGCGCATTCGTCAAATTCACGTTACTTTATCGCGATCTCAGCTGAGAGTTAAATAGAAATTAAATGAGTGCGATTTAGAAAATCATTGGAGAGCTGATGTTTTTCAGATAGCTCAGTGTTTTGAAATAGAACAGTGAAGGCTCCTGCGCCTAATCGACCTTGAGGAAAAATGCGGTAGCAGGGCAGATCAGAAAAATTGGATTGATAGTCCTGTAAGTGGGAAACTGAGATGGGTTGGAAGGCTGGGAATCGCTCTAGAAACCAGTCCATCACCTGCTCATTTTCCTCTAAGGAATAGGCACAGGTCATATATGCTAAATAGCCCTGAGGACTCACGACTTGAGCAGAATTAGCAATAATTCGCTTTTGACGATTGGCATTTTTGTTGATATTAACAGGATGAAAACAACCGGGTGATTTATCCCCTTTGGCCAGTAAAGATTGGCCCGTGCAGGGCGCATCAACCAGAACAAGATCGGCTATTTTAGCAAGTTCCTGAGCCAAGATTTTAGAATCTAAACTGAAGGCAATTTTAGTGGATAATTTTGAGTCGGGATCATCTGACTTGGCGCATCGTTTGAGATTAGAAACTAACGCTCCCATCCGCTTACCAATTACTTCATTGCTCATTAAACATTGAGGTCGGAGCGATCGCCACATAAACAAACTTTTCCCCCCCGGTGAGGCGCACACATCCACCACTAGCTGGATTGGAGTTTGGATAGTTAGCAAAATTGAGGCCGCAAAAACTGACGAAAAATCCAGACAGTAATAGAATCCTTGCTGATGGAGAGAATGCTGACCTGGCTTTTCGGCGATCGCCAATCGATCCACAAATTCTGGTTGCCAGGGTAAGGCTGGCTCTCGCTGAAACGGAATTTCAGAAGGTTGAGGTTTGCACCATAAAATACAGGGATTAAAGGGCTGGGGGTGAATTAATGCATCAATAAATTTTTCTTGATCAGATGAATCTTTGAAGAGGCGTTGACTAAATTTAATCAGTAACTTTGAAACGGGTTCCATCCTGTACGCTATAGCTCAGATGAATGGGAATGGGTGGTGACAAGTTCAGAATTCAAACATGCACTGGTGGTTAGAGTTTGTTGCGATCGCTCAATCAACAGTGCCGCACTTTCAGATGCCGTAAAGCCAGAAACATCAACAGAATAAATCGGCACATTTCGACGATTTAAGTCATACGTATAGGTTTTATCGTAGTAATCCAAAATAATATTAAATGCCTCCGATAATTGGCCCTGACGCAGCAAATCAACTGCCTGTTGAGTGCGCAATCCTCCCAGTCGCTTGCGAATGCGTTCGGTTGCTTCGATCAGCGATTCTATCTCGGCGGAACCATACACGTTGACCAGGAGCGATAGCCGCTCAGCGCGAGATCGCATAATTTCGAGAACCGGGGCTTGCTCCATTTGCTGAAACAGCACTTCAGGAATGCGGCAAATGCCAACTCGCTTGCTTTCGGCCTCAATCCAGACGGGACGCTGAGAGTCGAACCTGGCCCACTGAAGCGCAACTAAGTTTTCAAACTGTTCGTTGCTGGGCTGGGCTGGCAGACCTAAACCGCCGTAACTGCTGCCT
>DATNPS010000214.1:0-8524 GCA_036703095.1 Crinalium sp. | reverse complement strand
CAGTGCGGTGACGGCATAGGCAATGACGCCCCAACGTCGCTTAAAATCGGCTTCAACGGTTCGATTAATATCTGTGCTAATGCCCATGCCAGCTACGTTGAGGAAATAATGACCGTTTACCCAGCCCAGATCAATGGCTTGGAGCGTGTCCTGAGCAATGACCTGACAGGCATCGTCGAGCGACGAGGGAATGCCTAATGTGCGGGCCAGGTTGTTGGCCGTGCCGAGGGGTAAGATTCCGAGCGGGAGGTGGGTGTCTAAAAGTCCGGCGATCGCGGCATTGACGCTTCCATCTCCACCCCCAATGATGACGCGATCGACTTGATGCTGATAGTAGCGAATCAGGTTGGGCAGTCGGTAGGGTTGTTCTGTAGATTCTTCTAAGAGTTCAAAGTCCAGTTCTTGCAGGCGTTCTACGACCTGTAAGCGGGTTTCCTCGCCGCGTCGAGCATGAGGATTAATCAATAGCAAAGCTCGCCGTTTCACATAACCTCATTGCAACTTGGAATGATGGCTTCATTAAAACCCAAATTCGGGAGGGGTGGGTGCAGCTTGGTTGCACCCACCCCTCCCGAATTTGGGTTTTGCTTAAACTTACTTAATAAGAAGAAAATCAGCACACACAGCAAGTCTCCTCTTTTTTGTTAGATTGACTGTGCTACACCGATGTTGCCGCTCATTTCGCTTGACCCCACGGAGCTTCAACCCATGACTCAAAAACGACTCTCTGCGTTACGACCCCTCCTCAAGAAAGGCACACCTGCGGCTCTCGTGGGGCTAGGAGCCGCTATTGTCATCGGTGCAGGTGGGCTGGCGGCTTATTGGGTGATAGCCCAGCGCAAGCCAGTCATTGCGAGTATGCCTGTTGGTTCGAATATCATCCCTCAAGATGCCCTGGCTACCCTGACTTTTTCAACAGAACCTGGTCAGTGGCGATCGCTACGGCAATTTGGCACGCCGGAAACACAGGCCGTTTTGGACAAAAATCTGGCGGAATTTCGCGATCGCTTCCTCACGGCGTATGGATATGACTACCGTCGAGACATTCAACCCTGGATCGGTCAGGAAATCACGATCGCTTTTCTGACGGCCCCTACAACCGTACAAACGACAGGCCCCAATTCAAACTCAAATAGTCTTGAACCAATTAAACCAGCCGTTCTCCAGCAGCCCATGGTAATGGTGTTACCCATTGCAGATGCAGCGGCGGCTCAAGCTGTTTTTGCTAAAACGCAATCGGAGGCTGGGCAGACGTGGACTACCCGGAATTACAAAGGGGTGGAGATCCGAGAGTCGACATCAGGCCCCCATCCCATCTCTGCCGCTGTGTTTGGGACTCAGTTTGTCGTCGTTGCACCAGACGATACAGCACTGGAGCGAATCATTGATACGTATAAGGGTGGAGAGTCGATTGCCAGTACGCCTGGTTATCGTCAGGCGATCGGTCAAATTGCTGCCGCTGATCCCTTTATGCGGGCGTATGTTAATGCGCCTGTCGCGCGAGATCTGGCTACCGCAAATACTATTCAACCCTTGCCTACGCAGGGAATGAGTCCTTTACAAAATAATCGGGGCATTGCTGCGACCCTGACATTAGCGACGGAAGGCATTCGCATCCAAGGCATTAGCTGGCTTGATCCCGATAACAAACAGCGCTATCAGGTGCAGAATACAGCAGCCCAAGCTCCAAAGCTGTTGCCGAGAGATACGGTACTGCTGATTTCGGGGGGAAATTTACAGCAATTCTGGCAAACCTATAGCCAGCCTTCTGGAACCGATGTTGATCCCAAAAGCTTAGGCAATCCGGCTAATTTTCGGCAGGCAATCCAGGAGGCTACCGGATTGGATCTAGAGCAGGATCTGTTGTCCTGGATGAATGGGGAATTTGGGCTAGCCGTGATCCCCGTAGCAGGACAGGCGAATACGGGAACGACGGCTGGAATTGTACTGCTGACAAAGGCGGGCGATCGCAGTGCGGCTGATCGGGCTTTAAAACGGTTGGATAACGTGATGAGCGATCGCTATCGCTTTAAGGTGAGTGAAGACCAGAACAACGGCCAACCGCTCGTGAAGTGGGTGTCTCCCTTTGCCTCCCTGACCGTGACACGAGGCTGGTTATCTGGAGACGTTGCATTCATGGCGATCGGCAGTCCGGCGACCAGTGATACCCTGCTGAAATCGACGTCTTCACTGGAGCAAAGCGACACATTTCGCAACGTGACTACCACCGATCTGAGTTCTAATAACGGTCATTTCTTTATTGATGTCGATCGGCTGTTGAATTCTGAGAATAGTTTTCCCATCCCCGCCCTGCCCAAAAATATGCAGGCATTTGCCAAAGCCATACGGGCGATCGGCGTGACGACCGCGATTCAAAATGAGCGTAGCGCTCGCTATGACATCCAGGTTCTTTTACACCGAACCAACAATTCCAACCCCCTCCCCACGCCTTCTCCAGTTCCCAGCGGCTCCCCTACTCCCTAGAAAGTGGTAAAAAACATGTCCCGCACGACACGCGGGACATGTTTTTTGCGCCATTGTCGAATTCGCGTTACGTTAGCATCCAACACCCAACGCCCAACACCCTTCAAGCCCAACACCCTTTAAGCCCAAGACTTCGGTAGGATAGGGAAGAGATATTTTCACGCGAGACAAGAGTGCTGGGAGAAACTGCATGGATTTAGTTGCACTACAGAACTGGCTAGACAACGTTTCCTTTGCTGTTCTGTTTATGACCATGCTGGTTTATTGGAGTGGGGTTGCTTTTCCAAACCTCTCGTTCCTGCCGCCATTAGGAACGGCTGGAATGGCGATCGCCAACCTTTGTATTGCCACCCTTTTAGGCGCACGTTGGATTGAGGCGGGCTACTTTCCCCTCAGCAACCTGTATGAATCCCTCTTCTTCATTGCCTGGGGCATCACGGCAATGCACTTCTTGGCTGAAAACATGAGCCGCAGTCGGCTGGTTGGTGCGGTAACGGCTCCGGTTGCCATGGGAATTACCGCCTTTGCGACGCTAACTCTGCCCTCTCAGATGCAAAATGCTGAGCCGCTTGTCCCGGCCTTAAAGTCAAACTGGCTGATGATGCATGTGAGCGTAATGCTGCTTAGCTATTCAGCGCTGATGGTGGGGGCACTGCTGGCGATCGCCTTCTTGGTCGTGACGCGGGGGCAGAAGGTAGAACTGCGGGGTAGCTCCGTGGGAACGGGTGGATATCGGGATGCGCGCTATCGCTTACGGCGCGGCAGCGAAACAGTAAGTGAAACAGCAGATGAACCTCTCGCCACAGATGCTCAGCCCGGACTGGTTGATGGGAAAGGCGCAGGTGCTACAGCCGTCCTGGATGCGATCGCTACCACACCTGCGACAGCCACAGAACCAGTGTTGCCCCTGTCTCCTCAGCGTTTGAACCTTGCAGATACCCTTGATAACATCAGCTATCGCATGATTGGGTTAGGCTTCCCCTTGCTGACCATTGGCATCATTGCGGGAGCCGTCTGGGCTAATGAAGCCTGGGGATCGTACTGGAGCTGGGACCCTAAAGAAACCTGGGCCTTGATTACCTGGCTCGTTTTTGCGGCCTATCTACACGCCCGCATTACACGCGGCTGGCAAGGACGCCGACCTGCTCTCCTGGCCGCTTCCGGTTTCCTGGTGGTTTGGGTTTGCTACCTCGGTGTGAACCTTTTAGGCAAAGGGTTACACAGCTACGGGTGGTTCTTTTAACTGGAATTTAGAAGTCAGGAGCCAGAAGCCAGAAGCTAGAAAATTGACCTCCTGCCTCCTGCCTCCTGACTCCCAATCAAAATACTCTCCTTCCCTTCAGAAAATTCCCTCACGCTATATTCAGGAAATCAATAATGGACAACGATTTTGGGTTACTCGGCGACGATGAAGTTATCTTTGTCAGATCTGGTCGTATCCTGATGCCAAATCCCACCTTCAAGGTCAGCGAGTTGCTAGACGCGTTAGCTCAGGCGGTTAGCGAACGGGAAGAAGATTGGACTGAGGAAAGTGAAGGTTGGTTTGGAGCCGGATTGCCCTGTGAAGTGTTGAGATTTGGCAATCAAGGCTGGCAGCGAGGCCGAGTGCGAATTCGCATTGAGTTTTGTCCGGAGAAACAGCCCAAACTGCTACGAGATGATTCTCATCGCCGCACCAATCGCGAAAATCTCTACGTTAACCGCGAAGACGTTTACACCAGTCGCGAAGAAAGTTATCCAGCCCGCAATAATGAATTTTACGAGGATGATCTGGATGCAGAGTATTAATAGTGCCTGCTCTTCCCTGGACATCACTGCATGACCGAGTGCATCAGACCATCCGACAGCGAAAGCTGTTGTCGAAACAGCAATGTCTGCTAGTAGCGGTTTCGGGTGGTCAGGATTCACTGTGTTTAATCCGACTGTTGCTGGATTTGCAGCCTAGATGGGGCTGGAAATTGGCGATCGCCCACTGCAACCATCGATGGCGTTTCGACTCAGAAGCTAATGCTGACTACGTGGCTCGGTTAGCCGATGCCTGGCACATTCCCTACTATGGGTTAACGGCTGATTCTGTGACAACCAGTGAAGCCGCTGCACGAGAATGGCGGTATGGCGCTCTCGCCACTCTCGCGACTGAACTCAACTATCCTGTCGTGCTAACGGGACACACCGCTAGCGATCGCGCCGAAACCTTACTGTATAACCTGATGCGGGGTAGCGGAGCCGATGGGCTACAGGCGTTGACCTGGCAGCGTGGCTTGATCCCCGGCATTCAGCTGGTTCGCCCGTTATTAGACGTAACTCGTCGAGAAACGGCTCGGTTTTGCCAGGATGCACAGCTTCAGATTTGGGAGGACAGCACGAATTGCGATCGCCACTATGCGCGAAACCGCATTCGCCAAGATCTCCTGCCTTATCTGCAAGATCACTTCAATCCGCAGGTCGAGCAAACCCTGTCCCAAACGGCTGAACTGCTGCGAGCCGATGTGGCGTATCTGGAAGCAATGGCCCATGATCTGAGGGAAAAAGCCAGTGTTTCTGCCTCTCATACTGCGCCTGATGCCTGCCAGCTTAACCGCCGCATTCTCCAATCTGCTCCATTAGCCCTACAGCGGCGCGTCATGCGACAAGTGCTTCAGCAACTCTTACCGACTGCCCCAACGTTTAACCAAATTGAAAAGCTGACGGCTCTTATCTCAGCACCTAATCGCAGTCGCACTGATCCGTTTTCAGGAGGGGCGATCGCCGAGGTAGAAGGGGACTGGATTATCATTAAAAAACTCAAAGTCCCATAAAACAGGACGGGCGGCTTGCGCCGCCCGTCCTGTTTTATGGGACTTTCCTTCTTAAGACGCTACATACTCCGGCGACTGATTGCCCGTAATGGTGTCAATCGCTTGACGCATTTCAGCGATCGCCTGGAGTTGATAATCGCTGGCCTCTTGGAATTGAGTCATCACCTGGGCGATCGCCTCTAGAGACTGGCGCAATCCACCGATTCCATCTTGAACAGGATGCAAAATAGCTTCGTAGGTATTGACCTTGCCCCAGGACTCCGCTGCCGTAGCT
Organism: Crinalium sp.; assembly: GCA_036703095.1. Lineage (GTDB taxonomy): Bacteria > Cyanobacteriota > Cyanobacteriia > Elainellales > Elainellaceae > DATNPS01. The sequence continues at coordinate 2,968 of DATNPS010000214.1, read as the reverse complement.
CGTTGAGACTGCCAGTGTTGCTCTAATTGCTTCAACTCATTGCGGAGAGACTCTTGTTCCGCTGATTGCTTATCCACGGTCGTCTGAGCCTGTTCGACCGAGTTGCGCAACTCCTGGATCTGCTCCCGCAAGTGATGCAGCTCTTGAGTTTGATGGTGCCGAATGCTTTCCAGTTGTTCTAAAACCGGGCCTAAGTCAACCTGGTTTTCCTGGGGTTCATCGGTCGCCATGCCCAGTCGTCTAGCTAAGATAGCCTGATGTTGCTTGAGAACGGCTTCCCGCTCCTGGAGGTTGCGACGCTGACCGACCAGCGTTTCTTCCAACATCTTGTAGCTTTCTTGCTCATCGGCCAGTTCAGTTTCCATGCGCAGACGGTCATACTCACTCGCCTGCTGAATTTGATCTTTGAGGTCGTCAATTGTTTGCTGCTGGAGATTTAGCTCTTCCTCCTGGCTGCTTACAAATCGCGACATTTTTTCCAAATCCCGCTCCATGTCTTGAACGAGAGTCTTTAACTCATCTGGAGACATTTTGTCTAAAGCAACAGTGTCAACCTTTGCACCAATTTTGACCTTATCTGAGGATGCGGCTAGCTGGTAAACCTGCTGATGCAGGGCATCTTGCTCATGCAATCGATGGGACAGCAGTTGTTCATACTCCTGCTTGGTAGACAATACAATCTGCTGTGCTTTTAGCTCAGCCCGCGCTTGCTCTAGAGTCTCTTGAGCCTGGTGCCACTCTTGCCAACAGCGCTGAATATCCTGAATTTGGTGATCATATTCATCTTGAAGCTGTTGAGCCGAGTTTCGCTGCTGGCCTACGTCCTGAAAATAATTTTCTAGAACACCCTGCTGCTGGGAAATGATGTCAAATGAAGCATTGAGCTGTTCACGCACGACTTCTGTGGGGGCAACGGCTCCAGAGAGCCGATTCAATAATTCCTGGATGTGTTGAGCTTGCTGCTCATCCAGGCTTGACCCCTGATGTTCCGCCTGACGCTCTTCAAAGCGGCTCATCTCTCCTCGGAGATGCGCCCAGGCACCATCCAATTCCTGATTACGCCGCTCAAAGTCTTCCCGCAGGCGATTCACTTCCTCGCGAGCTACATCAACATCCTGTCGCTGCTGATCGAGTTGCGACAGCTCCTCCTCCATTTGCTGGAGCTGTTCCTGGCGAGCTTCCATTTCCATTTCCCGCCGATTTAGCTCCTGGCTCTGGTAAGTCAGAGACTGTTTCCACTGTTCAATCTCTTCTTCCTGAGTCTTGGCCTTCTCCTGTAAGCGGGAAAAGTTTTGCAAAATACTAACGAGCTGGCGTCCGGCTTCAAAGTGCCTTTGTACCTGCTTAGTAGCACTTAATTCAACCATTACCAGGGCACCAGAGTTGTAATTAGCATCATCTGGTGCAGAAATGATTTCTTCACCCGGCACTGCGCTCCAACTTTGTTCGGTTCGCTGGCACGCCAAAAGCTTTAGCTCTGTTTTGCCGCCTCCGATTACCCTCGCTTTCTTTTGGACTTCCGCTAGATACAGCACGCCGCTAATCCTCTCCCGTGTCTATGGTCGGTTCTGCAATAGTTCAACCGCTTCATTCGTTCCGCCTATTCAGTTGAATTCAGTTTAATGAGACGCTGCCAGCAATACAACTAGCCTCAATGATTTGAACCCAAAGGCGATGACCCAAAGTTACAGTGTCTAGCCAGTAAAATTTAATTCACAATTCCTCAATGCTACCCCCAGAGAGGGGTTAGATGCCAACTGCTCAAAGAATTGGCAGTAATTCTCATGATGCAAACCGCTAACCCGTTAAGCTTGTTGACTACAAGCTTGAGGCGTCGCTGACTTTGCCTTTGCGCCTCTGATGGAGGCACAAAATTCCCAAATCGATTTCGAAATGGGAATCACTGGAGAATTGGAAAGCATCTCAGTTACAGAAAGGAAACCAAATTGTGTTTGAAGTTACTGGATTTTCAGTGTGAGCGTCATTAAATGTTCCTAACTCGGCTTCACAGAAGGGTTGAGTAAGCTTTGAGATTCATTACTTCCAGGCGTCCCATCCCTGTTTCTAGAAGATATAGGAATAACACGGAAGTAATCCAGACCCTCGCCTCTTACAGTGTCACGAATCAGAAACATACAGGAACTTATTCGTAAGTACCTACTTAAAGACTCGCCTTGAGCACGATTATACAAAAGCTGAGGCTAGATGGTGGGCAATCCTCTTCTGCGTCAACAATTTTCATAATGCAACGGTGCCCAGATGCAATTCTCATTTTGAACCCGATCGCGAGTTTTACGTACCCGCCAAGTGCGCAAAAACCGCAACATGGCAATGCAAACCCGCCTGCACAAGCTTGCACTGCCACAATTTTCATAACGAATTTCATAACGAATAAGTAGGTAGCCAGAATTAAACAACGTTGTCAAAAACAGGGAAGCGTCCCAGAGGGGCACTTCCCTGTTTTTTAATACGGCATCTACTTGTTTCTGGTGTTCAGTGAATTTGATGAATACGCAAGAAAGTGCCCCACGCGTTGCGGGTTACCTTCTTGTGCCATTTCAACTGCGCGTTGGGTGGTTGAAATGACGCTATCGAATTCAAGTGGTAAGTAGGTAGGCACAATTAAACATTAGATAGAAAAACCGGGGGAGTGCCCCGGAGGGGCACTCCCCCGGTTTTCTGGGTTTGGTTTAATTAGGCTTGCCTACTTATCAGGGCATATTTAATAAGTAGTTATAGAGAAGGACGGTTATAATCGCCCCTCCCTATAACTACCGCAGATTTCAAAGCCCCAGGCTGCCGAGGTGGCTTTTGTTTGGGTGACAGCCGCGCCTTAAGTCACTAGGCTATATCTCTAACGCCTAGATGCGTCCCTGACATTAACTAAGAATTACTGCATAAGCCAGCAATTCTCTGTATGCCAGTTAATGGCTGTGCAAGCTTGCACGGCTATTAATTAGGGGTTTGG
>DATNPS010000213.1:0-53678 GCA_036703095.1 Crinalium sp. | reverse complement strand
TCCAGCGAGGAACAGGATGTATTGAATAGCTATAGTCTTGGCTGTAATAGCTACATCCGTAAACCCGTAGACTTTATTCAATTTGCCGACGCCGTAAAGCATCTGGGCATGTACTGGCTATTACTCAACGAGCCGCCACCTAGAACAGCCTGAACCTGATTGCGGGTTTGGCCCGCCCGACGGGCGGGCCAAACCCGCCATTGGTTTCAACCTGAGAATTGCTGGGGTTACAACCATCCCCCACACGCTTGATGCGCTCCTCTGGTAAGATCATTCCGTGGTATGAATCATTCCCAGATCAACTGGCGTGAATTGGATTACCCTGAAAACAACTGGTAACTCCTGGGAAGCTGAAATGATGCAGCAAATTCTCGCTGCCCATGAAATTCCTGCCCGTGTTATCCATCAGGGCATTTCACCTCACTTTGGCTGTGGCACACCTGCGGCGTTGCAGGTTCGTAGCCAAGACCAATGGACTGCCCTTCTGCTCTTAAGTCCTATCGACGAAAAGGACGACCATTAATACCCCTATGTCTTGTTGTTGCGAACCCCCGATATTTGGCTGACGAAGATGTTTCATGCATCTTTGTGAGTCGCATGTCGGGGTTTCATCGTACACGCTTCATATCATGCTCACGCCCAGTCCATTCGCTTTTTGCGCTTTCAGACGGTTCTAACGTCTGTGATGGCCACACTCTTAACAACCCAGATCTTAAAATTCTTCCTTTACCCCCCATAGTTACCTCCCCAAAATGTCTTTATTCGACTGGTTTGCAAATCGACGAAAAACAGGCCCCATTAGCAAAGAGCGCCAGGAGCGTGAAATTGCCGATGGTCTATGGAGCAAATGCAAAGCCTGTGGTGTTTTAACCTACACCAAAGATCTGCGGACGAATCAAATGGTCTGTCCAGAGTGCGGATACCATAACCGAATTTACGGCGATGAGCGGATACGGCAGTTGATTGATGCCAATACCTGGCGACCCTTAGATGAAGGGCTGCGCCCTACCGATCCGCTGAAATTTCGCGATCGCAAAGCTTATAGCGATCGCATTCGAGAGACGCAAGAAAAAACAGGTTTATTGGATGCGGTCATGACCGGGTTAGGGCAATTGGACGGCCTCCCGGTCGCGCTGGGCATTATGGATTTCCGCTTCATGGGCGGCAGTATGGGTTCCGTGGTGGGTGAAAAACTCACCCGCATGATTGAACGCGCCACGCGTGAACGTCTGCCTGTGATCATCGTTTGTGCTTCCGGCGGAGCGAGAATGCAGGAAGGGATGCTCAGCCTGATGCAAATGGCGAAAATTTCAGCCGCGCTAGAGCGTCACCGCGAGTCGGGTCTGCTCTACATGCCCGTCTTAACACATCCCACGACGGGTGGGGTTACAGCTAGCTTCGCGATGCTGGGCGACATTATTATTGCAGAACCGCAAGCGACGATTGGGTTTGCAGGACGACGCGTAGTCGAACAAACGCTACGCGAAAAATTGCCCGACGGTTTCCAAACGGCGGAATATTTGCTGACACATGGCTTTGTTGATACCATTGTGCCGCGCACAACGCTGAAATCAACACTAGCTCAATTGATTCGGCTGCATCAGCCTTATACGCAAACGCCTCCATTCATCCACCATGTGCCGGACTCGGTACCTGTTAATACAGTGCTGCCAGATTAACCGACCTGAAAAAGAGTGCCCCACGCAATGCGTGGGGCACTCTTTTTTTAAAGAGTAAACGTCAAGCTGGATCGCTTGGAGGAGTAGCGATCGCATCCCTAGCCTTGGCCCGTTCTTCGCGTTTCTTTTGCTCTGCCTTGAGCATATCCGCCATCACAATCTGAGCCTGGGCAATTTTCTCCAGATTGCTGCGGTAAAGCTCCAGGTCTTTTTGAACCTTCTCAAAATTGAGCTTTAGCGGTTCACTAATTTTTTGAAGAGCTTCATTGCGCTGCTTCTCGTCCTTGACGACCTCAGCATCTAGCTTTTCCAAAATGCTGTAAAGCCCGATGGCAAACAGGCGACTGTATTTGAACTGCGCGTTGTCGGCGATCGCTTTAAAGGACGACTTCCAGCCGCTCGTATCACCCGTTTGGATCTGAGCTACCTGATCTAGAAAATCAGCTAGAGACAGTTGAGCAATTTGAGACGAAAGCAGATCTGCGTCATTGCGGAGGGCTTGAGCATCGCACCCAACCGCCTGACAAAGGGCCGTGTAGATAGAAGGTTTGTCATTCTCTGGGCGATAGCCCTGCATGAAGCGGTCATATGCGGTAACGACACCCAGAGCATAAATGGCATCGTAACGAAAATCCGCATTGACGGCGAGCAGGTGCATCTCAACCATCAGCTCTTCCACAACCCGCCGATAAATGGAATTAATCGGGCGGGTATGAATCGTGTAAAAGGCTCGCTTTGTATCAGAAACGGTGCGGACGTCGTTCACGGGGAATTCTAAAGTTAACATGATCCCATTATTCCACAGTCTCGCAGGACGTGCATTCGACCGCACCATTTCAGCCCATGTTGCAGGGAAATAACGTTCGGGTGGGGATATTGTCAACCATTTGTGCGACGCAGACGCCCCGTAGAGACGTGCCACTGGCACGTCTCTACTAGGTATCGAATGCGCCGCCGAACCTAAATTCATCACATCCAATGGGGGGTGTTCGACAGAAATGAAGCCACCTGATCAGCCGCCAAAGGTTTTGCGAAGAAATAGCCCTGTCCATACTCAGCGTTGAGAGCCTGGAGCTGATCGCGGTGCTCAGCAGTCTCTACCCCCTCCGCCACCACTTCCATCCCCAAGTTATGAGCCAGCGTTACGATCGCCCGCACAATCTCTTCACTGTCTCCATCTGTCCCCAATCGGCTCACAAATGACTGATCGATTTTCACCACATCAAAGGGAAATCGCTGGAGATAGCTGAGGGACGAATAGCCTGTGCCAAAGTCATCAATCATGAGCTGTACCCCCAGCGTCTTTAGCTTCTTCAGCAATTCGGTAGCCGCTTCAGGATTTTCCATAATGGCGCTTTCTGTGATCTCCAGCTTCAGATTCAGCTTGAGATCGCCCTTTGCTAAATCGGTCTGGCACAAAATTTGACTGACCTGTTCGAATAAATCTGGTTGGGCAAACTGACGTGTCGAGAGATTCACACTAACCGATAGCGGCAGGTGATCCGGAAAGTGGTGTTGCCACTGCTTGAGCTGATGGCAGGCTTCCTTTAGAATCCACTGCCCCAAAGGCACAATTAAGCCTGTTTCTTCAGCAACCGGAATGAAGCTGCCCGGAGAAACCCAGCCTCGCGTTGGATGTTTCCAGCGAATCAGGGATTCAAACCCACTCACTTTACCCGTCCGCAAATTCACGATGGGCTGATAGCGCATGTGAAATTCCTGGCACGATCGCCCCAAATCGTTAACCGCGATCGCCCGCCTTAAGTCGGTTTCTAGCTGCAACAAAGCCACAGCCCGGTCATGCATGGCCGTATCAAACAATTCATGACGGGCACGACCCAATGCCTTCGCCCGATACATCGCCGTATCCGCGTTGCGCAACACGTCTTCGGGACGGTCATACTTCGCGTCATTCAGGGCAATTCCAATACTGGCCGTCGTGAAAACATCCTGGCCGTTCAGGTTAAACGGCGATTGCAGTTCTAAATGAATGCGATCGGCCAGCCGCGTCGCATCGCTGACATCCTTAATATCTTCAATCAGGATCGTGAATTCGTCTTCTCCCAAACGAGCAAACGTATCGCCAAATTTGATGCAGGGTTCTAACCGACGAGCGATCGCCACCAGCAGTTGATCCCCCACGACGTGTCCCAAACTATCGTTGACTACTTTAAACCGATCCAGATCCAGGAACAGCACGGCGAACTGATAACCGGGCTGGCGTTTGGAACGCTCGATCGCCTGTCCTAGCCGATCCAAAAACAAGACCCGATTGGATAGTCCCGTCAGACCGTCATGTAGCGCGTCGTGCAGCAGTTGTTCTTCAGCTCGCTTGCGTTTCGTGATGTCAGTTTGCGACCCTGCCATGCGATAGGCTTTCTGGTCGCGATCGCGCACCGCCAGCCCCCGACTCAGCATCCATCGATAGGTGTCATCCTTATGCCGCATCCGATGCTCGATCTCAAAATGAGGCGATCTCCCATCCAGATGGGCAGCCAGTTGGGCCTGTAGCCAATCCAGCTCTTCCGGATGTACCCGGCTAAACCACTCCGTTGGGCTGTTGCCGATTTCACCATCCGCGTAGCCCAGCATTTCCTTCCAGCGCGGCGAGAAATAAATGGCGTCGGTTCTCAAATTCCAATCCCAGAGGCCATCATTCGCGCCCTGTACGGCCAGGGCATAGCGCTCTTGACTTTCCCGCAGCGCTTCTTCAACCTCCAGGCGATCGGTGATGTCAATACCGACCACCACCGCTGCCTGATTCTGAGCATACTTCTGCGCCACGACCAGATAGCTCCGTAGCTCACCAGCTACTCTGGCAGCGATCTCAACCGAACTTTCTTTCAGCGAACTGGTAATGAACTCCTCCACAAATTCAGAGAAACCGGGGCTGGAGGCCATAAAGCCCAGTTCTTTCCCGATAAAGTTTTCCGGACTCACGTTAAAGGTGGAGGCCAGATAGCGGTTAATCCCTAAATATTTCAGGTCAGCGCTAAACCACGACACGCAGCCCGGCACCGCATCCAGGACAGCCTGAAACTGATCTTTGGCGGCTAGCGTGGCCGCCTCAGCCCGTTTGCGATCGCTAATATTGCGCCCAAACACCGCCACGCCTGCAATTTGGGGTTGTGCGACATCGGCTGATCCATCCTTCGCCACAATCGGGCTAAAGGACACCTCAATATCGGCAGGAACACCCGGTACATCGTAATGCAGTTCAATAGAGAAGCGATCGCCCCGCAAGGCACGGTCATAATAGCCCGTCCATACGTCTCTCAATTCGGCAGGTAAGGTGTCTACCAGGTTCATGCCCTGAGACAGCGCTACACCATACACAGTGTAAAACTGCTGTTGAAAGGCAGAGTTAAAAACAACGACTCGATACTGGGGATCAATTGACCAAATGGCATCTTCGGTATTTTCAATCAGGGCAGAGAGATTAGCTTCCCGTTCCCATACTGGCTCTGAAGACTGAATCACACGAGCCGCGTAGTGAGGATGATATTCAACAGCAGACACAATGGAAGCAAGTTCTGTACCCGTCTTGCCGCTAGGGGCATCGGCTGACGTGGTAGACACAGTGACATTCTCAGTAGGATTGCCAGAGACTACAACAACCGGGACGGCAATTCCGCTTTCTCGCACCTGCGTCAGAATTTCGCCAATCAGGTCATCTGAAGACGTTGAGTGAACCAGAACGAAATCCCATCCTTGCTGACTCAAGGCGACTGTAAACTCGGTAACCGATTTAACCTGCTGCCAAATCAGTTGAAATCCCCTCTGCTCTAATCCTCTAACCCATCGTGAACCATCATCAGCCCAAGGATCGGCTATTAACACGCGCAGTGATTTACCCACCGAACGGCTCTCCTGATTCGCTAGAGGGGAATACTAATAAACACGAGTGCACAGGTTTTCTTGTCCTTAGAGGCATTGTAGCCAGATTATTCCCTATCACGCTGAAAACAGTTGCAGCAATTCTCACTTTGAAACTGATTGCGGATTGGGCGCGCCAAATCCGCCATTGGTGGCCGTGCAAGTTCGCCTGCGTCAAGCCTGCACGGCTACCAATGGCATACGGAGAATCGCTCAAACAGTTGCCTTGATGACAGACAAATGTTAAAAATTTGTTAAAATATATACAAACTATGGCGATCGCCCTACGTCATCACGCAGCCCATTCAGTCAGCCGCACCCCTAGTAAATGGATGCGGCTTTCGGTTGTTATCGTAAGGGGCAAGGGTTTGTGTTTAAGGATCGTGGATTTAATAAAACCCGAAACTTAATTTTGGAACGTGCGGCAGTGCCACACGTTCCAAAATTAAAAACTTGGTTTTAATCTATCCATAGATCCCAAGCTAAAGATCCTAAGCTAAACCTGGTTTGCAGCTAGACGAGTTAATGTCCTTATTTTTTGGAGACACTTCATGCTCCGTTTGGAACATGTCAGTAAGATTTATCCCACCGGAGAGGTGTTGAAGGATGTCAGTTGGGAGGTCAAGCCGGGCGATCGCATCGGTTTGGTGGGGGTGAATGGAGCAGGCAAGTCTACGCAACTGAAGATCATTGCGGGTGAGATCGAGCCGACAAGCGGTGAGATCATCCGTCCGTCCAGTCTTCACATCGCCTATCTCACCCAAGAATTTGAGGTCGATCCGACTCGTACTGTCAAGGAAGAATTTTGGCGGGCGTTTGGTGAAGCCAATGCCGTCCACGAAGCATTGACCGACGTTCACCGCAAGATGGAAACGGCTGATCCCGATGAATTAGATCGGCTGATTCACAAAATGGATAAGTTTCAGCGTCAGTTTGAAGCATTGGATGGCTACGGGCTGGAATCGCGGATTGAGAAAATTTTGCCCGAACTGGGGTTTGATCCCGAAGATGGCGATCGCCTGGTCAGTGCTTTTAGTGGCGGCTGGCAGATGCGGATGAGTTTGGGTAAAATTCTGCTGCAAGCACCGGATCTGCTGCTGCTGGACGAGCCGACAAACCACCTGGATTTGGAAACGATCGAATGGTTGGAAATCTACCTCAAGGGTCTCGATACACCGATGGTGATCGTTTCGCACGACCGGGAATTTCTCGATCGCCTCTGCACGCAAATTGTCGAAACCGAACGGGGTGTTTCCACAACGTATCTGGGCAACTACACCGCCTACTTGCAGCAGAAAGAAGAAACCCGTCAGGCGCAACTGAGCGCTTATGAACGGCAGCAAAAGGAATTAGAGAAACAGCAGGCGTTTGTCGATCGCTTCCGGGCCAGCGCCACCCGCAGTACGCAGGCGAAAAGCCGCGAAAAGCAACTCGACAAGATCGAACGAATCGAAGCGCCCGATGGAGGCGTAAGAACGCTCCACTTCCGCTTTCCCCCGTCTCCTCGCAGCGGTCGAGAAGTGGTGATTATCAAAGATTTGACCCATACCTACGACGAAAAAATCCTGTTCTTAGGAGCAGAATTGCTGATAGAACGGGGCGATCGCATTGCTATTCTCGGCCCAAACGGAGCTGGAAAATCTACCCTGCTGCACCTGATTACGGGCATGGAACAACCTACCGACGGAATCGTCAAAATAGGTGAGCATGGCGTCATTCCCGGCTACTTTGAACAAAATCAGGCAGAAGCACTCGATCTGGACAAGACCGTAGTTGATACGATCCACGATGAAATGCCCGATTGGACGAATGAAGAGGTGCGCACGCTGCTGGGACGCTTTTTATTCAGTGGTGATACCGTTTTTAAGAAAGTAGCCGCCTTGAGTGGGGGTGAAAAAGCGCGTCTGGCGCTGGCCAAAATGCTGCTGCGTCCCGCAAACCTGCTGATTTTGGATGAGCCAACCAATCACCTCGACATTCCTGCTAAGGAAATGTTAGAGGAAGCCATCCAAAATTATGATGGAACAATGATTATTGTTTCCCACGATCGATACTTCATTTCTCAAGTTGCGAATAAGATCGTTGAAATTCGCGATGGCGAACTGCGACTTTATCGGGGAGACTACCACTATTATTTGGACAAGATTGCAGAAGAGAAAGAGAAAGCGCGGCTAGAAGCAATCGAAGCTGAAAAAGCTGAAAAAGCTGCCGCCAAACGCGAAAAGCAGAAGCAAAAGCAGAAAGCTAGAAAGGGATAAAACCCTGCTAATATTCATTTTGCTGGCTCATATCTACCCGTGTTTAAGCATGATCTCAATCGCGTTTTTTAGGTAAATTAACTCAGTTTATGGCTTGATACAAATTCTCAAATTCGTTCATTTTTGATCCATAACTTCGACATAACCTAAAGACTCGGTGATATCATTGCTGGGAAATTCGAATTCATTCAACCACCATACTAATAACGAAAGGGCTATCTTCATGGCACAAGCGCCGATCTCTCCAGTGGTGCTGGTCATCCTAGACGGTTGGGGATACCGCGAGGATATTGATGGTAATGCTGTCGCCGCTGCCAAAACGCCAATTATCGATAGCCTCTGGGCTGCCTATCCTCGAACGCTGATTCGCACATCTGGTCGGGATGTCGGGCTTCCCGATGGGCAGATGGGTAACTCAGAGGTGGGTCATCTCAACATTGGCGCAGGGCGAGTTGTTCCGCAAGAATTGGTTCGCATTAGTGATGCTGTCGAAGACGGCACGCTGCTCAGCAATCCGGCTCTGGTCAAAATTTGCAACGAGTTACATCAGACAGGCGGCAAGCTCCATCTGGTAGGGCTTTGCTCGGAAGGCGGAGTGCACTCCCATCTCAATCACTTGTTTGGCTTGCTCGATCTCGCTAAAGATCAAAAAATTTCTGATGTTTGTGTGCATGTGGTTACGGATGGTCGCGATACCAGACCGACGGCGGCCCTTGAAGCAGTGCAAAAAATTCAGGACTACATTGATACCCATGGCGTTGGTAAAGTCGTCACCCTGAGCGGTCGCTACTATGCCATGGATCGCGATCGCCGCTGGGATCGGGTGCAAAAAGCCTACGATGTGATGACCCAGGATGCGCCAGATACAAACCGTTCAGTGGTTGAAGCTCTGCAAGCATCCTATGACGAAGGGATCACGGATGAGTTTGTGCTTCCAGTTCGGTTGGCATCGGGAGCCGTTGAACCTGGGGATGGCGTGATCTTCTTCAACTTCCGGCCCGATCGCGCCAGACAGTTAACGCAAGCCTTTGTCGATCCCAGCTTCCAGGGGTTTAAGCGAGAGCAGATTAAACCCCTGAGCTTTGCAACATTCACTCAGTACGACCCCCATCTAGCCGTTTTGGTGGCCTTTGAGCCTCAAAACCTGGACAACATCCTGGGCGAGGTGATTGCTAAGAACGGAATGCGTCAATTCCGCACGGCTGAAACTGAGAAATATGCTCACGTCACCTATTTCTTCAACGGCGGCATTGAGGAACCGTTTGAAGGTGAAGACCGAGAGCTGATCATGAGTCCGATGGTAGCAACCTACGATCGCGCCCCTGCCATGTCGGCCACACAGGTGACCGATGTGGCGATCGCGGCGATCGAAAAAGGCATTTACTCTCTGATTGTGATCAACTACGCTAATCCTGACATGGTGGGTCACACGGGGCAGATGACAGCCACGGTAGAAGCTCTTGAAACCGTTGACCACTGCCTCGGCAAACTGCTGGAAAGCGTGATTCGAGCAGGTGGAACAACGCTGATCACCGCTGACCACGGCAATGCAGAAGTGATGTGGGACGAACAGCGCAATCCCTGGACAGCCCACACCACCAACCCCGTTCCGTTCATTCTGGTAGAAGGCGAAGGACGCAAGATCCCCGGACATGGAACCGATGTGTCGCTGCGGTCAGATGGCCGTTTGGCCGACATTGCTCCTACCATTCTGGAAATTCTTAAGCTGCCCCAACCGCCTGAAATGACCGGGCGATCGCTCCTGGAACCCGTCAGTTTTGAGCTACGAGCCAACCGCACACCCGTTCGGCTGTCGCTCTAAAGGCCAATGCAAAAAAGTGCCCCACGCGACGCGTGGGGCACTTTTTTAGTTTGCTAAGTTTACATAAACAGGGGCAAGATTACACCGAGGGCGATCGCCCCGCCCCCTAAAAGGAATGACCAGAAGCGATGGTAGCTCTTCACAACCGTGCCACTTGAGCTAGTGAACTGGAACAGATCCATCCACGGCATAATGCCACGGCGGAACCATCCGGTTGTATCGACATTCATGCCAACCAGCGCTTGTACCCGCTTCATACCAAACAGGAAATTGCCCAACGGCCCAAAGCGAGACGCATAGCGCAGGAAGATCATGCCCGTCTTGTCTTGCAGCTTCAGGTCAGACCCAAACTTGTAGCCTGCATCACCTCGTCCAATCAGTTCGCCATTCAGCCTCACGGGTTGACCTCGCAAGGGACTGGCATAGGGATTGGACATCAACGTCAAAATATCCGTATCAGCTACACGACTGAAATTGGGATACATTACCAGCGCTTTGACGATGATCCCGATGCCAAGACCAGCCAGCGCACCCGTAAGGACGGTTGCCCCATTCCCGGTTGCCGCCACCAGCAACGCGCCGATCGCAATTCCAACGACTAACCCGATCGCTTCCCCGGCATACAGCAGCAAATCCAGGAAGAAGCTACCGTACAGACGGCCTTTGTCTAAATTGCGGCTTTCGGCAACCACTCGCGCCATGTCAAATTCGGTATCGAGGCCCAACTGCTCGGCATAGGTGCTGAGTGCCCGCACGCGCTTTCCGGTCAGGGGATGGGTCGAATTGAGTTCCATCCACCAGCCCCAGGGGTTAAACAAATCCCACAGGAAGACGCGACCAATTTTTTCGGGAGATGATGCAATTCGGTAAGCTGTTCCATTTGACGTGGCCGCTTTGGCATCATAAATTCCCAGCGCACGGGTACCTTCCATGACCCGGCTGGGTTCGGGCGATCGCTTGCCTTCTTCCACAATCCCATACGCAATTTTGACCAGCGCACGAGAAAGCGCATTCGGGTTTCCGGTACTCTCTGCCGCAAAGTGATCCGCGAAATACTCACGGGTGCGAGAGAGGTACAGCAGCAGATAGGTGCCCACCAGGTAGAAAATATAGGCGACCAGTGCCGCAGATTGAGCCGCATCTCTAGCTTTGCTGCCGCCAGTCCGACCGACGGTTCTGGCCGTGACATAAATCAGGTAAGTAATTTGCACCAGGGTCGAGGCCAGCGTCATCAAAGCGAAATCCCAGTGGACGATGTGCCCCAACTCGTGGGCATACACCGTCGCGATCTCGTCATCATCCAGATAGGTAAACAAGCCTTGACTGACCACCAACCGGGCCGAATCAGGAAGCGACCCATAGGTGAACGCTGTCGGGTTCTGGTCGTTAATTAATCCCAGGCGCGGCTGCTTCAGCTTGCGTTCCGCACAAATCCGCTGAATGAGGCGTGCTGACTCCGGGCTGCGTTGTTCCAGGTCTGCCATCGTGATCCACTGGGTGCCATACAGCCAGCGCTGGGTCAAATCCATGATCCAGGGAGCCAGGAAAAACATAGCGGCATTAAAGGCCAGAGTGAGAATAATGGCGATCGCCAATCCCAGCCCCGGATTGCTGCTATCGGTAATCAACACCAACCCCAGGCACAGCACCAGCACCATCCCGGCTAATAGGGAAAGCGTGACACCAGACGCGATCGCCAAATTGCCACCGATTCCAGACATCGCCAGTTTTACCCCAGCCAGGGAGGCGCGGCCTGCTTTGTGAACGGCGGGTGGGGGAGATGAGGGAGATGGGGAAGACGAGGGAGATGGGGAAGATGGGGGAGGGGATTCGGGAATGAAGGTTGGCGCGTGATCCGGTGCTTGCGCTAACAGACCGGGAAGGGCTTGTTCCGCCCAGGTTTGCACCTGGAAATTACCGCTTTGAGCCAAGCGCTGACAAAGGGCGATCGCTTCTTCGATCTGCCCATTGCGCTGATATGCCTTGACTAAATACATTTGGGCCTGAAGCTGCTCTTTAGAGTCTGGAGCACAGGTTTGGCAAAAGCTGGTCAGGATAGCGATCGCATCCTGATAGCGGCCTTGCTGCAACGCGTCCATTCCAGCATTTAACGATCCAGGCGAGGATGACATGCAAGCCTCCGTGAGGTGAGTAAGTAGAAGAAGGAGTCAGGAGTCAGGAGTCAGGAGTTATAGCCGTAGCCACTGGCATTAGGGCTGGGTGCAGGGAGAAACTCTTGGCTGGGGGCTTCGCCCCGACAACCTCTTGTTTTTTCAATGTCCTTATGGATGTGGCGACAGCCATAGAACTAGGAGTCAGGAGTTTGTATTTCTTCTGGCTTCTGACTTCTGGCTTCTGGCTCCTGACTTCTGGCTCCTGACTTCTGGCTCCTGGCTCCTGATTAAATCTTTTCGGCCAAGTATTCCCTAGATCCAAAATCCTCAACCATCAATCCGCAAACCGATAGGATAAGAATAGTAATTTTTTGATAAAGCTTTTGCTTCTCATTGCGCCTATGACTGCTTCCCAAATTGCGTCACCTTCGCTTGCCGCTCTTGCTCAACAAACTCGTGAGGTATCCCGGCGTTTGGCTGTGCTCCCTGGCGAGACTAGAAATCAGGCGATTGAAGCGATCGCCCGTGCGCTGGAAGCGGCCAGTCCTGAAATCTTGGCCGC
Source organism: Crinalium sp. (assembly GCA_036703095.1). Lineage (GTDB taxonomy): Bacteria > Cyanobacteriota > Cyanobacteriia > Elainellales > Elainellaceae > DATNPS01. Next base: position 41,367 of record DATNPS010000213.1, on the reverse strand, counting down.
CAATGCCGAAGATTGCCGGATTGCGCTGGAAGAAGGACTGGCTAAACCGCTGTATGGACGGTTAAAGCTGGATGCAGACAAACTGAAGGGAGCGATCGCTGGGGTGCGCGATGTGGCTCGGTTAGCCGACCCTATTGGGCAAGTGCAAATTCACCGTGAACTGGATACCGGATTGGAACTTCAGCGTATTACCTGTCCATTGGGTGTGCTGGGCGTCATTTTTGAGGCTCGTCCTGATGCGGTGATGCAAATTGCCTCGCTGGCGATTAAGTCAGGAAACGCGGTTATTCTTAAAGGCGGCAAGGAAGCGGTGCGTTCCTGTGAAGCATTGGTACGAGCGATCCACCAGGGATTAGCCGAGACGTCGATTGATCCGGCGGTCGTGCGACTTCTAACAACTCGCGAAGAAACAATGGCCCTCTTACGGTTGGAGGAATACGTTGACCTGATTATTCCCAGAGGCTCGAATTCCTTTGTCCGGTTTGTGCAGGAGAACACTCGCATTCCAGTACTGGGTCATGCCGATGGGATCTGCCATCTGTATGTAGACGAAGCGGCGGATGTACAAAAAGCGGTGGCGATCGCCGTAGATAGCAAAACTCAGTATCCTTCAGCCTGTAACACGATTGAAACCCTGCTGGTGCATCAGGCGATCGCGGATGAGCTTCTCAAAGCCGCAGCACCCGCCCTGCAAGCCCGTGATGTGGAATTGCGCGGAGACGATCGCACCCGTGAGATCCTCGACATTGCAGCCGCCACTGAAGCCGATTGGGCGACGGAATATAGCGATCTGATTCTTTCAATCAAGATTGTGAATTCGCTGGATGAGGCGATCGGGCACATTAACACTTATGGGTCGCGTCATACCGAGGCGATCGTAACTGAGAACCGCCAGACGGCCTCTATCTTCTTAAACCAGGTAGATGCGGCAGGTGTTTTCCATAACTGCTCGACAAGGTTTGCTGATGGTTTCCGCTACGGTTTTGGCGCAGAAGTCGGAATCAGCACTCAGAAGATGCCGCCGCGCGGGCCAGTGGGTCTGGAAGGGCTAGTCACGTATAAGTACTGGATGACAGGAAATGGTGAGGTTGTCTCGACCTACGCGGGAGCAAACGCCAAACCGTTTACACATCGCGATCTCTAGCTAGTACAGTCACAGTACTCGACGTAGCCATCTGGATTAGGACGGGGTGCAGGAGTGGCACCATTGGCTGGGGGCAATGCCCACACACCCTTTGTCCTAACGTGGATGTGTAGTGCTATAACGTGAATTCGATAGCCCGCTTTTGGGAGAGTGGCGCGACGCGCCACTCTCCCAAAAGCCCGATTTTGTGTGCGCGACGCGCACGCAAAATCGGGCTTTTGAATTCACGTTGCTATAACAGGCAACGAAACTATAAATTTGCATACCAGATGGGGTTCCCTTTGCAGTGCATAGGGAACCCTGTTTCATAGTGATCAAACTCACATCAGCCTCGTGAAATTTCTGAAAGACTCAAAAGGTTACAGGTAGTAAATTTTACATTTAACTTCGCGAAAATAAATTTAAGCTTTAAACTTCCAATTTTGAATACCTAGCTTTAGACTTTAATTTTCACGTTTTTCTAGAAATTCAGCACCACAGTTAGTAGTAACTAACAGCATATTGAAGTGTCCGTTTCCTTTTAGAAAACGCTAGGTTTCAATATTAATTAAGACCAATTAAGGGTTAGCTTTAAGAATTTTTGTCCAATCTTTAAACGGTTGGGAGCGTCGCAGTTCATGGCGTTTATCTCAACCAGGTGTTATCTATCCAAAGGAGATGCTTTCATGGAGCTACCCAGTGAGCCCCAAGCTTGGCAATTCAGTTCTGCTGAATTTTATGTTCCTATTACCTACGAAGATGAAATTGTAGGATTTTGCAAACCCGACTTTGCCATTCGGATTGTGAAAGCATTAAATGACGACGAAAAACTATATAAAGCTCTGTGGCTAGCTTGCGATGATCTGATGCGGCGATCGGGCGGCAAATGTGGCCCCGTCGATGAATTGATGGGTGAGTATTTAGCTAAAACGGTCATGCCTCAGACGGGCATCGCGGCGATCGCCGATTTACTCCGACGACGACAAGCCGAGTTAGACATTAGTGACAAAGAGTTTTTCAAATTTTGCGACTCCTATCGCCTCCCTCCAGATAAATTGCAGGCCATCTACGACGGTGAAGAAATAGACAGCAGTATCCTGACTCCCCTCGCTCGCGTTTTGAGCTGTTCCGTCGATGACCTGCTAGAGGTGCTGGAAGAAGGTGTGATTTGATGAATACCGATTGCCTGCACGTTACGGGAATTCGGGCCTATGGCTATACCGGAGTGTATCCAGAAGAGAAAGCGCTAGGTCAATGGTATGAGGTAGACCTGACGCTATGGCTGGATTTAGCCAAAGCTGGAGAGAGCGATCGCCTGGAAGACACCCACAATTACGGCTCAGACGTTACAGCCATTCAAAACCTGATCAGAACCGCTAAATTTGACTTAATTGAACGCCTAGTTGATGCGATCGCCCGTCTTGTTTTAGAAGCAGACGAGATTAAGCAGGTTCGCGTCAAACTCACCAAGGTCTCCCCGCCCATTCCCGATTTCACGGGTTCTGTAGCGGTTGAGATTACCCGCATGAAGTGATGTGTGAATTCACGTTACTTACGGCTTGACCGTCACAACGGTTCCCATCCGCACCAAGGGAAAAAGCTCGGCGATATCCTGGTCGTACATTCGTAAACAGCCATGAGATACCGGATTTCCAACCGATGCGGCATCGGGGGTACCATGGAACCCAACCCAATTTCTGCCATCCGTCCAAAAGCCAATCCAGTATCCCCCTAACGGATTAGTGGGATCATCCGGTGCGATCGTTTGATTGGTCAATGGATGAATCCAGCGAGGGTTCAGAAATTTCTGGCGCACTTGAAATGTACCAATCGGCGTTTCCCATCCCTGCTGCCCGATCGCAATGGGATAACTCTTCAATTTATGGTCTCCGCGATACAGGTCTACCTGACGACGATGCAGACTCACCTGAAGGCGAATCGCCGTTGGCGCCGTTGGTGACTGTTGAGACGCCGGAGATTCTGAAGCAGGTTCCGAATTAATTCCCAGCAAAGCCTTTGAAGAAACACCAGGCAGTGGCGCAAAGGCCAGGAGGCCAATCGGCAACAGAAAGCCCGCTAATCCAGCCAGTAACCCAATCCCTATTAAGGTGCCTCTCTGCTTCATACATCAGATCAGTTGGAGAACCATCTCTGATAAAAGCAGGGGAAGCGATCGCCATGCATCTCTCTGAGGCAGGAGAGGAATTTAATAAAACCCGAAATTAACGTGAATTCGACGAATGCACAAAAACGTATCCCGCGCGACGCCCGGGATACGTTTTTGTGCCATTTCAGCCGCGCGGCGCGCGGCTGAAATGGCACTATCGAACTCACGTGAAATTAATGTTTGGAAGCGCGGCTCAGCCGCGCTTCCAAACATTAATTTCGGGTTTTATTTCGTTCATGCTCCTTACTCTGGTAGCTCTAGCGGAATCGCTCCCAGCGTGCCCTTACGAAAATCGTTCAAAATCTGACGAGCCGTGCGCTCTACATCTCCCTGGTATCGCTGCTCGGCTAATATGGCTAAGTAGCTTTCACCTGTTAACTCATCGGGTTCTAGACCATAGCGCGATCGCAACACATCTTTTGGAATTGCGCCGGGGGATTGTTCTTGCAGTTGCTTCATCAAATCGATAAAGGCAGACGCAATCCGCTGATTATCGTAAGCCGCTTCACCAATGTCATCGCAAATTGCTAACTTCAGGGCGGCAAACTGGTTTTGCAGTTTAGACGGAAGGACACCAGGTGCATCCAGCAATTCCAATTCATCGGAGATGCGAACCCACCGCAGTTGACGAGTCACACCAGGACGACGGGCACTTTCAACGACGCGGCGGTTGAGCAGACGATTGATCAACGCTGACTTGCCTACATTCGGAAAGCCGATGACAACCGCACGCACAGGGCGGGGCAACATGCCGCGATCGCGCCTGCGTTGATTCATTTGCTCACCTGCAATTTGAGCCGCTTTGGCTACTGCATCAATCCCTTTGCCGTGCTGCGCATCTGTAAAGTAGGGAGTTTCGCTGTGGCTTTGAAACCAGGCCGTCCACTGCTCTCGCACCTGGGGAGAAATCATATCCATCCGATTCAGTACCAAAATGCGACCTTTTGCCCCCACCCATTGCGCCATCTGCGGGTGGTGAGTCGATAAGGGAATTCGAGTATCTCGCACTTCTAAAACGACATCGACTTTTTTGAGCTGTTCGGTAAGCGCCTTCTCAGCCTTCGCAATATGACCGGGATACCACTGAATTGGAGGAGAAGACATAGGTAAATTTGTTGAAGATGAACGGTTTGGGGAGCGAAACGCACGACAACACCGTGAATTTCGCTCCCCAATCTAATTTTACGGGAATCAATGATTGGCTTTTGGGAGAGTTACGCGACGCGCAACTCTCCCAAAAGCCCGATTTTATGTATGCGTCGCACACACAAAATCGGGCTATCGAATTCCTAAGAAAACGTGTTTTCTTTTCGTTTTCCCAAGGGGGTAGTAGTGCGTTGCACTACTATCCCCTTGTTGGAGACTCATGTTAATTTCGTGACCTATGGAACAATCAGAACTGGGCAGGGCGACAAATTGATCACTCGATTGGTCACGCTTTCGGCTGCGCCTTCATCGGTTAAGCCTAACCCACGACAGCCCATAATAATCAGGTCGGCATTCAGTTCATCAGCCACATCGCAAATGGTGAAAGCAGGCTTGCCTTGCCGTTCCATCAGCTCAGCATCAATGCCCATATCTTTAAAGAGGGTTTTGGCTGTTTGCAGCAGCTCAGCGATCGCCTCAGGAGATGTCATTTCCAGATCCACAGCGGTTGCTGGGTTTTCATCCGCCTCCAGGCTTTCGACCACCGATAGAATAATCAATCGACTACTGTAGGTTTTGACAATATTGGCAACCGTGTCGGCAGCTTCGCGCGATTCGCGGCTTTGATCAATAGGAAACAATACAGTTTTAAACATGGGTGCCTCTCTCAGACCGTAATGCCAATAAATTGCTAACAGCGTTTCAAATGAGTTGAAGCTGACAAATTACTTCAATACCCCGATAATGCCTGAAAATTAGGCCAAACGGGCTTAAAAGAATCAAAAAGCTAACTAGCGAACATTTATTTATTAGGCGATCGCCCACGACAAAACCATCCCATCACATTAATCTCTTTGCGCATGGTTTCTAGATCCTGACGATGCTGTTCAGCTACGGCGTAATACCATTGGGAATATTCTTCCAAAGCTTGCCGCGACCGAACTTCCTGGTAAAACTCGTAAGTATCCTGGTAGATCTCCAGGATTTCAGCTTCTGCCGAACTGAGAGGAACAATTCGTTGAAAAAAGGAATTAGGCACGGTTAGTCTCTCCCAGCGTTTCCTAAATTCACATAGGTAATACCAATTCAATATGAAGCTGCAACTTTATAAAAAGGGGGAGTGGGGGTTTCACCCCCACGAAGGTGGCGTTGCCCCCTTCACCCCCTTCTCAATTCAGCGCATCTTCATATAAAAACGGTATAAGGATCATGGATAAATCAAAACCGAGTTTTTAATTTTGGAAAGTGCGGCAGAGCCGCACTTTCCAAAATTAAGTTTCGGATTTTATTAAATCCGCGAGCCTAAGGGCGAAGCATTCGCGCCAAAAAATTTCGAATCTCAATTCAAATCTCTTGCCGGGAATGCTTCGTCCTCACGTCTCCACCGTTATTCATGGGTCAAAACGGTTTCAATTTTTCCTACCTTCACTCTGTTAATGTCAGGCCGTCGAAGCAGATGTTTGTGACGTTAGCCGAGTGACAGTCTGTTTTACCAGCGTTTGCAAGAACGCGCCCCGTTGGTTGGCCTGGAAGACCGCTTTAAGTTTTTGAGTGAGACGCTCAAGCTGGAAGGGAGAATCTGCCGTCTGGTTAGCAAACTGGCTTTGCTCCTGGAAATACTCCACTAAAGTTAATCCAGCCATCCGCGTTAGATAAGCCGCACTCACGCCTTGCAATAAACCACCCGCCACATACGTTACGGTATTGCTTTTCAGCAGAGGAGCGATCGCCTGACTCGACAATTCCACCAGCCCCAATTTCACCATCAGCTCACCCATCGCTCCAGCCGCCGTTTTGGCCTGTTGCAGCGAGAATTTCTGCTGATAGATTTCACCCAGATCCATGATCAGCTGTGCATTAATGGCGGCAGTTGCCAGTAAATCTAAGCTGGGAACCGGATTGGCAAAAGCTGTAGCAGCAGCAATCCACTGAGACTGCTCGATGAGGGGTAGAGCGCGATCGCGTCTCAAGCGATTTAGCTCTGTCAACACATCCGCCTTTAGCAGGGATGCCTGTCTCATCACCGTAGACAGAATAAGCTGCTGTCCTTCATTAGCCAAAACGTACTTAAGCCGTTCTGCTAACGCGTCTACAGCCGGAGTCGATTGCTCTAACCGTTCTTGCACAGAACCGTCAGCCTGATGCTGACGCACCTTTACCGGAGCAGGTTGAGCGGCGATCGCTACAACATCATCAGGGTTCAAACGATCGCTTAAGCGCTCCCGCAGGTGTTGCAGCACCAACAGACGCTCGTCTGGGAGGTATTGATCCTGCTTGTTAAAGACCAGCAGCACGCGCTGATGGCGGTTCAGAAGTTGCTCGATCGCTTGGAATTCTGGATCGGTCAAATCGCCCGTCGTGACAAACATCACCAGGTCTGCCGACTGAACTTCGGCTGCATCGGTTGCCCCCAAGTCCATGGTGCGCTCAGCACCAGTTGACACCGTAGTTGCCAGTGCAGAACTCTGACCTTCGGCTTGAGGAGTCGTCCAATTGGAAGCCAGCAACCGGGTCAGCGTCGTTTTACCGACCGACTTACCGCCCATAATCGACAGCCGAGCTTGTTTCCGCTCTAATTCAGCAGGCAGTTGTGCCAGTCGCAGCCGCAGATTGGCGATCGCTTCGGTAGCATCGGAAGCAGTTGCCGGAAATTCGGCGGCCAGTTGATTAATTAACACCTCAACGGTAGCCATTTCTTGATCCACTGCTGCCCGGTCTACAGGTCGAGCAGGCAGACCCAGATCAAGAGGCTTTTGGGCAAGCTGCCGGAGCCACCACGCTCCTGACCCAAGTGCGATCGCACTCCAAACAATCGACCCGCCCACATGAGCGCTGGAATGCAAACCTTGCAATAACCAGAGGCTAACGGTTAGCCCCAGACCGCCGACTAGAATTGGTCGCTTTAGCTGAAACGCCATGAAACCTAGAAAATGATGATTGGGTATATATAGATTTTCAACCTTAAATCGCGAAACGGGGAACTGATGTATTGATTTCTTATAAGAAGTTCAGCTTTCCGGCACAGGGACTATCCTTTGTTCTTCAACTATTTCGGGCACATCTTGCAAGGGGAAGTTTCCTCGCTGCCGTGCCCAATCAAGAATCAAATACCAGGCATTTCGGTACGTAGCAGAACGAGGTTTCCGCTGTCGCTTCTCTGCCTCTACCAGATGGATTTCACTGCCATATTCAATAAAAATTGCTACGGGGAAAATATAGAACAAATCAAGAGGTTCTACATACACCAGTGCAAAATCAAAATCCTGGGTGCAGTATGCGCTCCGCAGCATGGTTCGTCGATTGGTTTTTGTTCGACGGTTATCTACAACATAATTACCAGATGGCTCGTCAAACCAGGAATATTTAACCTGGACTTTGACCAGAACTCTGTCAACATCAAACACCAAATCGTAAGGCAGGCGATCGCCCACAGGACGCAGTACTCCCCATCCTCGTTTCAAAGCATGGAGTACGGCGGATTGTTCTGCAATATCTCCTTTTTGCTTAGTATTCACCTCATGCGACCTTTTTCACAGCAAGATTAAAACAGCTTTAAAGCGTTGAAGGTTCTGAATCAATGATTCAGAACCTTCAACGCTTTACTTTTGGTGGCGGGAAGTGGATTTGAACCACTGACCTTCGGGTTATGCTTACCAACTACAGCTTTCGCTGCCTGGATCAACCAGTTTGTGGTCTGGACTCTCCCTTCACCCTCAGCTTTCCTGTTAGGGTGCCTCCCATCGAGTCTCTACACCTTCTCCTAAGAACTTGCATTCTTCAGAGCTTGGCTCGGGATCACCATGCTAACGGCTTCCCCGAATTTGAGAGGCGATCGTATGCAAGTTTCCTCGCATACAGCCCATCACAAAATCAACTATCAAGCATTTAGTTAACTTTGTGGATTGAGCCCGACGAGCTACCAGGCTGCTCTATCCCGCGTCGGCTCATCTAGTATAGCGACAAAAATCAGAAAAGTGCAACCTCATTTTGAAAAAAAGAGTTTTTTAGGAAAACCCTACGAACGGTGGCAATACACCTTGCCTGTAGCGCGCTTGCATTGCCACCGTTCGCATCATGAGAGTCGAATCTACATTAAAAAATCGACTGCGATGCCAGCCCACAAAAGATGCGCTTGCACCACAGCCAATATTAAATACTGTGTGAGCTTTTATTTTCTAAAGGAGGGAAAGCTCTCCTACAACATCCAGACGCTTGAATTTACTGAGGGTCATGTAGGTCTCAGAGAGGGTTTCGGCGATCGATGGCGTGATCCAACCCATTTGTTTGAGGAGATGAATCGCAACAGCATATTTTGCCCGTTTCGAGCCATCCATTACTTTAATTGCCAGTCCCAGCCCTTCTCCAACGCGAGCCACACACTGAATCCCTTCTGCTCCGGCTTTGCTGACCAGTTCTCCACTGGTAAGGCGCATCACTTCCGTATCAAACTCACCGTCTCCGGCTACTAAGGACGGATGGTGAGTCATGGCGCGGACAATGCGCTCCATATCAAGATTGTCTCCCGATGCAAGCTGAGCGTATAGCGTAGCCATCTGAGCTAGCTGCATAAAATAAGTCGGTGCGCCACAGTCGTCATGGGCACAGATAAATTCTTCGGCTGGCATTTTGAGCAGTTCAGCGACTTTGGTTAAAATCAAACGCTGAACCGGGTGGTTGCGCTGAAGATAATTATTCAGGGGAAAATTGCGCTGCTGACAGACGGCCAGCATCCCGGCATGTTTGCCAGAGCAGTTGTACTGTAACGGACTGCTCTTTCCTTCCGGGATGGGGCACTGCAACGCGGATGGATCAACATCGGCACGCCAGAGAATGTTAAACGCCTGACGGACTTGCTCAATCGTGCCTTTGTGAGAGCTGCAAATAATAGCCAGATCGCGATCGTTTAGACCAAACCGCTCTAGCGTTCCGGTGGTGGTCACGGCGAGCGCCTGGAATGGTTTTAAGGCCGAGCGAACAAAACTGGCCGTTTCGGCATTTCCGGCTACAGATAAAACACGCCCCCGGTTGTCTGCGACTGCCGCCTGGACATGATGCTTCGATTCAATAATGCCTTCTCGCAGAAGCCGAACTTCCAGCTCTGCCGCTTGTGTCCGTTTTCCCCTAGTCATTCTTAGGACTGTGCATACTACATGTTTCCATACAATACCTTAGGGTCATACCAATACCTTAGGCTCATAGATTAAATGAAACCGAATTTTAGGAGGCGATCGCCTGTATAGAACGGTGTATTTACCTCCCCAACGCTAGTTTCGGAATAAATTCCAAATCACAAGTCCAACCAAGAACAAGCCTGCAATGGAGAGAAATGTCCGTTTGAGGCGTTGCAGAATAGGTTGGATTTGATAGCTGACAATCAGGCGATCGCGCTCCCATAGCTCAGCTGGTTTTGTCCAGGTTTGACCGTCATACCAACCCGATTCTTCGTAAAAAATTGTTTCGCTAGAGAGGCGATCGCAAACATAGTTCCACCCCAAGTAAAGACGCAGCAAGGCCAGCATTGGAAACAGGCTGGCCCCTGCGGCACCGCTCAAGATAAATTGAACTGGATATTTTGCCCAAGGAAAGCTAACTGCTGCGATCGGTGCAGATACAGCCCAACTCAAGAACCACAAAACCAAAATTGGTTTGAGATAGCCCACCAGATTCCGAGTGCCCCAGGAATAGAACCAGGACTCTTTCAGGCTTTCATATTCATTCAAAGGCTGCTGTTCAAATGGAACCGGGCAAACAGGGACAGAAGATTTCATGGCAAGGGCAGAGCTGTTACTGAAACTCGCTTTGCTCCTAATTTACCTAATCTCTCGCGGTCTGCGTTAATGTATTCGGTGAACCGACGTTTAAGGGGGGCGTGCGACGCACGCCCCCCTTAAACGTTAATGTTGCGCTAAGGCGAACGGAATCCGCTTGGCATGGCCCCAAAATGCTTCCAGGTTATAAAACTCGCGTCCCTCTGGCATGAAGATATGAGCAATTACGTCACCGTAATCAATTAAAATCCAGTTGCCATCCGTTTGACCTTCTACTTGCAGGGGTAAGCGGTGCAGTTCCTCGCTGACGCTGTCCTGGATGGAACGGGCGATCGCACGTACCTGCACGCTAGAGAAACCTGTTGCGATCACAAAATAATCAGCCAGGTAAGACACCTCTGACACATCGAGCAAGACAATATCTGCACCTTTGCGATCGTCTGCGGCTTCAGCCATCGTCATCGCCAGAGTATAGCTGTCGTTGGCGATCGTTCCATTTGAGTTTGTAGCGTCAGAGGGGATGAGAGCAGATGCAGTTCGATTAGTAGAAATGTTTGTCATTCAGAGTATTGATCCTTCCTATTTAAGAAAAGTTGTTTTTTGAACAGACTGCAATTTGAGACGCGGATGAGCCTGCATTCTTCGGGTCGGGCGATTTTGCTACGGTGTGCTGTAAAAACCAATTGCGGGTTAACAACGCACGGGGATGAATTAGACGATGCGTATCAATTAAATGTTTAAAGGAATAATCGCAGGTCATCCACACAGCTTGATGTAAATTGGTTTGACTAATGCGGCGGAGCAGATTTAGTTCTGGGGTATCACCCCGGCCCGGTTCTAGAGTATCTGCTAGAAACACAATGCAACTTAGCTCCGTCATGCCCGGTCTACCCAATGTATGGTTTGCGATCGCCTCCAGTACCTCCTGATCCTGGATGCCAAATTGATCGCGAGCCACAATGGCCCCCACATCGGCATGAAGAAGATGGGGATTACTTTCATCTACAGGGTCAAGCGGCAGCCCTTCTGCTGTCGCCATTTCCAAGAGTGTTCGGGGTTTGAAATACTTTGCCAGGTCATGCATCAACCCTGCCTGGGCTGCTTTTTCAGCATCTTGGGAATGAGTGTGAGCCAGGGCGATCGCCATTTGCTCTACTCCCAAGACATGCTTAATCCGAGATTCAGGAACATGGTCAGCCAACCAATCTAAAACACGCTGACGCAGCACTCCAGATAACTCTCCCATTCAGTTAAAGACCTCTGTTCTTCGCCATTCAGATTACCAAAGAGTCTTCAAGCACAACATTTAACTCAGTCGGTCGGCAAACTTAGTGCCTTCATTCTAGCGTCAGTTCGAGAAGACCGCAAAAGGTGAGAAGAACCCCTCTCCTTTGTTCGGTTCAGCCCACTTGGGGTTCTAGAGACAGGTTGTTACATTAATAAATAAGTTAACCACTGTCCGAAGTGAGGTTCCTACTGTGAACAACGCTAATCAAATCTCAGAACTATTTGGAAGCAATCCTGAGTCTGCCAACCTGTTGTGGAATTATGTGCAATCTCTGAGTCCAGAGACTGTGGCTCAGCTATCGAAGCCAGGTTCTGCGGACGTGTTTCAGGTTATGGAACGTAACATCGTCGGGCTGTTGGGTGGGCTGCCATCAGAGCACTTTGATGTTTCAATCACGACCAGTCGTGAGCACATGGGGCGTTTGCTGGCTTCTGCCATGATCAGCGGCTACTTCCTGCGTAATGCAGAGCAGCGCATGATCTTTGAAAAATCGTTCCAGACGACCGAAGCGACCTTACCTGATGCGCCATAATTTAGAGCAGCGTTCATGATCAGGTCGTGCCTCCAGTAAAGTCAGTCTCAATATCTCAACTCTCTTCAGACTCGGCAAATCCACCTTCAGATTTGCCGAGTTCTGCTATGGATGCTTTGTCTGTCAACGCGTTACGGAAAAAGCTGCTGTCCTGGTACGCCGAGTGCGGTCGCGATTTGCCCTGGCGGCGCAGCCGAAATCCGTATCACATCTGGATCTCTGAGATTATGCTTCAGCAGACTCAGGTGAAAACCGTAATTCCCTATTACACGCGTTGGCTAACTCTATTTCCTGCCGTTGAAGCGTTGGCGGCGGCTGACCAACAGCAGGTATTAAAAGCCTGGGAAGGGTTAGGCTATTATGCTCGTGCACGGAATTTGCATCGAGCAGCTCAGGCGATCGCCCATGATTACAGCGGCATTTTTCCCTCTGATCTGCTATCCGTGTTGGCGTTACCTGGGATTGGCCGAACGACGGCTGGTGGCATTCTCAGCGCAGCCTTTGATTTGCCAGTGCCGATTCTAGACGGAAATGTCAAGCGGGTTCTGGCCCGACTAACGGCGCTTCAAATTCCTCCGAATCGTGCCCTTGAGCAGCTTTGGCAGGTATCATCTAGTCTTTTAGATCCACAGCATCCGCGTGATTTTAATCAGGCGTTGATGGATTTGGGGGCTACGGTTTGTACTCCCAAAAATCCGGCTTGTTTACTCTGTCCCTGGAATCATTCTTGTCAGGCGTATACCTTAACTATGCAAAACGAACTTCCTGTGTCTGAAAGTCGTGCTCCGCTTCCCCATAAGCTCATCGGTGTAGCTGTTATCTGGGATGATAACGGGCAAATTCTTATCGATCGTCGTCGTCAGGAAGGGTTGTTGGGCGGACTCTGGGAGTTTCCAGGCGGCAAGATTGAACCGGGTGAAACCGTTGAAGAGTGTATTGCACGAGAGATTCAGGAAGAGCTAGGAATTGAGGTGAAGGTGGGCGATCGCCTCATCACCATCGATCATGCGTACAGCCACTTTCGCGTCACGCTCAACGTCCATCACTGCTACCATGTCAGCGGCGAACCTCAACCGATTGAATGTGACGAAGTTCGCTGGGTCACGCTAGACGAGATTAACGACTATCCTTTTCCTAAAGCCAACGGTCAAATCATTGAAGCCCTGTTAAAGCAGGGGCAACCTTCCAAAAATCCATAACTTTAGAGAAAAGTTAGAGAAAAGCGCGGCAGTGCCGCGCTTTTCTCTAAGTCATTTAGAAGTGAAATTACACTAAACCTTGACCCCGGCCTCGTGTATCCTTCTCCATTGTCAACTTGCCAGTTTCATCGTTGTGATTCACCTGATCCATCTCTTCAGCCCGCTGCGCTTTTTCAGCCTCTTCTTCTTGCCGTAAATCGCCCGGTTCGTTGATATACATTTCCGGTTCAATGGGGAAGTTATCAATCAAACCTTCTTTATCTACGGTGTATCCATCCGTCGTATGAATAGCATCAGGATCATTGCTCTCATCCTGGCCCAGTTGTCCAGGAGTTTTCTTATAGGCACCCTTCTCTCGTTCCTTACGAGCCGCTGTTTCAGCAGGAACGATACCGCGATCGTAGGTATCAACCGCAGCGGAATGATCATCACTGTTATTAAAATTATCTTGATTAGCCATATCTTTTACTCCTTTAGGAGCGAAACTCAATGGCTTTAGCTTATGGTTAATTGAAGTTCCGTTAGCACTGCCTTTGGTTATAGATTCGCAACTCTATCCAATTGAGTATTTTCAAAACAAAATAAAGCGATCCCCGATATATGCAAGAACACAGCCTTTTAATAAAGCTTCGATGCTATTACAAATGTGCCTTAAGGTAGGTCTATTGACAATATAGATACTCCTAGTCTTAGGGGGACGTTGTGTATTTTTGAGATTTAAAGACGTGAAAGTTGGCGCTTTTTATTTGGGTAATCATCGTTGTGAATTTACCGTCTGGGCACCGCTCCACAAACAAGTATCACTAAAAATTATTTCCCCTAATGAAAGGCTAATTTCTATGCAGCCTTCCAAGTTGGGTTATTGGACTGTTATCGCTGAAGATGTTGAACCAGGAACGCTATATTTCTATCAGTTAGAAGATCAAACATTGCGGCCTGACCCTGCGTCTTTATCCCAACCTCAAGATGTACATGGGGCATCCGAAGTCGTTGATCACAGTGCGTTTTCATGGCGCGATCAAGGCTGGAATAGTTTGCTTTTAGAAGACATGATTATTTATGAATTACATGTCGGCACATTCACACCAGAAGGCACATTCGAAGCCGTTATTTCTCGACTAAACGACTTACGTCAGCTCGGCGTTAATGCGATCGAAATTATGCCGATTGCTCAGTTTCCAGGCGATCGCAACTGGGGTTACGACGGAGTTTATCCCTTTGCCGCACAAAGTTCTTACGGTGGTATCCAAGGGCTTAAAACGTTAGTTAATGCCGCTCATGAACATGGAATAGCTGTAGTGCTTGATGTGGTATATAACCACTTTGGGCCAGAAGGAAATTATATTGGCTGCTACAGTCCTTTCTTTACTGAAAAGTACCAATCTCCCTGGGGCAGCGCTATTAATTTTGATAGTTCCTATAACTATGGTGTGCGCAACTTCTTCATTCAAAACGCGCTGTACTGGTTTGAACAATTTCACATTGATGCACTGCGATTAGATGCCAGTGATACCATTTATGATTTTGGAGCAAAGCATTTCTTGCAAGAGCTAGCTGAAAAGACAGCAGATTTTTCTCAACAGCAAGGCCGGAAATTCTATTTGATTGCCGAAAGCGACTTAAACGATGCACGAGTGGTGCGCGAGCCTGAGATTGGTGGCTATGGCATTGATGCTCAATGGAATGATGGATTTCATCACTGTGTTCACACGTTATTAACAGGTGAAAAAACCGGATATTACGAAGATTATGGTCGCTGTGATCAATTAGCTAAAGCATTTAAAGAAACCTTTGTTTACTCATGGGATTTCTCTTCATACCGACAGCGATGGCACGGAAGTGATGTGAGCGATCGCCCCGGTTCTCAATTTGTGGTTTGTGTTCAGAACCATGACCAGGTGGGTAATCGAATGCTGGGAGAAAGATTAACTCATCTGGTTTCATTTGAAGCTCTAAAATTGGCGGCTGGAACGCTGTTTTTATCACCCAATGTTCCTCTTCTATTTATGGGTGAGGAATATGGCGAAGATGCTCCATTCCTCTACTTCGTGAGTCACACTGATCCTGATTTGATTGAAGCTGTTCGGGCAGGACGCCGTAAGGAGTTTGCCGCATTTCACTTAGAAGGTGAATACTCTGATCCGGAGAGTGTGGAAACGTTTAAGCGATCGCAGTTGAACTGGGCAAAACGCCAGGAAGGAAAGCATAAGGTTTTGCTGGAGCTGTATCAGCATTTGATTCAATTGCGGCGCAGCATTCCTGCGCTCAAAGTCTTGGATAAGCAAAATTTGGATGCTTCGGTTTTAGAGGATGACAAACTGCTGTTTCTGCATCGATGGAGCAAGGACAGCGAGATTTTTGCAGCGCTGAATTTTAATCAAGCGGCTGTTTCGTTTAAGCCTATTTTCCCGGATGGTAACTGGGAGAAAATCCTGGATTCTGCTGAAGCAAAATGGTTGGGACAGGGGCCTTCGATGCCCGATCGGCTGACAGCAAATCAAGCGCTATCGATTCCGCCTCATAGTTTTGCGATCTACCAGGCGGTAGGGTAACGTGAATGAACTGGCACCTTTTTGCGCGTTTGTCGAATTCACGTTAACGCGAGTTCGATATCGCCATTTCAGCCGCGCGACGCGCGGCTGAAATGGCGTAAAATTATGCCCCTCGCTCCGCGAGGGGCATAATTTTACGCTTTCGTCGAATTCACGTCACGTTAACCCCAACGTGAATTCGATAGCCCGATTTTGCGTGCGCGACGCGCACGCAAAATCGGGCTTTTGGGAGAGTGGTGCGTCGAATTACTCTCCCAAAAGCTCGTTCGTCAAGTTCACATTGGGTTTATTCACGTTGGGTTTAGGTTGCTGAGTGAAAAGTCTCTCTGGGGGATTGCCCCAGCCCCCCATTGGGGAGCGAGCGGCGCTCCCCAAACCCCTTCCGCAAGGTGTTCATGATCAGCATGACAAAGCGCTTCGCAGTGCCTTCGCTGCGGGTGTTTACTTGCTGAATTCGCGCTGAGCCTCAGCATTAGATGCCCCAAATGCCCCAGAGGATAGCCCCTGTCGCAGTCAGGAATAGTAGCCCGATGACACCTGATAATGGCTTGCCTTCGGCACCTGTTAACCATTGGGGGCCATGACCGGATGAGACCAGGAGTTGAGTGGTGTCTAGAGTGGCGATCGCCCAAATCCAGCCGCTGTGCAGTCCCCAGGCTAATCCTAAATTTCCGCCATCCACCCATCGGGCCAGCACCAGCACCATGCCCATCAGCCATAGCCCTGGCAATTGCGGAATGTTTTCTTTGCCTTCCCAAACCAGGTGCAATATCGCAAAAATCAGACTGGCGATCGCGGCTGCTATCCAGGGAGCGTAATCTCGCTGTAGCTGATTGATCAAAAACCCTCTAAAAATTAGCTCTTCCGTCAGTCCCACCCACAGCCCCAGCAACAGAGTAGAAGCCATCGTGGGCAACAGGGCAGGCTTGGCAGGTTCGGTTGTCGTATCGTCGATCATGGGCGATCGCTTCAGCCAGCCCAATGAGTACTGAATGGCAAACATAACCGCTATGCCAACGGCTCCCAACAGGATGCCAATCCCTGCTGAGCGCAAAACGGATGCATTCCAGGGCAAGCCATAACTAGCGAAAGTGCTGCCGTCTACGGCTGTCGCTCCCCATAAGACTAAGGGAGCCAGTAGGTAGAGGGAGGCTAAAAGAGGAAGTTTTTGGGCAACTGTAATGGGTTTAGGTGGATGCCATTTGAGGGCGATCGCCAACGGCACAGCAATGGGTAGCCATAGAACCACCCAGGCTAAGAAGAAAAGTATCGCGATCGCCACACCAGAGAGATTCGACAATCCAGATAGCGTTTGAAATAACCAGGTATAGAACAATGGGTTTAGAGAAAGTGATTAAGCCGCTATTTAGATCACGGATATTTACAAGATTAGGCTTCACCAAAGCAGAACCTTACAAATATCAAACACTAAGTAACGAGTTGAGGCATTAAGCCCTTAAAAAATAACAAGCAAACCTTTTCAAATATCTAAAGCAAATTTGCCATTTCGACGACGTTATTCATCGTCATCCTCAGCAAATGCCCCATTCTTACCGTTCTTGTCACCATCAATCTGAATCAGGTGAATATGCTTATAGCCCAACCTGATTTCAAATTCATCACCGGGCTTTAATCCCATCTTTTGGGTATAGGTTGCTCCGATTACGATCTGGCCATTTTGATGAACGCTAACTCGGTAGGTTGGTTCTCGCCCCCTACCATCTTTAGCCCCTTCAGTACTTAAAGAAGTTCCTTTAGCTGCAAGTAATGCTTCAAAAAAATCTGCTAAATTGACGCGAGTCTGATTATTTTTCCCAACTGTGTAATACCCACAACGCTTTGCCTTTTCGCGTCGAGGTAAGTGTGAAAGTTCCTTTACTTTTTGAAGTAGTGCTTTTCCTGTAAGGGGCTGTGTTGATACGTCAGTCATTGCCTTTGAAATATCCTTGCAATCTTTAAGATAGCAAAATGAGAGATAATACTAACCTTCACTATATAAAAATATAGCCTTAAATCTCTCTAATATGGCAAGAAGTTTATGGGTTGGTAATACGCTGAAATTTGTAATATAGCCACGCAGTGCGCTTCTAAGCCACTACTAAACTGTTTAAGAAACAAAATTTGTCAACCCAGATATCAAGGATCATGGTAAGCGGAATTAAACCGTTTGCGCTAAAAGGGGCCGTCAGAACTGGCAACTTATTTCGCATTGAGGAGATGGATTGTCCCCTACAGAGCTGAGCAATTCGAGTGTTTATAAGATATTCAGAGCAGTTATATTGCGGCTCTTTGCGCTTAAAACTTCAGATAAGCTAAGCCATCGATACGCCTTGATATTTCTGCCATTTTCTCATCGGCTGGCTCAAGAAAATAGCGATTTCAAATCAAGTGTGAGGGTGACATTATGGATACATGTGCCCTTCACAATCTCTCTATATAAAAAAGATTCAGCAGGACTATGGCGCGATCGGGATCAGTCGTCTCAATATTTGGATTTGATATTTAAGATGGAAATTAGTTTGCACCCGAATCGTTCGATTGTGTACATCAGTCCTGCTCAAAAGGGTCTTAATTCTCTCATTCTTTAATGGGTTTATGATTTTTGGGAAGGAACGCTGAAACCGTATTTTGGAATGAAAACAAATAAAACTTCAGTTTTTTGAAGAGAGGGATAGCGTGGTCGTGTTTCTCCCTCAAAATTTGAGTTTTACTTACTCTATACATCTTGATTTTTCACTAACCCTTCATAGAGTTTAATTTTTTATTTGAAAACAAATTCTGGTGGGATATCTACAGCAATTCTGGATATCTATCAACCCGGCAATTAATGAAACGTGAATTCGACGAACGGGCTTTTGGAAGAGCGGCGCGACGCGCCACTCTTCCAAAAGCCCAATTTTGCGTGCGCGGCGCGCACGCAAAATTGGGCTATCGAATTCCTAAGAAAACATGTTTTCTTTTCGTTTTCCCCAAGGGGGTAGTAGTGCGCGGCACTACTACCCCTTGCTGGAGACTCACGTTAATGAAAACGCCAGTCCAATTTAATGTGAACTCGGTTGCGCCATTTCAGCCGCACGGCTGAAATGGCGCAAAACAGTACCCATCCCTTAGCAAGGGACACCGTTTTGCGCG
The DNA here is from genome assembly GCA_036703095.1 of Crinalium sp. Lineage (GTDB taxonomy): Bacteria > Cyanobacteriota > Cyanobacteriia > Elainellales > Elainellaceae > DATNPS01. Next base: position 22,460 of record DATNPS010000213.1, on the reverse strand, counting down.
TTCATCGAACTCACGTTAATTTAGGACTGCTATATTTGGGTTTAGACTAGAGACATCGGTATACGGAGCATCAGTAAAGGATCGTATAGCAATTTCGAAGGGGCGATCGAGGCATAGCGCTTCTTAGGAGCGTAGATTTAATAAAACCCGAAACTTAATTTTGGTTTTAATTTGTCCATTAGCCTTACAGCCCATCTATAGCGCTCAAAAAACGATTGTGAACCGGGGCGCACCTCCAACCGGAAGTTTCCCCCTGCACCCCGTTTAACGTTCAGATGCGATCGCTATATCAACGTTTATCAATACGAACTTTAGGATTGCTGCTAAATTTTGACCGTATTGTTTGACCATATTGACTGATCCATTTGGCGTCAAATCGTAATTTTAAAGTATGCAAGTTCTGTTTAAAGTTGTTCGACAAAATGCTGATACCGCGCCTCACATTCAAACGTATCAGCTAGACGTGGAGCCAGGTAAGACGATCCTGGACTGCCTAAACCAAATTAAATGGGAGCAAGATGGTACTCTGGCCTATCGGAAAAACTGCCGAAATACAATCTGCGGTAGCTGTGCGGTGCGGATTAATGGCCGTTCAGCGCTAGCCTGTAAAGAGAATGTGGGGAGCGAACTAGCACGACTTCAGCACATCGCCGCAGAAAACACTGAAGCCTCGACCTCAGAGAATGACATTCCCACGATTACTGTCGCACCGATGGGCAACATGCCTGTCATTAAAGATCTAGTCGTGGATATGAAAAGCTTTTGGGACAATCTCGAAGCCGTTGATCCTTACGTCAGCACCGAAGCTCGCCAGATTCCAGAACGCGAGTTTTTGCAATCGCCTCAAGAACGCGATCGCCTCAATCAAACAGGAAACTGTATTCTGTGCGGAGCCTGTTATTCAGAGTGCAATGCGCGTGAGGTTAACTCAGAGTTTGTCGGGCCTCATGCTCTCGCCAAAGCCTATCGAATGATCGCTGACTCCAGAGACGATAAAACAGAATCTCGCATTGAGGAATACAGTCAGGGAACCAAGGGTGTTTGGGGCTGTACTCGTTGCTACTACTGCAATTCGGTGTGCCCCATGGAAGTCGCCCCGATGGATCAGATTGGCAAAATCAAGCAGGAAATCTTAGATCGGCAGGATGCGCAGACCAATCGTTCGGTTCGTCACCGTAAGGTATTAATCGACCTGGTGAAACAGGGTGGATGGGTGGATGAACGGCGATTTGGGTTAAAAGTCGTGGGGAATTCGTTCCGCGATGTTAGAGGATTAATTAGCCTCGGCCCGCTGGGTCTGCGCATGTTGGCTAAAGGTAAGTTTCCACTCACCTTTGAGCCATCCGAAGGAACCGATGAAGTGCGATCGCTCATCAACGCCGTTCAAAATGCCGAAGACAAACCTGAGTAAGTGAGTGCCAGTCCAAACCATCAAAACCATCTTTTCGAGCGAGTCATTGCTGTGATTTAATGGCGATCGCTCCATGAACCACCAGGTATCTGTTCTACTAAATATTCTCAGCATCACCCATGAACACCGAAGAAACAGTCGTGTCCACACCAGATCCTTCTAACGAACCTGCACCTGCATTTGGTTGGACGTCCTATGCCGAGCAAATTAATGGCCGATTTGCCATGGTTGGTTTCGTAGCTCTGCTGATTCTGGAACTCTTTACCCGACAAGATTTCTTCACTTGGTTAGGGCTACGCTAAATTGACGCAAATGTGACGAACGGGCTTTGAGGAGAGTTTCGCGACGCGAAACTCTCCTCAAAGCCCGATTTTGCGTGCGCGTCGCACACAAAATCGGGCTATCGAATTCACGTTATAGCTGTATTTATTCGGGTTGGGACGGGGTGCAGGGGTTCCACCCCTGGCTGGGAGCGATGCCCTCATATCCCCCTTGGTTTTCGATATGACTACAGCTATAAGAAATAAGCACCCTCCGCAATGCGGAGGGTGCTTATTTCTTAGACTATTTGCGTAAGACGATTAAACGCCTACAGTCTTCTTGGTAACAGCGTCCAGTTCGCCTTTAGCGTACTTAGCTGCATAATCTTCGAGAGAGATTTGCTTGATCTTGCTAGCCTGACCAGCCGTACCAAACTGCTGATAGCGATCGGCACACACTTTTTGCATGTAGGTGATAGAAGGCTTCAGGAAGTGACGGGGGTCAAATTCCTTGGAGTTCTTAGCCAGTGCTTCACGAACAGCAGCGGTGATCGCCAGACGGTTGTCGGTGTCAATGTTGACTTTACGAACACCGCTCTTGATACCTTTTTGAATTTCTTCAACAGGTACACCGTAGGTCTCAGGAATCGTACCGCCAAACTCGTTGATCAGCGCGATCAGATCTTCGGGTACAGAAGAAGAACCGTGCATGACTAGGTGGGTGTTGGGCAGGCGGCGGTGGATTTCTTCAATGCGGCTGATTGCCAAAATTTCACCAGTCGGCTTACGGGTGAACTTGTAAGCACCGTGGCTGGTTCCAATCGCAACCGCCAGAGCATCAACCTGAGTCGCTTCTACAAACTGAACCGCTTCATCGGGATCGGTCAGCAGTTGGTCGTGAGAAAGCGTTCCTTCAAAACCGTGACCGTCTTCTTTGTCACCCTGACCAGTTTCAAGAGAACCCAAGCAACCGAGTTCACCTTCAACACTTGCACCGATCGCATGAGCAACGTTGACCACTTCACGGGTCACGTTAACGTTGTACTCAAAGCTAGCTGGAGTTTTAGCATCTGCTTCGAGTGAGCCATCCATCATGACGCTCGTGAAACCGTTTTTCAGAGCGGAATAGCAGGTTGAAGGCGCATTACCGTGATCCTGGTGCATCACGATGGGAATGTGAGGATATGTCTCAACCGCAGCCAGAATGAGGTGACGGAGGAAGTTTTCACCTGCATACTTGCGAGCGCCACGAGAGGCTTGCAGAATCACGGGGCTATCAGTTGCGTGAGCAGCCTGCATAATAGCCTGGATCTGCTCCATGTTGTTGACGTTGAACGCAGGGATGCCGTATCCATTTTCGGCTGCGTGATCCAGCAGCAGTCGCATTGGCACAAGCGCCATAGGGATTCCTCCTAATTGGTGTGATCAGCTAATTTAGGCTCAGGACAAGTGAATTCTAAGGATAATCTTAAGATACTTTTCCACCCTCGGTGAATTGTATCTATCAATTTCAAGCTTGATCTTCGAAAGTTAAGGACTTGGAGTCAGAAATGCACGGCGATTCGCTGATGTTGCCCATCCTCAACCTTAATCCTGAGCTTTCAGTAATGTTTCATTAAGATTAAGTATAAATGCTCAAGATACTTTTCACAATGCCAAGATGATCGGAGCAGCAATTCTCTATATGATTCGAGCAAAGGGCTTTTAGGAGAGTTGAGCAAGTAGCGAGGGCATCGGTACGGATTGCCGTAACATCCAACTGCCGAGACGGCGGTGTTACGAGTAGCGAGTGTTATAGCAAACCATTGCTATGGGTTGATTAAGTAAAGCTATTCTAAAAAATGGGTCGCCTGGGATTCGAACCCAGAACTAATCGGTTAAAAGCCGAGTACTCTACCGTTGAGTTAGCGACCCGTTTGCGTCATCTCCGACGCCGTTTACTAACGTAACACATGAACGGGGACAATTTGATATTTTCTGAAAAATTTTTCTAGATTTCTTTCATGGCGCTAGGCGATCGCATTAAAAACGTGAATTCGATAACGCGATTGCCGCCACCCGGCATTCGCCGATTTCACGTTACAAAAAGCTCGCAATGAACCGTACCAAAACCTCCATTGTCTGGCCCGGATCAAGATGGGTTAAGTTCGTACCGCTGTTCAGGGCATTTCGAGGAGCGCTCCAGGGTTCCAAACAGTAAAACTCTTTTCCTTTGACCGTCCAAAACACCAGAGTGGAGTAGATCGGATCGTATTGCAAGGTCAACCGCAGTTTACGGCTCATATCCGTGACGCTGGCAGACTGCTGATTCACACTGAGAAACGCGATATCTAGCTCATCGGCCTCAAAGTCAAACTGACCCGTGAAATCATAAGCTGTCTGATCACGCTGATTTAGCCCCTGAGCCGCCGGAATGTCAAATTGCAGTTGAGACTTATCTGTGACATTAAAGTAAGGATGTAGCCCCACGGAGAAGGGCATCGGCTCACTGGATGTATTGGTAAATCGCTGATAAATCTGGAGCGAATTGCCAACCAGACGATAGGTAAACGTGATTTGAAAATCAAACGGATAGACGGCTCGCGTCTGGTCATTGCTATTGAGATGCAGGGAGATTGAAAGTTGATTTTCAGTACTGCGATCGCCCACCTCCCAGGGTAAATCACGCGCAAAGCCATGTTGCTTGAGGGTGTACGCCTGATTCTTATAGCGAAACGTGTTATCGGGCAAATTTCCGCAAATGGGAAAGAGGATCGGAATGCCACCCCGGACGGTTAACGCCGGATTGGCAAATCGTTCAGCATCGAGATACAGCATCTCTTGCCCCTTCACTTGCCAACTGGTAATGATGCCGCCTCGCTCTGGAACTACCTCTAGCTTGGTTTCAGACAGTTCATCTGAGAGAACGTAGGTTGTGTATTGCTCTTGCTTAACGGCGATCGCAAACATAAGGAAGTAAGGGGGTGAGGTTGGTTGTAAATTCAGGCTGGAAGCTCAGTTGAGTCGCGCATTACCGCAAAATTGGCTCCGGCATAGCATCAGCGGGTGAAGCTTCTGGAGACGGTTCCACCGTCGATGGAGCAGATGTCGATGGAGCAGATGATTCAGACACAGTAGGGGCGGATTCTGGAGACGGTTCCACAGTCGATGGAGCAGGTGTCGATGAATCAAATGTCGATGATACAGGTGACTCAGACACCGTTGGGGTAGGTTCCACACTTGGAGAATTCTGCGATTCACTGGATGCATCCGATGGCTTCAGGAATGGCGTCACCTCGGATGACTGGCGCGAGTTCTCTTTGTCTAACTTCAGATCGGGCGACGGTTCTGGTGATTCAGCAGCAGGATGATTGGAGCCATTTAGCTTGATGCCTTCATAGTCGCTGGGCAGCGCTTCCGGTTTCGTAATGAATGAATTAGATGCGTCGGGTGAGGCAGACGCGTCAGGGGAAGCAGACGTGTCTGGAGAAGGCGCAGATACCTCGTCTGGCGAGACAGAAGCATCAGGCGTACTAGATGCCTTCACAGGAGCCTCAGACGGCAATGAAGGCGCATTGATGGGCACGGTGTCATCCGGTTGAGCGGTAGCTTCCGGTGAAGGTGTTGCGGCCTCCGGTGAAGGTGTTGCGGTTTCCGGTGAAGGTGTTGCAGCCTCTGGTGAAATGGTCGGTTCAGGACTGGTCGCAGCCTCTGGGAGAACGACTGGGATAGAGGCAGCCTGCGATCGCACCTTTAGCGTCATCGGCGATGTCAACGGTTGCTCAAACGCTGTCGAAGCTTGTCGAATGTGCTGCAAGATGTCAGCCGCTTTTCCGCCACCGACGATTTGAGGTTTCGCCTGCTTCACCTCAACGGGCACAAATTCCAGCTTCATCTGGCCTTGCCGCAGCGATACTTTCAGAACCGCCGTATCATAGTCGTCTGGAGCTTCGGAACCGCCATCGTTAAAGATAAAGTTGCCGAGGGAGTAGGCGATCGCCCGTCCCTGATACACTTCGGCTCCCTGCAAGACGCTGGGATGATGACCCACCACCAAATCAGCGCCCTGGTCGATCGCAAAGTGCGCTAGCTGCTTCTGCCAGTCGGCGACCGTAGGCTCCAGATCACGATTCCAGTGATAGTTCACAATCACCCAATCTACTTGATCACGAATGGATTGAATATCAGCGGCGACCTGATCATCCAGACCGGGGTTGAGTCCAGCTTTCCAGGTTCCAGCCGCGTTGCGATCAGAATCCGAGTAAGCCAGATAGGCGATGCGCTGACCCTTCACATCCAGAATTTCAGGACGGCGTGCTTCGACCACATTGCGACCTGCTCCAATGGGATGAATTCCAGCCTGTTCCAGCGCGCTAATCGTTTGCGTTAAACCTGCGCTATCCTCCTCAACCATCTGGTTATTCGCCAGACTCACTACCGTCGTGCCGCTGGATTTCAACGCCTGGAGCGCTTCAGACGTATCCTCTGGTGCAGTCGCTCCGGACGGCTCCTCTGAAGCTGTACGAAGGGGGGTATCTAGGTTGGCAAAGGCCACATCTACAGAGCGATCGCCCGCTGTAGCGGGAAGGGATGCCTGCTCTTTAACAATCTGATCTTTAACAAGAGGAGTACTTGAACGGGGAGCGATCGCCGTATTCAGCGCACCGTCCCCGCTAAAGGTCAGCGTCACGGTTGGATCATGAGCCGCCGTGCTGAAGGTTAACGGTGTTACCTTAATGGTTTCAAGAGCTGTTGCAACCACGTCAGGACGGGCGATCGCTGTTTCGGATGGCTTGAAGAACGATAAGGCTGTTTGGTGAACGACCTCAACGCCACAGCCCAAGACAAACGCTGTCAGAGCCGACTTCAGCATGAGCTGAGCCTGAGGATGCTTGAGATAGTCTTGCAGTTGAAGCTGCTTGAGATAGAGGTGAATGGCCTGAGTGGTGTGGTTCAAGTCAGACGCCAGGGATTGACGAATCTGGTGTATGGGAATGGAGCGACGCTGACGACGGGCAGGCGACACCAATCGTACTGATTGATCCCAGAGTAGTGTGGGTGCTCCCATTAACCGGGTGACAATGCGCACGCCCTGAATCACCTCTGACCGAAGCTGGCAGAGACGATAGCAGATAAACCGATTGAGGCGATCGCGATCGGGAACACGCTGAAACTCCAACAACACCAATAGATATCCGGGCTGAGGAGCCGAGGAAACGCAGGCGTAAATGCCCTGAGGCACCAGATAGACATTAAGCCAGTAGGCCACCGACCGAAAGTGGCCACCTTTGGCCAATTGCAGGATGGATGGTTGATCTAGCCTCTCCAGAGACGATCGACTGAAGTCCTCTAGATTTTCCATTTCGCCACTCCTCAACCTCATCAACAAAAAATATCCACCATATTTTTATGGCGTAACGCACTCTGCAGGGCCACACCGCAAAAATAAATTACACTCTAGAACGCCATTTGCCCACGGCAGATAGCTGACTACTTCAGGAATAACCGATTGCACAAGCCTGTCAGTGATTTGCATCACACTCACCCCTGTTCAATATCACACTAATAGACCGATCTCAATCAATCAATAAGCAGAAGCAATCATTCATAATTTATTAACGTAGGCGCTTCACCAGCATGATCCCCCACGTTTATGATCGACAGACTTGTGCAATCGGCTCTGCAAACGGGTTGGCTTAGCGTTGAATCAGAAGGGTTGCTTCGCCAAATGGTGACCGTTCGGAAATTTCAAGCCAATGAGCTGGTGGCGATCGAGACTCTGTACGATGCCATCCGCCAAGGGCTAGTCAAGCGTGAGGCACGGGGATCATCCGACTCGCTGCCGCTACCCGAAGCACGCTATTCAACCCCCTAAGAATTAATAAACCCAAAAGTTTGGGCGGGAAGTGCGGCGTTGCCGCACTTCCCGCCCAAACTTTTGGGTTTTATTTAAGAGCGTGCACATCTTGTCGCTCACCGTCCTGATGTCGCATAGTCTAAAGAAACACCACCTGTACGAAACTGAAATGTGGGTTGCTCAACCCCCATTAAATTAAGTAATTCATGACACCCAACCCTAATTCTGATTCTGATTCATCAACCAACCCATCGCGATCGCACCCATCACCTCCACCCCCGACCAATGATGGCGCGAGTTCAACCCGTCGCTCTAATGGTCAGGCTTCACCACCGTCTCATCAGGGGAGTATCGGAGAAGATGACGATCAGGAACCATCGGCGATCGCCCGCCTCATCCACAGCGACTCCTCCACCCGCTCACCTGCTGCATTTGTCATGGTGCTGGCGATCGCCATTATGGCCGTGGGGCTGTTCATCGATAGCATTTGGTTAGGGCTTGCAGGAGCCATCGTGGCTCTCGTGGTCGCCTTCCCAATTCTGTGGGGTTCAATTGTCACGCTGATCGCTGAATTAACGGTCGGAGAACGCCGCCTCACGATCGCCCTTTTGGGTAGCCTACTGGCGATCATTTGCCTCCTGCGATTTACCAGCATAGGAGGACGGATTAGCGCCTGGTATCGTGGGCCAAACTGGGATGCGATCGGTGCATCGGGTGAAGTGGTGGGTGCGTTGGGTCAAATCTTAATTGCGATTCTGGCTGTCTACGTCGCGTGGCGTCAGTACGTGATTTCCAAAGATTTAACGATTCAACAAAACCTGATCACACAACAGCAAACGATCGATTCCTACTTTCAAGGCATCTCGGAATTAGTGCTGGATGCCGAAGGGTTGCTAGAAGACTGGCCGCAAGAAAGGGCGATCGCAGAAGGTCGTACTGCCGCCATTCTCAGCAGCGTTGATGGTGGCGGTAAAGCCAAAATTATTCGCTTCCTTTCCCGGTCAAGATTATTGTCCCCATTGAAGCGCGATCGCCTCCTGGGCCGAGCCATTTTAGATGGAGCAGGTGGCTATGAAGAAGACCGGGATTTTGGAGTCCGGGTGATCGATCTGGGCGTAATGCTAGCCGGAGCCAACCTGGCCGGAACTGACCTGCGCTGGACTGACCTGAGCGATGCCAACTTAATTCGCGCCAATCTAAAGAACGCCGACCTGGTCAAAGCCAACCTGGCTCGCACGATTCTCTGCGATGTCGATTTATCCGGGTCTGACATGATGGGTGCTCGGTTGTTTTACGGCAACATCGCAAACGCCACCCCCCGCAGCCGCACCGCCATTCCCAACTACCGCACGGGAGAGCATACGGGTGCAGTGATCGAGAATGCTGACTTAACAGACGTTCAGCGGCTCTCCGAAGAACAGCGAATTTACTGCTGCTCCTGGGGCGGCGCGAAAACAAGATCGACCATTCCGGGAGGATGTGAGGGGATTCCTAATCGGTTAGGGCGTTAGGGGGTGTAGGGGAGAGGGAAGACAAGGGAGACAAGGAGGATGGGGGAGATAGGGGAGATGGAGAAGATGGGGGAGATGGGGAGGATGGAGAAGAACACAAACGCATTTCAATCACGTTCCTCACCTTCTTCCCAACACCCGACACCCAACACCTAAAACTCCCCATACGTACAATACTGATTCTTGCCTTGCAGTTTGGCTTGGTAGAGAGCCTGATCGGCTCTTTCTATGAGTTCTACAGGGGAGTTTTGCGGGAGGGGAATGGTTCCGGCGAGGCCAATGCTGAGCGTTACGACCGAGCTGATGGGTGAACCACGATGGGCGATCGCCTTCTCCTTCAACTGGTCTTGAATCTCTTCGACAACGTGAATTGCCCCCTGAACGCTGGTATTGGGAAGCACTACAGCAAATTCTTCTCCACCAAAGCGGGCTACCAGATCGGCGGGACGTTTAACCGAATGCTGCATAATTTTGGCAATGTGTTTTAAGCACTCATCCCCAGCCAAATGCCCGTAGCGATCGTTGTATTCCTTGAAGAAATCAACATCACACAGCAGCAGCGCTAGCGGAAGCTGCTCACGAGCCAGTCGCTGCCACTCGTACTGCAAACATTCGTCAAAACAGCGGCGATTTGCAATTTGAGTCAGACCGTCCAGCGAGGCTAGCCGCTCTAGTTTTTGATTGGCAATTTCTAACTGCTCTTTGAGTAATCGCTCATGATTCATCGTGGCTTGCAGTTCAGCCATTAACCGTTTCTGTTCTTGCATGGCCCACTGCGTTTGCAGCAAGCGGCGAACGCGTTGCAGCAAAACAGGCCACTGAATGGGTTTCGTAATGTAATCGGTCGCTCCTGCATCAAATGCCCGATCGACCGAGACTTTGTCGTTTAACGTCGTGACAATGACAATGGGCGGACAGGCGTCTCCTAGCAGCAGTTTCAGCTGGCTACAGCAAGTGAAGCCGTCCATAAACGGCATCATGGCATCCAGCAAAATGATGTCGGGGATTCTAGCAACATCGTCATTCATGGCAGCAGGATGGTGGCAAAACGACAGACAATCTTCTCCATCTGTCGCTTCTGCTACGTCATAGCCTTCCCGCTCCATGACTCGCCTAAGAACCAACCGGATAAACTTCTCATCATCCACAATTAGAATCAAAGGAGTTTTGCCTGGAAGGTCACTCTCCTTCATGTCCTAGACTCCTGACACACAAACACCGAAACACAATCACGATTTGCTTACACTCAGCATTAACTCGCATAATTCAGGTTGAAACATCCGTAATTCTTAAATCCTTTACAATAGACCTCTGGCAAATTAGGGTTTTCTTGATTGAGACAGGCGCGCAGCACCCAACCCATCTCAATTGCAAGAAGTCAAATGACTCAGCGATCTCCCCAGTATGAAGATCAGTGGCAATGCAAGCAACGATTCTCCCTATGCAAATTGATGGCGAGCTTGCATCACTACTTGCATCACTACCAGTTTCGGATTTTGCGCACCTGCCGAGCGCGCAAAATCCGAAACCAATTGCAAATTGCGAATTGCTGTTGACATGACGAGCAAATGGCAATTTCTACTGAAATGCGGTTCCAATATCCGGGAAGACGGACTGTCAATGTGAAAAAGGAATGAAGTCAACCGTGGCATTTCGCGTTGGAACCTTTAAGATTCAGTGTTTCGATGCAGAGATAGTTGTACTTTGATGAAGCTAAAGGGTAGCATTCGCAGTAGCTTGTAAGATCCTGCCCAATGTTGTGCCCCCACAACGCTGGAACTTCCATTCAGCACCCAACATCTAGGGTGCAGTAGAGCCTTCCTATGCTAGTTAGGGTTTACGTTAGGGGTTATCCGTTAATCTCGGATATTTCCCTCTCCGGGTCGAATGGGTTTCTCTGCCGTATGGCTTAAACTGCCAGCATACTGAGGATTCCCACTTTTTGGTCATCACCATTCGGGAATAGATTAAAAGACGTTTTGGTTGTGTGGACTAACGTATGAGTAAAAAAATTGTGGGGATGGTGACGTCGTACCACAACATCACCCAAAGTGATTGGTTATGGCATCAAACGCCTCAACCGTTTGGAGTTTGGGGCAATATGCAGCTAGAGGCAAAAGCCGACACCCCCGATTTTTTGCTGCTTTACAACTACAACATACGTGAGCTAACAGCAACTCCCAAGTCGTCGCCGCGTTCCTGGCGCGATGCCTTTAAACAGCGGGTGAAAAAGAGCGATCGCCCAACTCCCGATATTCAACAGGTGCTGCGGGGAGTTCCCAAAGAGCGCGTGATTTACTTAATGAGAGAACCGCCTCTGGACGAAGTTGTTAAACAGCACAAAAAGGAATATCTAGCGGCTGAACCGTACTGCGGCTATATTTCTGGGCCAGATGATTTTGCTCCTACACCAGATTATATGCCTGCCATCTGGTATCACGGCAATTCGTTTCAAGAATTAGATCAACTGCCTCCCCCCGAAAAAGTGCGAGAGTGCAGTTGGATTACCTCTGGCATTAATCGCACTGAAAACCATCGCAAGCGGCTGGCCTTTTTAGCTCAACTCCAGGAGAAGGAATTGCCAGTTGATTTTTATGGCCGCAACCTGCCCTCAACGATTCCGAATGGCGGTGAAGTTCGCAATAAGTGGCATGTGATGGCTCCCTACTATTACAATCTGGCCATCGAAAACTATGCTGACAACGATTGGTATGTCAGCGAAAAGCTGTGGGATTCTTTGTTAGCGTGGTGTCTACCCATCTACTACGGTGGTCCTGCTGCCGATCGCCTGCTGCCACCGGGCAGTTTCCTACGGTTGCCCAGTCTGGATGAAAAGGGAATCGCATACATTCAAGATGTGATTTCTACGCCGGATGCCTGGTATGCGGCTAAAGAGGCGATCGCAGAAGCTCGTCAGATCATTTTGCATAAACTCAATCTGATGAACTGGCTCTCCGACTTCGTGGGAAAGTTTAGCTGAGTTTCAAGCCAAACTGCTTACCTTGACCTGATGAGGACTATTGCATGACAGACGGTATCTACACACTCGCGAACGACTATGTCTACGACCAGCTCGTAGCCCTGTTAAATAGCATCGAAGTGAACGCAGGCGAAGATATCCCGGTCTGTGTGATTGCCTACGACGACAATCTCGAACTCACTAGGGCAGAAATTGCCAAGCGCAAAAATGTGACGCTGATGGAAGACCCGGAACTCTTTCGCAGATGGGAAGAGTTTTCGGTTCAGGTTTGGAAGACTCACCCCCACGCGCTTGAAACGTGGCAGAGAGAAAAGGGAATTTCGGGTGTCTATCGTTTAAGCTGCAACCACCGCTATGCGGCATTTGATGCCGATGCGCCCTTCGATCGCTTCATCTACTTAGATGCTGACACGCTGGTCTTAGGGCCACCCCGACTGATTTTTGATGCGCTGGACGAACACGACTTTGTTACGTATGACTTTCAGTTCAAGCATCCCAACCACATCTTTAACCTGAAGTCTCCGAAGCTATCGAAACTCTTTACTCAGCAGCAGCTCGGTTCCGAAATTTTCTGCTCCGGATGTTTCGCGTCTAAGAAGGGATTATTCAATCAAGAACAGCGAGATTGGATTGTTTCTAAACTGGCCGATGGTGAAGCGGAAGTGCTGTATTTAGCGGCTCCAAATCAGTCGGTTCTGAACTACATGACCCTGCGATTGGGCATCCCTGTGCATAACCTGGCCGTTCAGTTACCCAAAGACCGGGTCACTGGAAATTCTGTTACGTCATCCCATTTCGAAGAGAAAGATCACATCCTCTACGATCACGGCAAACGCCTGACGTACCTCCATTACATTGGTCTTTCGTCAAAACTATTCAGACGGGTTTCGCAAGGCCGAAATGTTGAGTTTCCCTACCGCGATTTGTTCCTTCACTATCGCTATCTCCACGAACCTGAACAGCGTCCGGTGCTCTCTGGAGAACCTGAAAAACGCAAACAGAAAACTTATCCCACTCTATTTCAAAAAGTTCTGCGCAAAGTTGGGCTATCTCGTTAAGACTATCCAGGAGATTTAGATGAATCGTGGCATTTACATTACGGCTAACGATAAGGTTGCCGAACATGCGATCGCCCTTCTCAACAGCATTCGCGCTTACGATACCGAAACACCTATTGTTCTCATTCCTTACGACGACAACTATCATGAAGTCGCCCGAATTCTCAACGAATCCTACGGCGTAACCGTCTATGAGGATTTAGAGTTTATCGATCGGTTATCAAATAAATTGCATCAAACGTTTGGTGATCAATTCTTTGCCCGACCGAATCAATTTCGCAAGCAAGCCTGCTGGTTTGGCCCGTTTGATCGGTTCCTGTATATCGATACGGATATTGTTGTCTTCGAGAAGATTGCTGATAGTTTGAACTATCTGGATGATGCTGATTTCATCTGTTGCGATTATCAGCACGCGGGCGGCATCAAAAATGTATTTTCACCCAGCGTTTTTAAGGAACAGGTTTTCACCGAAACCGATGTTCAAGATATGTTTAATGGTGGCTTTTGGGGTTCCAAGAAAAATCTGCTGTCAGAAGCCGATTTATATGAAACCTTTGCCGAATGTGCAGCGCATCCTCACTACTTTGACTTCTCAGAAAAGACATCTGATCAGCCCATTATTAACTACATGATTTTGAAGCGGGTGCCGCGTCGGTTCAATATTGTGCGCCGACCGGGGGGATGTCCGGGTAGCTGGGCAGGTAGTCCTCACTTTGAACGACAGGGCGATCGCCTGATTGACCCTCGCATTAATCAACCGCTTCAATACCTCCACTGGGCAGGGTTTCGGATTGAGCCAGGTTGCCCCTATTGGGATATCTGGTATCACTATCGCTACCTCAATCATCCCGATCCAAAACCCGTGATTCCAATGCCTGAAAAACAGCCGGAATCTAAAAACCAACTTCGGCAAGCTGTTAACAAAATTAAGCGAATTATCAAGACTTGAAATGAGAAATGCGATCGATCAATGAGCATTTCTCAACACAAGCGTTTCGACAGAAAAACCTTATCTTTACAAAGATAAAGCTTACGTTATGAAGATGTTTCTGCTGCTAGAGCAGTAATCAATTGAGCTAAGCTAGGTTAGGTCACTTTAACCAACGAAAAAGTAACGCTCAGTGCTATCTATAGCGATCTCAACTGAAATTTGAACGGGGTGCAGGGATGGAACCCCTGACTGGGGGCAAAGCCCCCATACCCCCTGTTCACAATCTATTTGCGAACGCTATATGTAGCAAATACAGTTAATAAATTTACATCTGCGCTTTCAAAAACCATCTGGGTCTTAAGCTCTACAAAACACTATTCATGATCTGAATGAGGATTCAGGAGTATCGATAAATGACTAAAAGTATTGTCACTGGTGCAGCCGGATTTATTGGATCGAATCTTGCAGAAACATTGTTAAATCGCGGCGAGCAAGTGATTGGAGTCGATCACTTTAATGATTACTATGACGTTGCACTAAAGCGCAAAAATATCTCATTTCTGGAACATCATCCCAACTTTCAGTTGATTGAAGGCGATATTCAAACGCTAGATTGGGCAACGCTGCTGCAAGATGTGGATGTGATTTATCATCAGGCGGCACAGGCAGGGGTGCGAGCCAGTTGGGGAGAAGGATTCCGGGCCTATACCGAGCGCAACATTAACGCCACCCAAGTGTTGCTCGAAGCCGCAAAAGACGCCAAACAGCTCAAGCGGCTTGTCTTTGCCTCCACCTCATCGATATATGGCAATGCCGAGACTCTGCCGACCTATGAAACCATTTGCCCTCAGCCCGTCTCACCCTACGGCATTACCAAACTTGCGGCTGAACGGCTGTGCTGGCTGTATTACTACAATTTCGGCGTGCAGGTGACGGCCCTCCGCTACTTCACGGTGTATGGGCCTCGTCAGCGTCCGGATATGGCATTCCACAAGTTTTTCAAGGCTGTTTTAGAAGACCAATCGATTCCCATTTATGGCGACGGTCAGCAAACCCGCGACTTTACGTTTGTCAGCGATGCCGTAGCCGCCAATTTAGCCGCCGCCAGTGCTCCCGAAGCGGTCGGTGAAATCTTCAATGTGGGCGGCGGCAGTCGAGTTGTACTGACGGAAGTATTGGATACGATTGATGCGATCGTTGGTAAACCCATCCGCCGCGAACATACCGAAAAAGCGATGGGTGATGCCCGCCACACGGCTGCCGATGTTTCTAAGGCGCAAAAGCTGCTGGGCTATCAGCCGAAGGTTTCGTTGAAAGAAGGCTTGGCGCAGGAATGGGAGTGGATTAAAGCACTTTACGCTTAAATGCAAATTTGATGAATATGAAAAAACAGCGCACAGCGCTGTTTTTTCATATTCATCAGATCAATCCCCCACGGCCTTCTGATCCGCGTAGTGTTGCTTAAATCGCTGCTGCTGCTGTTTGTGATCGACGATGGGAGCAGGATACCCACAGCGATCGCGATCGAGTGGCATAATCTTTCCGGTTACGAGGTCTTCAGTGTCTAAGCTCCTGAGTTCGGGGAGCCATTCGCGGATGTATTCGGCATCGGGATCGAACTTTTGAGCCTGACTCGCCGGATTAAAAATCCGCAGGGGTTTGGGGTCCATGCCGCTAGAGGCACTCCACTGCCAGCCGCCATTGTTGGCGGAGAGGTCGCCATCGTATAGCCTTTGCATGAAATACTTCTCGCCATACTGAGGATTGATCAGCAGATCTTTAGTGAGAAAGCTGGCCACAATCATGCGGCAACGGTTGTGCATCCAGCCCAATTCGTTCATCTGGCGCATAGCAGCATCCACAATGGGATACCCCGTTTTGCCGTCGCACCACGCCTGAAAATGCTCTGGATTGTTCTGCCAGGGAAAGTCTTTAAACGGCTTACGATATGGCCCATCCGCTAGCTCTGGAAAGAAATACATGACGTGCTGATAAAACTCTCGCCACGCCAGTTCTTGCCGCCAGGTGCGAATACTGTCCTGCGTTTCATCACTGCGGCTGCCCTCTAGCACTACTTCTGTTGCGGCCCACACCGTTCGTACGCCAATCACGCCAAATTTTAGGGCTGCACTGAGATGAGATGTACCCTCTGTGGCCGGAAAGTTGCGCTGCTCCTGATAATCGGCGATCGCCCGCTGACAAAATTCGTCTAACCGTTCCTGTGCCGCCTGTTCACCTGGATCGAGCAGGAGGGAATTTGTCCAGACAAACCCCAAATCTTTTGCAGAGGGCAGATTTTTCGCGCCTGCCTGACGGGCCGTTTCCTGTTCTGGCTCATCCAATCCCATCGCTTGGGCCAGCGGTTTAGCAGGAGCGGCTTTGGGTCGGCTATTCCAGTTGCGCCAGAAGGGCGTGTAGACCGTGTAGGGAGTCCCGGAACCGCTGCGGATCTCATCCGGTGCGTGAAGCAACTGATCCCAGAAATTCTCTACCTCGACTCCCGCCTGATGTAAAGCGGTCATAACGGCGCGATCGCGTTCCTTCGCATAGGGTTCCACGTCCCAATTCCAGAACACGGCTTTGGCCTGGAGGGCGATCGCTAACTTAGGCAACGCTTTAATAGGATCGTCGTGCAAGATCAACAGTTGGCTTCCGGCTTTGGCATAAGCCGTTTGCAGTGCTTGAAGGCTGCCAATCATGTAAGTCACTCTGGCTGGCGCAACGTCATCCCGTTCCAGAATCTTGGGATCGAGACAAAACACACCCACGATCTTTTGGCTACGTTGACGGGCTGCCGCCAGCCCAATATTATCTACTGAACGTAAATCTCGGCGATGCCAAAACAAAATTAGATCAGACATGAACTGAGCCAGCAGACGACAAATTGCTTAACATCCAGAGTGTATCGAACTTGGCCTAATCCTTGCCAAAAGTAATGTAGCAATTCTCATTATGCAAATCGGTGGGAGTACAAGCTCGCCGCAGGCGAGCTTGTACTCCCACCGATTGCGTTTTGCGTGCCCGATGGGCGCGTAAAACCCGCAATTGGTTTCAAAATGAGAATTGTTGAAAGCAATGTGATTCTCCC
Source organism: Crinalium sp. (assembly GCA_036703095.1). Lineage (GTDB taxonomy): Bacteria > Cyanobacteriota > Cyanobacteriia > Elainellales > Elainellaceae > DATNPS01. Next base: position 5,385 of record DATNPS010000213.1, on the reverse strand, counting down.
GCAATTGCTCCTGGTTTTGCGTAACGAAATCGCGACTGTAGCCCGATGAACCATAGCCGAAAGGCTAAGCTGGTATCACTACACCGAAACCCTATAAAAACTTCAGGACATCGTATGCAACAGGCTATTGCATCACCCCACTCAATGGAGATTCAAACCATTGACTGTCGGGGATTTAACGAAGAAATAATCAATCTTTTTCTCGCCCCTGGCCCAAACCCTTATAGCGCTACAGAAGAATTCCTATTTGACTGTGAAATGCGGGCCGATGAAATGCCGCGCTTCGTGCGTCGTGCCCTGCTGGAATTTCAGGTGCGCTCTAACTCGGAAGGAATTCTGCTGCTGCGCGGATTGCCGATCGATCCGGGCTTGTACTACGTTCAGACGCCCCTGAATGCTGAACGCTCTGCCGCAAAAACAACGTATGTCAGCGAACGCTGTTTGGCGATGATTGGCAGCCGTTTAGGGCATCTGGTGTCTTACATTCAAGAGAAGAACGGCGATTTGTTTCAAAATTTGGCTCCCGTCAAAGGCAACGAGCAGATTCAGGCATCCAGCGGTTCTCAGATCAGACTGCAATTTCATCGAGAAACCGTTTTTCATCCCTATCCGCCCGAATTTCTGCTGCTGTTTTGCTTGCGGCCCGATCACGATCGCATTGCTGAAACGACCTACGCCAGCATTACCCGCGCGTTGCCACTACTCTCCGCCGAACACCGCGATCTGCTGTTTCAACCGCTCTATCGCACAGGCATTGATTATTCCTTTGGTAACACTAAAACTGAAAAAGCCAACGGCCCGGTGCTGCCCGTTCTCTACGGCAACCGCAACGATCCGTTCCTAAACTACGACGAAGATTTAATGGAGGCAATGACGCCCGAAGCACTGGTAGCACTGGATGCCCTGAAGGATGCGATCGCCTCTGTGTATCGGGGGGTCAAGCTCGACACAGGTGATTTACTGTGTATCGACAACCGCAGAACCGTACATGGGCGATCATCTTTTGTGCCTCGTTATGATGGGTTCGATCGATGGCTTCAGCGATCATTTGTGGTACGCGATCTGGGATTATCTGCCGTCGATCGTGACCCTGGCGAACGCATTATTCGCACTCGATTCTAGAAAAATCTGTGAATAGAGTTTGGTCAGGCGACGCACGACTAAACTTTATTCACAAAAACTAACGCTTTTTAGCAAACAACCCGCCAAACAGCCCACCAGTCTTTTCGTTCTTATTGCCACTTCTAGGATTATCCAGGTTAATCTTCAGCTTTTGGGCGTATTCTACCGCCAGCGGATCTTTCGGGTTGAGCTTGAGAGCCTGACGGAAATGCACGGTGGCCATGCCGGGTAGATTTTGCATCAGGTAGGCTTTGGCCAACAGCGCATGATAATCACTCGTATTCGCATCAATCCGAATCGCATCGCGCAATTCCTGTACCGCCAATGCCCAGTTTGACTTTTTCATATACTCTTGCGCCCGCTGGTAGTGGCGCTGAGCATAATATTTGCCACGGTCTATCTTATCTTCTTCTTTAGGGAGCTTGTTAATAGGAACTTCGATGGGGGGTTTGGCGTCGTCGATGGGAACAATGCCCGTCCGCTTTTCCCGCAAAATTGGCTCACCCATCTTCAGACAAAGATAGGTCAGATTGAGTTCTGACATCTGTTGGGTCAGCGAGGCAAACTGATCCAGTTTTTGATATTGAAACTCCGCCAGCTTAACGATCGCCTCTTCATAAATAATGTCTACAGACTGTGCCGGAGTCCTGGACAACTGCTGGGCCAGGTTGGTGGTGGGGTTAAACGGCTTGATCTGACTCATCCGGCGCACATGGTAGCGCAACGACGCCGTGACTTCATTTCGCCCATTCTCCTGTTTTAACTGGTTATAAGCAGGACTCACCAGACGAGCAAACATTTGAGTGGCCAGAGTTTTTGTGTCTGTATCAGAGGCTGCGAAGCTGTCGGGATGCAGCAGTTTGGCAATCATGCGATAGCGCTTTAACACCCGACGATCATCCGCAGATAACGCGACACCCAACACAGCATAGGGATCTTCCGAAAATTGCCTTAGCCAGTCAGGAGAAAACGAGATCTGTGACATTGATGATCAGCCTTACAGGTTTGACAAAGGGCGAATGTACGCAGAAGTATACAAAACAAATCTAACTCGACTCAATGCCCAACAGTATGATTCTTGAGCCAGAGATGCATTAACCCGCTACACACCTACCGCGTCTATCATTCTCAACGGCTAGAGGCACCAACAAACCCCGCATGGTAAGCAAAGCAGTTCAGGGAATGACTTAATGAATAAACCGCTTAAGCAACGGTCGCACCTTTTGCGCAAAATCGTGAATGTTTTATTTGTGAGTATCACAAGAGGCGCGATCGCCCATCTTGAGTAGCACCTGGTGGACTGGTTTGAGAACCGCATCGAGTCAACCTTCTCCCATCCTACTGCGCTTCCATCAACATTATTGTGTAGATTAATGCTAACTGTAATGCGTCAGATCAGGATGAAGTCGTTTGACGAGATACCCCACTATCATTTACAGGCACTCTCGGCAAAAGTCCGAATCGATATGATGAGAAAAAAGGAAGGTTTTTTGTAAGCCATCATTTAAGCCATCATTTATGCTAACTAAGCCAAAAACCCGCAAACTTGCCGCCATTCTAGCCCTGTCTAGCCTTGTTAGTCCAATATCGGGACTACATAAATTTTACCTGGGTCAACCTCGGTGGGGCATTCTTTACCTATTGCTGTCGTGGACTCCCATTCCCAAAGTGGCCAGTATCATTGAAGGGGTCTGGTATCTCGCGCAGAGCCAGGATGAGTTTAACGACAACTTTAATCCGGATGGGGTCGCTCCATCCAGTGTTAAACGGAATGAGGTCGAACCACAGAAAGTAGGAGCCGTTGCCGAAGCGCTGCGTCATCTCGATACGCTACGTCAGGATGGCCTGATCTCAGAATATGAATTTGAACAGAAGCGTCGCCAGCTTCTTGACCGAATTGGGTAGAACGCTCAAGCTATCATTACATTTACAGACATACACAGCAACACACGTCAGCGGGATGGCACTTGAAGACTGGCTTACATCCATCACACAACTGGGTTCTGGCTTAAAGACCCAGATGAATCCACTGCGGCAAAAACTGCTGAATGATCCCTATTATCGATTCCAATCCATTGAAGAACTCCAGATGGCCGCGATGCTAGGCATCAGCATTGACGTCAACCAGGCCACCGTCGATGATTGGCTGCGGCTACCAGGCTTATCGATTAATCAGGCGCGATCGCTCGTCGCTCTAGCCCAATCGGGCGTTCAGTTTCATGCACTAGACGATCTGGCCGCCGCGCTCAGTGTCCCCGTTCAGCGGCTCAAGCCCCTGGAACCCGTACTCAGCTTTTGTTACTACGATGCCGATAGCATCTGCACGATTCAAACCGTCAATCCCAATACCGCTTCCGTTGAAATGCTGGTGCGAGTTCCGGCGATCGATTTATTTTTAGCCAGGGCGATCGTACACAACCGCCAAACCAAAGGGATCTATCGCAGTTTGCCCGACTTACAGCAGCGGCTCTCCCTATCGGCCCAGCTAACAGCCGAACTGATGCACTATCTGAGTTTTCGGTAGTGTTTTAAGACTCACAAATTAAATAGAACCCAATTTTTGGGAGGGGAGTGCGCGGCATGGCTGCGCACTCCCCTCCCCAAAATTGGGTTTCAATAAATCCACGTTCCTAAATATCAACCCGACCCACGCGATCGGGTGCCCAAAAGCGAAACACCGCCCGACCAATAATGTTGGATTTCGGCAAAAATCCCCACACATGTGAATCATTACTGTTGTTGCGATTATCGCCCATCACAAAATAAGAGCCTGCTGGAATTTGCACAGGTGGCATTTCATACTTAGGCGCTTCTGCAATATAGGGTTCCTGAAGCGGTTGCTGATCAATATAGACCTTACCCTGATGCACCTGAATCGTTTGCCCCGGTTCCCCAACGATACGCTTAATAAACGCCTGATCGCCATGAAACCCTAACTGTTGCAACTGCTCTGGTGGATCAAAAACCACAATGTCACCCCGTGCAGGGTCATGCAGTCGATAGGAGATTTTTTCAACCACCAGGCGATCGCCCACATGCAGCGTGGGAGCCATGGAATCAGATGGGATATAGCGCGGTTCAGCAATAAACAGCCGAATTACCAGAGCCATCACCAGAGCGATCGCCAAAACCTGGATATTATCGCGCTGGGCTTGCCAAAAACGCTGCCAGGCAGATAGCTGTACGGCTTCTGGCGACTGGGTTGAAGCTGAATCTTGGGGTTTAGAGGTCATACGCCTGTTCAAAGAACCTTCATCCTAAAAAGCATAAAACGTTTCTGAGCGAACTTGCTCAGCGATCGCTCCCAACCCCAACACGATATCTTGCAACTGCGCGACCCGCTTGCCCACCCCACAGATCTCGACATCAAACCGATCGAGATCCAACCGCCGCTGCATCAACCACCGTTCCGGGCCGCAGTCGATCGCCTCGACATACTGAAACTGCGGCCATACCGCTTGCAGCGATCGCCAATAGTCGCAATAGGGCAATTGATCCGGTGTTTCAGGGTTAGACTGCACCAACCAGACTGGATGGCTAAAACGACAGTCATACAGCCAATCGATTTGGCTTTTGAGCGGAGCAATGCCTGATCCTTCCGCAATATACAGGCGGGGACGGTTGGGCAATCGACCGAGCGTCATTAAGCCATAAGGGCCTCGTGCAGCGATCGCCTCCCCCACCTGTAAATCCTGCAAATAGGCTGAACTCCAGCCGACCCGCGATACACAGAGTTCAATCTCTGGGCAGGTATGAGGCGACGACGAAATGGAATAAATTTTGCTAAAGGTTTTGCCGTCACGCTGAAATCGCGGCCAAATCGATTGCCCCGGCAAAAAGCGAAACTCAGGTTGATCGAGTCGGAGACGAATCGATTTAATCGTCGGAGTGAGCGCCACCGATTGCAGCACGATCGCCCGACAGTCCATCGGCCTGGATGGACTCAACACATCTAAACTTTGCATCTTCCTCAACCCGTGCATCGCGGGTTCGACAATGGGACTACCTTTCGGGCGGGCATCCTGACTTTGAAAGTGGCGATCGCCACTTCATTTACAGTTGCGGCACAGTGCCGGATTTTCACCGGACTTTCCCCAAATTGATCGAGACATCGCCAAAGCCATCTCTCAAATCAACCCTGCCTGAGCTGTTCCCTCAGACAACCTGAAATCGCTCTGGAATTGTAGCCCAGTTTGGTACTTCTAACCAACGTTTCATGACGGGAATCAGCAATTCTCATTTTGAAACTGGTTGCGGGTTTGG
>DATNPS010000212.1:0-49828 GCA_036703095.1 Crinalium sp. | reverse complement strand
CCATCAAGTACTCCCCTGAAGATAGTGAGGTGAAGCTTGACCTGCGCTGCCATCCAGATCGAGTAGAATTCCACATTCAAGATCAGGGAATCGGACTCCCTAAACAAGACCTGTCTAAGCTGTTTACTCCTTTCCATCGCGGCATTAACGTGGGGCGGATTCAGGGTACAGGTTTGGGGCTATCTATTGTGAAAAAATGCGTAGATGCTCACCAAGGTATCATCTCAGTTGAAACTGAAGTGGGAATCGGCACTCAATTTACTGTTACCCTCTACGCCGACCAATCTTGATTAATTGGCAATTTGTGTAGCACCAAGAAATCAAGTTAGGACAAGGTTTTTGAGAGCCGCACGGCTCTCAAAAACAACCGGGTTTCAATCGCTTGAAACCGCTGTAAGTTTCATCAAAACAGTGCAAAGCTGCTTTGATGAAACTCTCTTTTGTAAGCTATATCTGTCGCGTTATATGAGTGAAAAAAGTTTGCTAGCTACAACTAATGCTCACCACTCTCCTGCTGTACAGGCGATGTTGAAGCAAGAGAAAAAGCTAATTACACCAGGTCGAATGGTCTACTTGGCGATCGCCCTGCTTGTTCTGGTTTACTCTGGATACCAGAGCAATCTCGATGTGGTCGAGTTAATTCAGGGCGGCGGTAATATGGCGGAGTATATCAGCCGCTACTTTCCACCTGACTTTACCGATTGGCGACTCTACCTGGAAGACACGATTGAAACGATCGCGATGGGTATTTGGGGAACGATCCTAGCCGCCATTGTGGCAGTTCCCCTAGCCATTTTTGCTTCAGAAAATCTCTGTCCAGCGTGGCTCGTTTTTCCCATGCGGCGGATATTAGACGCAATGCGTGCCATTAACGAAGTGGTGTTTGCACTGGTTTTTGTGGTTGCGGTAGGATTAGGGCCATTTGCAGGAGTTTTGGCTCTGTTTGTGCATACAGCAGGTACGTTGGGTAAATTGTTTTCAGAAGCGATCGAGTCTATCGAACCGGGGCCTGTTGAAGGGATTCGCGCTACGGGAGCAAGCAAGGTTCAAGAAATCGTGTTTGGAGTTCTTCCTCAAGTATTGCCGCTGTGGACATCCTTCATTCTCTACCGCTTTGAATCCAATGTTCGTTCTGCTTCGGTCTTAGGAATTGTGGGTGCAGGTGGAATTGGTGTTTCGCTCTATCAAAGCTTTCGCTCGTTCAAATATCCTAAAGTTTGTGCAATTTTGATCTTTTTGATTGTAGCTGTGGCCATCATTGATACACTTTCATCTAAGTTGAGACAGCGCCTAATTTAACGTGAATTCGGTAGCGCTATTTCATTCGCCCGTCGGGTGAATGAAATGGTGCATATAGCCACAAATTCATCCGCCAGGTTCATTTCCCTCAATCGTTAGATGCCCCATTGTTGACTATCAAACTCGTGTAGTGAATTTAATAACTCGTCTGCTTCTTGAAAAAGGCTTTTATCCATCATGGGGTCGGGAACTGCGATAACCGCCATACCTGCTTGTTTGGCAGCAATGACACCTGCAAGGGAATCTTCAAACACGAGACATTGCTCTGGAGACACTCCCAATCGTTTCGCTGCAATCCGGAAAATATCAGGCGCAGGTTTACCCTGCTGAATCTCTGGATCATCCCCCAAGACAATGCAGTCAAATAGCTGGAGCCACTCCTGATGATGGGCAGTTTTGGCGTTAAAGGGACGCCGAGATGAACTGCTGGCGATCGCTTGCGGCACACCTGCCTGATGAAACCGCTGGGTTAATTCCATCGCACCGGGCATGGGACGAGCGGAGGGATAGAGATCGTAAATCAGAGCATTCTTTTGTTCCATATACTCCTGAACCGTCAGCGGCAGTGCCAGCAGTTCAATCAAGATTTGGATCGAATCCTCTGCTCTGCGTCCCATGATTTTGGCCCGAATGGACGCATCCAGGGTTTTGCCATAGCGTGCAGCGATCGCCTGATTTACTTGAGCATGGATGGGTTCTGTGTTTAACAGCAATCCGTCCAAGTCGTAAATGAGGTGGGTAATGGGTTTCGAGTTAGGCATTCAGTATCATCCATCAGGTTAAACAGGAGACTACGATTGGCTTGAAGTACTCCAGATCAGGGGTTTGCAAATCGGGCACCTTGGCTTGATCATCCCAGATGCGAAGCTGGACGGCATCTAAAGCATACGGTTGAGCGATGAATGATTCAGCTGCTTCCGGCGAAAAAACACCTCCCTGAAGTTTTAGACTGCGCTTGGATGCAGGAGAGAGCGCATCCCAGTAGGTTGAGTTCACTGCACAGAGATAGCGTTTTGCATCAACATGAAGCCGAATGGGTTCCGTAACCGATGGCTTAAATCGCGCTTGTAGCAACGGCATAGCACGATACTCATGGCGATCGTCTAATCCGCGATCGGCAACATCCTCTCCTAAATCATGCAGCAAATGTCCTAAGTCGTGCAGTAAACAAGCCGTAATTAGCTCTGGGCTGCGTTTAGCCGTTTCAGCTAAGGTAGCGCATTGCAGCGCATGTTCCAACTGGGTGACAGCTTCCCGTCCATACTGGGTGTGACCTTTAGTGGAAAGAATATTCAGAATTTGGTTTAGTTGAGATTTCATAGTAATACCGATTTAACTTGAGTTCATAACACATAGGAAGTGTAGGGACTGCGCCCTGCACCCCTATCTGCAACCTTCACGATCTAAATTGATATGAGTTAGATGAGGATAGGTTAACGGCAGCATCTAACCGCCAGGACTGGTGACATATCCAGCGTTGTTCAGCATTGCGTTGATAAAAGCGGAGTTCCCACTGCACAGGGGTTTTTAACGAGATGTAGTTTTGGGCGAGTTGTTGCAATACATCTGAGTGTTCACGTTGAAAGTCATAGGCTAAGCTCAGATGTAGCCAATCTTTCAGTCGTAATGCCTCTCTCCGGGTTGGAGATGCCGCAGATGTGGCGAAAACTACTATTAAATTTTTCAACCAATCAGACTGAAGTTCTAATCCATGCCAATCGGAACGAAAGGCGAGTTGCTGAATGGTAATCACCGGATTTGGACAGGGCTGAACCTGATGAAAGGCGCGATCGAGCGCTTCTACATACAGCGGAATCGCGGATTCCTCGTCTTGAAAAAAGCCCGTTAAGGTGCAGTGGGGCATATAGTGATGCGCTGCATTGGCCCCGCAACAGTCAAGACTCTGCTGAAAGTATTGGTCAAGCTGTTCGGCCAGTTCACCCACTGGGCAAGCATAGACAATGAAGAATTCAAGCATAGCGAGCTACTTCCTGTCCCTTAATGTAAACAGCCGCGATCGCTGATGGTAACGTACAGCCCGGTTTGAGCAGCAGAAAATCGGCATCCAGTCCGGGAGCGATCGTCCCTTTGCGATCGCCAATTCCAGCCGCTTTAGCGGGATGAACCGAAACGAGTTTCCAGCTTTCTTCAAACGACATTAGCCCCATTTCAGCCATCTTAAACGGCGCGTGAAATAGCGATGGGTAGTGATAGTCAGAGCAAAGGCAGTCCAGGACGTCGGCTTGCGCTGCTGCTGCCACACTCATGTATCCGACATGTGACCCGCCTCGAATCAGGTTTGGTGCGCCCATTAACACGGCTGCACCGTACTCGCGAGACTGCGCGGCCAATTCAATCGAAGCTGGAAATTCAGCGATCGCCACTTGGCGCTTGGCGCTCAATTCAACATCCACCTCAGACTCATCATCATGGGAAGCAATGGGAATTTCCAGTCGGTGGGCTTGTTCCACCAGGGCTTCAATTTGCTGGAGTCCTTCAGCTTGACGAGCAATGGCGGATTCGATCAGCGATCGAATGTCAGGCAAAGAGAGTTTGATGCGCTGCTGCAATCCTTTGGTATAGCGCGCCAGAGTTTCGTCATCGGTCGCATCGGGGACATGATTATTCAACGACAGGAGATGAACCTTGCCATTCTCTAACCACTCACAAAATTCCTCATGCTGGTCAGTATTGCTCTGTTCATGCCGAATGTGAATGCGGCTATCGACCTTCAGATTCAATGGCTGATGCAGAATCGTCTCAACCAGTTTCCGGGCCGTATCACGGCTGCGTAAACCGGGTTCAAAGGAGTCTGTAATGGAATAGTAGAAGGTCGTAATTCCAGCTGCTAATAGGGTGCGATCGTTTTCAGTAATGGCAATATCTAGCGCAAAATTAACGCCCGGACGAGGACAAATCATCCGTTCAAACGCATCCCCGTGAATATCCACAATCCCAGGAAGCATTTGTAATCCAGTGACATCGATCGAGACAAAGCCACTGGGCTTACTTGTTTGATCAATCTGGGTAAACCGACCGTCCTCCACTAAGACCGTCGCATTTTGAATCCAACCCGTTGGCGTCAACACATCTGCGCCTTGCAGGGCAACTTGAGTTGCGGTTGATGGTTGCATCGGTTCTCTCTGTCTTGCTGATGAGTGATTAAGCGGCTCGTTTTCCCTGCCGGAACACGGAGAGCAGACGAGGCACCGTGCCATCGTCGTGAACGGTGATGAAATCCGCTCGTTTGCCAATTTCAAGGGAGCCGCGATCGCCCTCTAGCCCGATCGCCTTAGCTGGATTTAGTGTGAAAAGCTGCATAGCTTGATGAAGTGGCTTTCCAGCAGTGTGAGCGATTAAAAACATGGCTTGCAGCAAACTTTGAGGCACATAATCTGAGGAAATAATATCCACTAAATCGCATTCCACCAGTTCCATCGCGGAAACATTGCCAGAGTGAGACCCACCTAAGATCAAATTGGGTGCACCCATGAGAATTTGCAGTCCGTGGAGATGGGCTTCTTTTGCCGCATCCAGCGTTGTGGGAAACTCTGCAATTTCGGCCCCATCAGCAACCGCCTGCTGCACATGCTCTACCGTTGCATCATCGTGGCTGGCCAGGGCAATTTGTTTCGTGCGCGTGAGTTGCACCAGATTTTGGCGATTGCGATCGGCGTGCGCACCTTGAGCATCCAAACGATCCTGGATAAACGCATCTACCTCTGTTGCACCGATGCCGTGTTTGCCCATGTAATACTGCTTGTACTTCTCAATATCAGCGAACTGACGCTGACCCGGTGTGTGATCCATCAGCGAAATCAAAGACAGTAACGGGTGATCGGCGTACCGTTCTGCAACATCGTAAGCATGTTCATACACCAGTTCGCAACGCAGGTGCAGGCGATGATCAACCGCAAATCGGCCTTCTTCCTGTCCCTGCTCGATCGCACCAATCATTGAGCCAAACTGAGTCAGGCGGATGGAGGTGGGCGTCACATCACCAACGGCGATCGCATCACAAACGGTTGTAATTCCGGCACTAATCAGCTCGCGATCGTGATAGACTGCCGCTGCGTCGAAGGGAAATCTCACTTTAGGACGGGGTGAAATGCACCGCTCCAAATTGTCGGTGTGGAGTTCAATCAATCCGGGTAACAGGTAGTCTCCCTCGCCATTCTGTCCCTGAGCCACCACTCCGGGCTGAATGTCTGCGATCGCGCCATCTCGAACCACCAATGTTCCCAAAACCTCCTGGTCGGGAAGCAAAAGCCGATAGTTGGTGTAAATCTGTTCGTTCATCATGCTTTAATCTTCTCGCTCAAAGGTTAAGATCCGATTACAAACTCGATCGCGAACTTCATCATCATGAAAAATGCCAATCATGGCACATCCCTGTGCTTTGCGCTCCTCCATTAATTGCACAACCGCTTCGCGATTCACACCATCCAGCGCAGAGGTGGGTTCATCTAATAAGAGAATGGGATAGTTTACAGAGAAAGCCCGTGCAATATTAACACGCTGTTTTTCGCCACCAGAGAAAGTGGTTGGAGATAAACTCCAGAGACGTTCCGGTAAATTCAATCGAACAAATAATTCTCGTACTTGATCACAGGCCACATCGGGAGCATATCCCAACTCCATCAACGGTTCTGCGGCCACTTCCAATGCCGGAACGCGAGGAATCACTCGTAAAAATTGGCTGACATAACCGATTGTTTTTTGTCTCACTGTAATTAATTCATGCGGCTGTAGTGTTGGCAAATCCACCCAGGTTCCGTCATGTCGTACCCAGATTGAACCGCTATCAACACGATAATTGCCGTAAAGCGATCGCATCAACGTTGACTTTCCTGACCCGGACGATCCAACGAGTGCTACACATTCTCCTGCTTGAACACTCAAAGAAACATTCTTGAGAACAGGTAAATGAATTCCACCTTGATTATGCAGCGTAAATCCTTTGAATACATTCTCGGCATAAAGACACACCTTTGCAGAAACATCAGGACTGCGTTGATGGTGATTCGAGTTGAGCAGTTGAGATGTCATAATTTACACTCACATAATTTGGTAGGATGCGTTAGGCGATCGCCATAACGCATCGGTTTTGAATGTGATGCGTTATGGCGATCGCATTCTACGCGAGAGGCTGGAATTAAGGAACCAGCGTGGCATTCACTAATTGTTGTGTGTATGGATGCTGCGGATCATCCAGCACTTGATCGGTTAAGCCCTCCTCAACCACGATTCCGTTTTGCATCACCATCAGTCGATGAGCTAACAATCGGACTACACCAATATCGTGCGTCACCAGAATGACGCTGAGATGCAACGTTCGAACAAGAGAACGCATCAAATCCAGTAGTTTTGCTTGTACGGAAACATCTAATCCGCCTGTCGGTTCGTCCATCAGCACCAGACGGGGCTGTGTGATCAATACACGCGCTAACTGCAATCGCTGCTGCATCCCTCCAGAAAACGTGCTGGGGAGTAGGTCAATGCGATCGCCCGGAATCTCAACATGAGTTAGCCACTGCAATGCTTCTGACCGAATCTTGCCATAATGTCGCTCTCCCACATTCAGCAAGCGTTCTCCAATATTGGCTCCCGCTGTGACATTCATGCGCAATCCATCTCTGGGATTTTGATGCACAAATCCCCATTCCGTTCGCATTAAGAAGCGACGGTGAGCCTCCGGCAGTTCTCCTAAATTCAGTATGTCTCTAGAACGGCTCTGATAAATCACCTGTCCGGCATCCAGCGGTAAGTAACCTGCGATCGCACTCAACAACGTCGATTTTCCTGATCCCGATTCGCCAATAATGCCGAGCACCTGTCCTGGATAGAGACTGAACGAGATATCCTGGCACGCCCGAATCTTGCCATAGGACTTACTTAATTGCTGAACGCTAAGTAGAGGTTGCATTTCAATCTATCCCTGCTCATTCGTTGATAATAAATTTCTCCCGGCTTCCAGATTCTGACTCCTGACTCCTGACTCCTGACTCCTCCTCTCCTCCTGCCTGCGATTACAAAAATCTGTATCCGAACAAATCCACATGCGATCGCCCCGATCGTTGATCACAATTTCGTCCAGATAACTTTCCGTTGAACCGCAGAATTCACAGGTATGATCCCAGGTTTCGATCGTGAAGGGATAATCTTCAAAATCGAGGCTTTTCACCTTCGTGTAAGGCGGTACGGCGTAAATTCGTTTTTCGCGTCCCGCACCAAATAGTTGTAAAGCAGGACTCATGTGCATTTTAGGATTATCAAACCGAGGAATGGGACTGGGTTTCATCAGGTAGCGATCGTTTACCATCACCGGATAGTCATAGGCCGTTGCAATCTGTCCAAAATGTGTAATGTCTTCGTAGAGCCGCACATACATAGACCCATATTCTTCTAGAGCGTGCATTTTGTTTGCTTCGGTGCGAGACGGTTCAATAAAATATAGTGGTTCCGGTAGGGGTACCTGATACACCATAATCTGACCTTCTCGTAGCGGCGTTTCTGGAATGCGATGGCGCGTCTGAATGAGCGTTGCCGCTTCTGTTTGTTCTGTCGTTTGCACGCCGCAAACTTTTTGGAAAAAGCGACGAATATTGACCGCATTCGTTGTGTCATCTGCGCCTTGATCGATGACTTTCAATACGTCCTGTTTGCCAATGACAGACGCGGTAACTTGAATGCCACCCGTTCCCCAACCGTAGGACATCGGCATTTCTCGCGAACCAAAGGAAATTTGATGTCCCGGAATAGCGACAGCTTTTAGGAGTGCTCGACGGATCGATCGCTTAGTCTGTTCATCTAAATAGGCAAAGTTAAATCCGGGTTCAGGAGTAGGCTGAGACGCCTTAGTGATAGAAGTTTGATCCGCAAGGGTGTCAGAGTGTTGCATTTGCATCTCGCCAATGTTTGATTGGAGTGATTAGTATCAAACGTTTTCTAAATGGTGCGTTAGGCAAAGCCGTAACGCACCCTACGGAACTCGTTCTTCTACTGAATTTAATTCAGAATTCATTGCAGATATTTCTGTTGCGTCTTGCCGCAGCTTTCGAATTAAATTGAGTTCGGCTTGAAAATCGATATAATGTGGAAGTTTTAAGTGCTGTACAAATCCTTGTGCTTCTACATTATCGGAGTGATACAAGATAAACTCTTCGTCTTGTGCAGGTGCTGTGATCTCTTCTCCCAATTCCTTTGCACGTAGAGCGCGATCGACCAATGCCATCGACATCGCTTTACGTTCGTTGTAGCCAAAGGTTAAACCATAGCCCCGTGTAAATTGCGGCGGTACCTCCTTGCTGCCCTTAAACTGGTTTACCATTTGGACTTCTGTCACCGTAATATCAGCGATCGCCACCTCAAATCCCAACTCGTCTGGGCAGATCACAACTTCTACATCACCTACTCGAATCTCGCCCGCAAAGGGATGATTTTTGCCATATCCTCGCTGCGTTGAATAGGCTAACCCCAGCAGAAACCCTTCATCGGCACGTGCTAAATTCTGCAATCGCGCCTCTCGGCTGGCAGGCGTGGTTAACGGTTGACGAGTAATATCGAACGGTTCATCACCACCGGGTCGCGCTAATTCCTCTTCAATTAATCCTTCCTGATCCAGCGTATCAATCACACGAGGGGCGATCGCGGGTTGGGATTCTGCTTCTGGTGCGATCGGCCTATTTCCCTCAGCCGCCAGTTTAAAGTCAAGCAAGCGATGCACATAATCAAACGTTGCACCCAGAGACTGACCTCCGGGAACATCCTTGAAAATAGCAGAAATACGGCGTTGCACGCTCATCTGACTGGTGTCGATGGGCTGGCTGTAGTACAAACGAGGCAGCGTCGTGCGATACGCTCGCAGTAGAAAAACTGCTTCAACCAAATCGCCCCATGATTGCTTAATGGCTAATGCGGCCAGATCTGGCTCGTAAAGGCTGCCTTCACTCATCACGCGGTTGACCGCCAGTGCCATTTGCTGTTTGATTTGCTCCAGCGTTAATTCCGGGATAGTGGGATCACCTCGTCGCTGTGCTTGCAACAGCGCTTCGGCATTTTGGATGGCCTGTTCGCCCCCTTTCACTGCCACATAAGCCATAGCGGTTTTACTCCTGATGCAACGATGATGCAATTAAGATGCAATTAAGATGCAATTAAACAGTCAGGTCAACGACAAAACTGAATCCGTGCTTGGTAAAGCCCAGTGATTCATAGAAGGCATGAGCGTCTTTCCGTTTCAGATTCGTAGACAAAGCCAGTTTGTAGCAACGGGCATGACGACATTGCTCCAGCGCAAACCGCATCATCGCTTTGCCAATTCCCTTGCCCTGACAGGCCGGATCGACTGCAACGGCTTCAACAATCCCGGATGGACGTCCCAGATGCAGCAGATTATCCATAACCAGCAGCGCAAACGTACCGACGATAGAGCCGTCTAATTTAGCGACATAAAGGCGATAGTTTGGATACTGATGCATTCGGTTAAATAACGCCTTCGCATCGGGTAGTGAGAGCATCGTCCCATCATCCAATTCCGGTTGGCTATACAGGTTCAGGATGGCTGGTAAATCTGCTTCAGTGGCTTCTAGAATATCGATCGTCATTGAATTCACTCGTTCTTAGGATCATGGATTAATTAAAACCAGATTTTTAATTTTGGAAAGCGTGGCTCAGCCCGCTTTCAAAAATATGTTCCTTAGGATCATGGATAAATTAAAACCAAATTTTTAATTTTGGAAAGCGCGGCAGAGCCGCGCTTTCCAAAATTAAGTTTCGGGTTTTATTAAATCCACGCTCCTTAGTGTTGAATAGCGATCGTGCGAGGTAGACCCATCACATGCGTTTGATCAAACAGAAAAACATCTACTCCTAGCGGATAAGTATGGTGATTGCTGCTCCACTGCTGCCAGAATTGGGTCGGAAGGCGAGGGGCGATCGCCCGCTCTCCTAAAATTCCTGGCCCTTGCAGGACAACAGTCTCACCACCCACCAATCGTTCAACTTGAATGAGCAGTGTCGTAGATGATTCTGGATACTCGGCTGTACCTGAATTAAATGCCTGTAAACTGGGCAGGCGATCGGCCTCCCAAATCACGGCAAAATTCGCCTGTTGGGGTTCATTCGTGAAGCGGCATCCAGTATGAAAACGCAGCCAGGATTCAATATCTGAACCCGGCTGAAGCCATACCTGAGTTTCCAGATCCAGCAAGGTCAAACAAGCGGCTGCGAACGCTGAGGTAATTCCGGGCGGCGGTGTCGTGGTTAATGGAATAGGGCAGGAACGACCAGGATGAGCGAGAGCCTCTAGCAGTGCCCGAAATGTTGTTTGCGCATCGTGAACCGCATTCTGGAATCCCGGCAATAATGTGATCATGACAGCTAGCTCCCCCGCACCAGCGTAAAAAAGTTGACCCGTGTTGCCTCGGTCTGTCGCTGTTGCTGCTCCTGTTGCTGTTGGGCGATCGCCTGAAGCGGCAGAATGACTTGCGTTTGCACAACATCATGCCAGACGGGATGTTGGAGTAGCGCATCGCACAGAGCAGCCAGTTCAGCATGGCGGTGCGATCGCCCTGCCACATAGCCAAATCCAGTGATCGCGCCCTCTAAGTTGGGCGTTTCCACTTTCACAGCACAACGAGTAATCGTCATTTCTCCCAGATAAAAAGGTTGCCCTGTTCCCCCTGTTCGTCCTTGCACCATTGCCAAACCAATCTCTGGAGGACGCAGAAAATCGTAACTGGGTACATGAGCCAGGTTCGAAACGGCTTGCTTTAGCTGGAGAAGAGACGCTTTAGCCAGAGTTCTCATCCAGCACTGTCGCGGCGTTAAATCTGTCATGAGCAATCCTTAATCTGCCCTTAAAAACATCTAGATGTCTAGACAAATTATGGGCGATATAGGTTGACATTGCAAGGGCCGTTTTATGAGGACAGGGAATCGGGCGATTTCGGAGAAAATCAAATCGCGACGTAATCATTCGTTGTTGGCGATCGCCTCTGGATTCCCTATCCTTGCTAATTCTGAAAGATCAGACTGCACCATAAGACATTAAGGATCGTGGATTTAATAAAACCCGAATTTTTAATTTGTTTGTGATCCTAAGACGCTCGTTGCCACAGTCGAATAATTTCAGTCAGGGTTGCCCGGTTGGGAGGTGGCGTGATGCTGAGGGGATTAACGTTCGCTCCGGGAATATTTTGACTCCAGGGACTATTGGGAACGGTGCCGAGGTTGATAGAGCTATCAACAGGACGGAACCCGTACTGCACAAAGACTGATTGCTGTTCGGGTTGAGACAGGAAATCGATAAATTTGCGGGCAGCATCGGCAGTACCGCTATCCACATCACGACGCACGATCGCAGCCGTTGAAACAGTCTCCAGCGTATGGAAGGAGTAACAGATGGCTTTGGTAATGCGATTATTGGAACGCTTGTGATGGTTGGAGTTGCCTCCCTATTCAGCATCCCGATTGGCGTACTGACTGCCATCTTTTTGGCAGAGTTTGGGCAATCTCAAACGCTGGTTGGTGCGATTCGGTTTATCGTGATCGTTCTGAGTGGAGTGCCATCTATTGTGGTGGGTGTTTTCGCCTACGGTGTGATCGTTTTAAGTACCAAAAGTTTTTCAGCCCTGGCGGGTAGTTTTGCCTTGACAGTGGTGATGCTGCCGATCACTGTGCTGTCAACAGAAGAAGCTCTAAAGCTGGTGCCGAATACGCAACGATTAGCATCAGCTGCATTGGGTGGCGATCGCTTTCAAACTACCATGCGGGTCGTTGTGCGAACTGCCCTTCCTGGCATCACAACAGGAATTTTGTTGGCGATCGCGCGTGCTTCTGGTGAGACAGCTCCTCTGATCTTTACAGCATTATTTAGCCAAAACTGGGTTCAGAGTTTGCTGCAACCCGCTCCATCCATGTCAGTTTTGATTTACAACTACGCCAACTCTCCCTTTGTGGAGCAAAATCAGACGGCATGGACGGCTTCTTTGGTTCTAGTAGCACTTGTTTTGTTGATTAACGTTTTATCTCGTTTGGCTACTCGTCGTCGTTTGCAATCTCGATAAATCATGCAGTTTGAATTTAACTCCAATTTCGCCCCTGCTACCCCATCTGACTCGTCTAACATGAGGGATTTAGGCGTCTCTTCTGTTCCTGCTATGCAGGTGCAAAATTTGCAATTTTACTACGGCACTCGTCGCATTTTAGAAGGCGTGACGATGGATATTCACCAGCATTGTGTGACCGCTATTATTGGTCCATCGGGTTGCGGAAAATCAACTTTTATCAAATCGCTGAACCGCATTAGCGAATTAGAAACTCAGGTTCGAGTTGAGGGAACGGTGCAGTTTTTTGGACAAGATGTCTACGGCAAAACCATTAATCTGAATCGTCTGCGTCGCCAGATTGGAATGGTGTTCCAAAAGCCTAATCCCTTTAATATGAGCATCTATGAAAATGTTGCGTATGGTATGCGGCTGTTGGGTGATAGGTCGCGATCGCAACTCGATCAACTGGTAGAATCAGCCCTGAAAGAAGCTGCATTGTGGGATGAGGTGAAAGATTACCTCAACAGACCTGCATTTGGCCTTTCAGGTGGGCAGCAACAACGCCTTTGTATTGCTCGTGCCCTTGCTATCAAACCAAAAGTGTTGCTGATGGATGAACCTTGCTCTGCTCTCGATCCGATTACCACCATGAAGATTGAGGAACTGATCCATTCCCTCAAATCAGAATTGACAATCGTGATCGTGACTCACAATATGCAGCAAGCCTCTCGCGTGTCAGATTACACGGCATTCTTCAGCACTGATGAAAGCCGGATTGGTCAAATGATCGAATTTGGCATGACTGAGCAGATTTTTCAAGGTGCGCTTGACCAACGCACTCGTGATTACGTTGAGGGACGGTTTGGATAAGCAGTTTGAGTCCAGGCACTTTATCGGAAATTGGTTTATAGCGCGGCTCCGCCACGCTATAAACCAATTTCCGATAAAGTCTAATTTACAGTTTGGCTGAAATGATGCCTGTCCACCAACCTGAGACAGAGGTTCATTTTGTAACAGCTTACTATCATTTCTAGCGATGCAATCGACTAGGGTGAGTTCATGAACATCCAAATATCTGCTGCTTGGGAGAAGGTACAGGGCATGATCAATGAATTCATCGCCTTGCTGCCTAACCTTGTGCTGGCAGTTATCGTTTTTGCTATTTTCTTCGTGATGGCTGGCACAATTCGACGGCTGGTTAAACGCTTAACGCGCGACCGCCATCATGCTCGCAATTTAGGACTCATTCTAGGACGCTTGGCGCAATGGACAACCCTTTTGATTGGTTTGTTTATCTCGCTATCGATTGTCATTCCAACGCTCAGAGCAGGCGATTTAGTGCAGCTATTGGGAATCAGTGGAGTTGCGATCGGGTTTGCCTTCCGCGATATTTTGCAAAACTTTCTGGCAGGTATTTTGATTCTATTGACGGAACCCTTTCAACTGGGCGATCAAATCATTTTTAAAGATTTTGAAGGAACCGTTGAGAGTATTGAGACTCGCGCTACTACGATTAGAACGTATGACGGTCGTCGCATTGTCATTCCTAACTCAGAGCTATTTACAAACTCTGTTACTGTAAATACCGCGTTTGATCATCGTCGCTTGGAGTACGACGTAGGAATTGGATATGGTGATGATATTGACGAAGCGAAACGGCTGATTTTAGAAGCGCTTCATGAAACAGAGGGAGTCTTGCAGAACCCTGCACCTGATGCCCTAGTGGTCGATTTAGCAGAAAGTACGGTCAATATTCGCGCCCGCTGGTGGGTGAAACCACCTCATCGGGCTGAAGTATTGAATATGCAAGACAAAGTGTTGATAGCCATCAAGAAAAAACTAACGGCACATGGAATTGATTTGCCATTCCCCACACAGCAGATTCTTTTTCACGACCAGACCGAAGAAACCGATGGCGATCGCGCACAACAGCGCGAAGGATGGCCTGCGGGTCAGCAAGAAGTCCCCAAGCCGCGCAGTATTGGTGGCTCACTGCGAAAATTAGCGGAGATGCAGCGATTAGCGCCACGACAATAGGCGTTAGGCGTTGATTGAGGTGCGATCGCTATCTTCCAAGAGTTAAACGTAATCTCCTAACGCCGATTCGAGAGAGGAATTCCTATCCCTGGAGAAATCTGGTTGGCAATTACAGCGCGTCCCGTGACGATCGTTCCCTGCGGAAGTCCTGGAGCCGTTGAAGGATTACTGGGATAAGTGGAGCCGTTGAACTTCAGGATGTGATAGCCCGGTGTTGGGCCGCCTCCTGCCGCATACAGGACTAAGTCGCGCCATCCGTTTGTCTGGGTGTCGCTAATCACAATCGGATTATTGACAATCGTTAGACGAGAGATCAGACGATACGAACCCGATCCAGTGGGTTGAAAGATCATCAGGGTGCACCCACCTGTTCCGCAGACGGGTGATCCCACCAGATACGTGATGACTTCATTGCGGCCATCGCCATTCAAATCAATCGTGTTATAGAGATAGCGGATACCAGAACTGTCGCCAGCCAGCTCACGCGCGATCGCCTGTTCTAACGCCGGGGCAGGATTGGATTCTGCACGCTGATACGTTAGGGCACGAAAGCGAATCCCACCTGCATTGGGCAGAAGTTCTAGAGGACTATCACTACCCAAGCTGGATAACTGCACAAAATCTCCCCGCACCCAGCCTGTCGCGCGAGAACCGGGAAACTGCACTAAAAACCAGGTATAGCCATCTGAATTGCTTCTTTCTTGCAGTACGGTCACCGTATCGCCAACCAGCCCATAGTGTTGAATTGGAGCACTGGTTGAAGGAGCCGATCGCACATTAATTCGACTGCCGGACTGTTGCCCCGTCAAAATGGCAGTTCGGCTGGTTGAAGATTGCGCTTGTGTAGGAATGTCGCTTACAGGAGAGAGAACGATACTTAAAACAACACTCATTGCAAATAACGCAATGCGTAACTGCGGAAGACCTGCCATTGATAGAAGAAAATTAATTCGCATCCAGAGAATTATTGCAGGGAATATACGTATGCTTGACAAAAATAGGCAATTCCCCCTAATTTTAATAAAGAAAAAATAATGTCTCAATAATTCTACGTACCGTTTGCTATTTCTACGTGAAAAGAACCCCCTTCCACCGTCAGAGTGGGCAAACGCCTCATCGTTTAGATAAGTCCACTTCTATATGGCGATTCGAGTTGAGCGGGTTGATCTTAGCCTGGTTGAGAATGGTGTGCATCCCTCCGAACAAACGCTGCCACTCTGGCATTTGTTTTGGAGCCAGTTCACACCTAATTTAATTGTTTCTACGTGGATTTGCGGATTACTCTTACCCAGCCTGGGGCTAGACCTGATCCGCGGCCTGATTGCGATCGTGGTCGGTAATCTGCTGGGCTGTTTATTGCCGGGGATTGCTGCGATCAGTGGCCCAATCAGCCGATTAACGCAAATCGAAAGCAGCCGATTTGCCCTGGGTAAGCCAGGAAGTCGATTTGTGGCCTTCTTTAATTGGGCGAGCTGTACAGGTTGGGATGCCGTCAATAACGTTCCTGCGGCTCTAGCGATCGCCACCATTGCTCATTTTGCTGGATTACCCATGCCGTTTTGGCTGGCGCTAGCCATTTGTTCGATTAGCGAAGCAGTGATTAGCACCTATGGACATGATCTGGTACAGGGGGTGAACCGATACATTGGTTATTTTTTGTTGGCGTCGTTCGCGATTCTAGGATGGCTTTGCCTCAATCAAAGCAGCATCAGTCTACCCGAAACTCATGCCGTCAGTGCCAGCAGTTTAATAGCAGGAATTGTGCTCATTGGCAGCATTGGGGTTGCCTGGTCGCCGTATGCGTCAGACTATTCGCGCTATTTGCCAGCTACAACCTCTCCTGTTGCGATCGCTACAACAGTAACTTTAGGATTCAGTCTATCTGGAATTCTCTGTACAGGTTTGGGCTTGCTGCTGGCAACAACTATCACAGATGTATCTGCTCAGGGATTGATTGATCGCGTGGTGGAATTGGGAGGTGGGGTTGCAGTACTGCCCCTGCTGGCGATCGCACTCTCCAGTATTGCCAGCAATTCGCTCAACGATAACTCGGCTTCCTATTGTTTAATGTCAATGCGACCGTTTGGCATTCGAGTCAATCGCGTTTGGGCAGGAGTGGCAACGGGAGGATTGGGATATTTGATGGCGGTGATCGGAGCCGGAAAGTACACCACCATGTATAGCAATTTCATCTACTTTGCAGCGTGCTGGACAACTATCTGGGCCGCCATTGTCATTGTTCACTGGTTGCACTGGGGCAAAGAGGGGTGCGATCGCTATTCGCTACGCTGGACATCTGGAGCAACACTATTCACGGTGACCATGGTTGCAAGCATTCTCTTGTTTGGCTCCAGTGCACTGTATGTCAGCCCTGTTGCTAGATGGACAGGTGTTGATTTTAGTTACGTTGTTGGTGGTATCGTAGCCGCTATCGTTTATACCTTAATGTGTCGATCTCAGCGACGTAGGAACCGTTTAGCGACTCAAACAGAGGTTGTTTAATCTTTCACGTCTGACGGTCTATAGATTTATCTGGCATCTTTATCCGGCATCCCCACTGGAGACTCTATGAAAACGCTGACCTGCATTCCCAAACTACCTGATCCCACAACTCATAACGTTGAGTTTGCACGTCAACTCCACCGCGCTTTGGCAACGGTGGGAGCCGCGTATATTCCTGTCTCTTCAGTGCTTGATGATCATGTGTTGCTTAACACTCTAAAAACTTTCTTTGCATTAAGTGATGCACAGAAAAGAATATTTGCTCAGCAGTTAACCTCTCCCTGGCAGGGTGTATTTTTGCCGTTGGGAGAGGAACAATTGGCAGACGATCAAGAAGATTATAAAGAGGTGCTGGATCTAAACCTTGAACGGGGAACCTATGCTAGATGGTCTAATCGCCGTAAGGCTCAACAGACCAGCAGGCATCTAGCCGTGAATGAGGCCGATACCAAAGTCTTGATGCAGGTTGCTCAACCGCTGTTTCAAGTTTTTGATGTGTTTCAGGCGCAGGCTAGACATGTGTTGGCTGCGATCGAAATGGCCTATCATCAGCCTGTTAATAGTTTGGTTAGTCAGCACGGCAAAAATAGCACTCTGCGACTATTGCACTATCCTCCGGCTCCTCATTTGGCACTTGGGTCGATCCGTTTAGGTGCTCATCAAGACTATTCGGGGCTGACGTTGCTGTGGCAAGATACAACGGGAGGCTTAGAAATTTTCACGCCGGATCATGAATGGGTTCCGGTTGACATTCCGCGCGGATGCATTGGGGTAATTGTAGGTGAGGTCATGCAGCGCTGGAGCGGTGGCACTCTTCATGGAGCACCCCATCGCGTTCGCGTTGCCAATGCACAACAATTGCAAAAGGCTCGATATTCGATCGCGTTTTTCTGTGAGACGAACGATGATTGTGTGGTTTATCCGGGGTCTTTAATCCACGAATCAGGTGTTTCTGAGTTAGATTGTTTCAATGAGCCAATTGTGATTGAGCAATTTTTGACTCAAAAGTATGACCAGATCATGGAAAACGTAAATTTCTAGGGACTCTACGGGTTTTGTGCAGCCCACAGAACCTTTGAAGTTAATGTATCCTGCGGTATATCAGCCCCGCGACGCGGGGCTGAAGTGGCACAATCGAACTCACGCTTCTTTAAGTAAGATGCTGGCTGGGATGCCAGGGCAGCCACCATTTCTCTAAAAGCCTGACTGTAGAATCGGCTAATTTGCCCAACAGAGCATAAAGCAAAATGCTTAGCACGACGACATCAGTTTGCATAAATTCCCGCGCATTCATCGCCATGTAGCCAATGCCAGAATTGGCAGCGATCGTTTCGGCCACAATGAGGGTCAGCCACATCACACCCAGCGCATACCGGACACCAACCAGCAAACTGGGAAGCGCTCCCGGCAAAATGATCTGCCAGAATAAATCGCGCGATCGCAACCCATACACTTTTCCCATTTCGATCAACCCCGGATCAATCGACCGAATGCCGTGAAACGTGTTGATATAAATCGGAAATAACACACCCAGCGCGACGAGAAAAATTCGTGCCTGATCGCCAATCCCAAACCAGAGAATCACCAGTGGAATCATCGCCAGGTGAGGAATATTGCGAATCATCTGCACCGAGCTATCAATGAACTGTTCAGCGATCGGAAACATGCCGTTCAAAACGCCCAGAAACAGCCCAATACCACCCCCGATCACAAATCCAACTAACGCTCGCCAAGTGCTAATTTGAACATTGCGCCATAGCTCACCGTTCTCGGTTAGTTTAATGGCAGCATCCACAATTTGAGTAGGAGCAGGTAAAACGCGAGTCGTTATCAAACCAGCCTGGGCCAAGATTTGCCAGAGAATAACCAGCACAAACGGGACGGCCCAGGGCGTGAGTTGCTGCCAGGGCAACTTTTTCAAGGAAATCGTAAAGGGTTTTAGTTGTGTGAGTTGCAATGTCGAATCTCCTTTACTCTAAGGGATTAAACGTCAGGATAATTACTCCTACGCGACGCGAAACGCTTTTGATCAAAAGCGTTTCGCGTCGCGAATTGGTTTCTGCGGATTGATCGTTAACCTATAGCCGTCGTGCTTGAATCATCTCATCAAGCAACACCAACAGTTGCAGGTGTTGTAGTTCGCACCGTTGAGATCAATTCATACACAGAGTTTTGCAGCCGTTGTTCAATTTCTTCGTCTACAAACGCAAGTTCACCATTGTCTAATCGCTGTAACTGACTGTCTACGATGTAAACGCCCGCCAGAATATATCGTGCTCCTAACGCCGAGAGAACTGGTTTAAGCGCATAATCAATCGACAGTAAATGAGCCAGCGTGCCGCCCGTCGCGATCGGCAGAATAGGTTTACCGACCAGTGCGTTTTGAGGCAGTAGATCCAACAAGGCTTTCAGCACACCCGTGTAGGCGGCCTTATAGACAGGGGTTGAGATGATAATGGCATCCGCCTGTTCAATCGCCGACGCTACAGCCTTGACATCGGCATGATCAAATTTCGCAAACAGCAATGCTTCCGGTGCGACGTCCCGCACAGAAATGATCTGGTTAGAAATTTGCTCTCGCTCAAAAATGGCTTGAGCATAGTCCAACACCGCATAGGAACGGGAGGGATGAGAGGGACTTCCGGCGATCGCAACAACGTTAGGCATAATGTCTTTCAAGGATGGGAGAAATCAGGGACGCTGAGGGGAAACAGTAGAACGATAGAGACGTTAGCTAGCGTTGGCAGGCACTTTTTCATTGGCGATGATCTCACCAATTGGGCTAACGTAACGACTCGGCGTATTTTTGGGCAGATCGACCAGGGGCAGTTTGGGAAAGAGCAGTTCGGCAACGCGATAGGCTTCTTCCAGATGGGGATATCCCGACAGAATAAAGGTATCGATCCCCATGTCGGCATATTCCTTCATGCGAGCCGCAACGGTATCTGGATCGCCTACTAACGCGGTACCCGCACCGCCTCGCACCAGACCAACGCCAGCCCACAGATTCGGACTCACTTCCAGATTGTCTCGGCTGCCGTTGTGCAGTTCCACCATCCGACGCTGACCTTCTGATTCTGCTCTGGATAGCGCCGCTTGAGCCGCTGCGATCGTGTCATCGTCCAAATGCTTAATCAGTTGATTGGCCGCATCCCAGGCTTCAGCCTCGGTTTCACGCACAATCACGTGCAGACGGATGCCGAATCGTAGCGTGCGGCCATACTCAGCCGCTAACTGGCGCACTTCATTAATCTTTTCCGCAACCAGGGCAGGTGGTTCGCCCCAGGTGAGATACAGGTCAACATGCTTAGCCGCAATGCGTTTGGCGATCGCTGATGAGCCTCCAAAATACAGCGGCGGATACGGCGACTGCACAGGCGGAAACAGGACTTTAGCACCCTTGATATTCAGGTGTTGCCCTTCAAAATCCACCACCTCACCGCTCATAATGCCACGCCAAACGTGGAGAAATTCATCCGTGAGATGATAGCGATCGCTATGGCTAAGATGCAAACCATCTCCAGCCAACTCCGTAGAATCGCCACCCGTCACAACATTCACCATGAGGCGACCGTTTGAGAGGCGATCGAAGGTTGCCGCCATGCGTGCGGCCATCCCTGGAGACGAGATACCGGGACGGATCGCGACCAAAAACTTCATCCGTTGCGTCACTGAAATCAGCGAGGATGCGGTAATCCAGGCATCTTCACAGGATCGTCCGGTCGGCAATAAAGCACCCGCAAAGCCCAGTGAATCAACCGCTCCGGCCAACTGGCGCAGATAGTTTGGCGTCAAAGCCCGTCCGCCTGTTGAAGTGCCCAGGTAACGGCCATCGCCATGAGTCGGAATAAACCAGAGTACGTTCATAACGGTAGTTTTGATGGGGAATAGTTTTGATGGGGTAGGAGCCAGAAGTCAGGAGTCAGAATTTTGAGTTGAGGAATTGTGGTTTAAGAACCAGGACGCTTGAAAAGCTAAACATCTGAAGTCAGAAAGTTCTGAGTTGTTTTCGTCTCCTGACTCCTGACTCCTGACTCCTGACTCCTATCTTCTAACTCGCCTTCCAAACGGCATCACTCACTTTAATCTCCTTGGGAATCAAACCCAGCTTGTAAAACGTATCGGCGATCGCCTGTTGTCCTTTGATGACCTCATCGTCGAGTGGTTTTACAGCATACCCACGTCGTTGTTCTGCAAGTTCTAAAGAGGGTTGATCAATCTTCAACTCAGATGAGAGAAACTTGGCGACTTCGGTTGAATTGCTCTTGGCCCAATCACTCGTAGTCGTCAGTTCAGCCAGCAATGACTTGACCAAATCTGGTTTCTCGCTGACAAATTGCTGCGTAGACAGGAAGAAGCCCCGATTCTCAACTAACCCCTTACCATCCCGTAACACTCGTGCGCCAGCACCTTTTTCTGCGGCGGCCATAAAGGGGTCCCAGATAACCCAGGCATCAACAGAACCCTGTTCAAACGCAGGACGCGCATCACCAGGAGGGAGGAACGCAACTTGAATATCGCTGTATTTCAAACCAGCTTCCTCTAGCGCTTTCACTAACAGGTAGTGAACGTTAGAGCCTTTGTTGAGCGCAACTTTTTTACCCTTCAGGTCAGCGACGCTTTTAATCGGTGAATCTTTTTGCACCAGGATCGCTTCTGCTGTACCGCCTACAGGGTCATACGCAACGTAGGCCAGTGGCGCGTTTGCAGCTTGAGCAAACACAGGAGGCGTTTCTCCGGTATAGGCAAAATCGATGCTGCCCACATTCAACGCTTCCAGCATTTGAGGCCCAGCCGCAAATTCGTTCCAGGTGACTGAAATACCCTCAGGTTGCAGCTTTTTCTCCAGCGTTCCCTGATTTTTCAGCAGGTTTAGAACGGTGGATGATTTCTGGTAGCCAATCCGCAACACCTGACCTGCGGCACTGGCAGAGGCGCTAGGACTGGCGGCTGTTGTGGCTTCTGGAGTCGGTGCAGGACTACAAGCGGCGATCGCCACACTAAATCCAAAACTAATGGCAAACAACAGCGAAAACCTCTGGAGAGAACCGCCCTGAAGACGCTGCCAAACGCGCTCCAGCCAGCATTGGGTCAACTCAAGATAATAAACAAAAGGAGTCACACGATGATTCATAGTAATTCTGGGGCCGTTAACAAACGCAATGCGGCGATCGCCATATCCAGCAATCGAAGAGTTCGTTAGAACGGGGAGCAGGGGTGAAACCTTTGGCTGAAGGCATAGCCCCTATCCCCCGCCCTAACCGTCTCAACAGTTGCCATACCAACTGATGGGTCAGATTGAAGAATGAGCTAATCTACGATAAATTGGTCAACATAATGTAGATTGCAAATGTTATCTTCCCACATCCGTTGGGCCAACGCAAGAATAAAGTTCTAAAAATTGGTCGATAAACCGTATTTTTAATCCAACGTAAATTTGACGAATGCGCAAAAACGTATCCCGAGCGATGCACGGGATACGTTTTTGCGCCATTTCAGCTGCGCGTCGCGCAGCTGAAATGGCGCTATCGAATTCGCGTTAATCCAGATCAGATGCATGAGCGTTGAGGAGAGTGGCGGTTAAAACCACAACGACCAGACATTCACTAAAGATCACGGCTCTGTAAGGGCGAACAGCCGTTTGCTCCCTCCCTTAACCAGGATTTGAGAGTTTGAAAGCACACCTTAAGGTGCGGGGTTTGGGTAGATCGAATGAACTCTATCAATCTCAGTCAAAATCTCATCGGTCAACACAATATTGAGGCTATCCAGATTTTCTTTCAGTTGTTCTAATGTCGTCGCACCAATAATCGTACTGCTGACAAACCAGCGACTTCTGACAAATGCCAGTGCGAGCTGGGCAGGGGTTAGCTGATACCGCTGGGCAATGTCTACATAAGCGGCGATCGCTTCATTCACGTTGGGCTTAAAGTAGCGTTGACCAAATCCTTTATACAAAGCAATACGAGTATTTTGAGGCGTGTGATTGATGTACTTGCCTGTGAGCAATCCAAATGCTAGAGGACTGTAAGCTAGCAATCCAATATTTTCTCGATAAGCGACTTCTGCCAATGCTGAATCAAACACTCGATTCAGCAAATTGTACGCATTCTGAATGGAAACGACTTTGGGCAATCCTAATTGTTCGGACAGTCGGCTGAATTCAGCCACGCCCCAGGGAGTCTCGTTACTCAAGCCCACATAGCGAATTTTTCCGGCTTGAATGACGTCTGCGAACACCGAAAGCTGTTCTGCGATCGCCACCGTTTCGCGCTCTCTAGTGGGATCAAACACCGTTGCTCCAAACGTTGGCACATAGCGATCGGGCCAATGGATCTGGTACAGGTCAATGTAGTCCGTTTGCAAGCGTTTCAAGCTATTATCAACCGCTTGCTTGATGTTGTCACGATTAACGGCATTGTTGCCATTTCGCACCCAGGAAAAGTTGCGTCCCGCTCCGACAATTTTCGTCGCTACAATCAAGCGATCGCGCTGCTGATGTTTCAGCCATTCACCAATGAATTGCTCTGTAAAGCCATAGGTTTCTGCTCTGGGCGGAACGGGATACATTTCAGCGGTATCGATGAAATTAACCCCCTGGGCGATCGCGTAATCTAGCTGCTGCGCTGCATCTTGAACGGTATTCTGATGCCCAAAGGTCATGGTGCCCAGGCAAATTTCTGACACTTTAAGATCACTATTGCCTAACGGGTTGTATTGCATAGTCATGTCTGTTTTACTACTTCGTCAACATCTCTGTGGATCTGATTGCAGCATAGTATTGAGGTGTCAAAAAGGTAAGTCCATTTGATACGATGCCGCAAGTCTCATGAATGTGGGGCAGCAATTCTCATTTTGAAATTAATTACGGGTTTTGTGCGCCCGACGGGCGAGCAAAACCCGTAATCGGTTTGGAAAGGAAACCTACTGGACGCGATGGCCTTAATTTTTTTAACAGCATCTAATATTTAATGTGAATTCGGTAGCCCGATTTTGCGTGCGCGACGCGCACGCAAAATCGGGCTTTTAGGAGAGTTGCGCGTCGCGCAACTCTCCTAAAAGCCCGTTCGTCGAATTCACGTAATATTTATAAGAATTGTGAGGCATTTTACCTACAACCCCCACATTCCTATGAGATCATGACTTTAAAGAATCTACTTTAACTCGACCGATATATAGTAGATTTTGTATAGGCCGTTAATCGTTTGATTTAGGTTGGTGATTACCGCATGGGCGATCGCGCTCTATGGGAGTAATGGCTTCCTGGCCAACAAGTTCTATTTTGGCTTGTTCCGTTTGAATGGTTGGCTCTGTGGCAGGTGTTAGTAAAGGCTGGTAGCCTTACGACTCGCATCTGACCTGTGCCGACGCGAATTGTAGTATGGAGCAGTTATATGTCAGTTCTGGAGCAACAATTTAGAAGTGATGTGAGCCGTGCTGGTGAATATGGAACTCAAATCAGCGTCCGCAATTTGAGTAAAGCGTTTGGCTCAGTTCACGTTCTACATAATATTAACCTGGACGTTGCATCTGGCGAATTTGTTGCGATTGTGGGGCGCAGTGGATGTGGAAAAAGCACGCTACTGCGGCTGTTGTCAGGCTTAGAAACTCCCAACACGGGCGAGATTTTGCTGAGTGGTCAACCACTGCAAGGGTTAAACACCAATGCGAGAGTGATGTTTCAAGATTCTCGCCTGTTGCCCTGGCAGCGCGTGTTAGATAATGTCACACTGGGATTAAGACGACAAAGCCATCAGCGCGGAGTTTGGGCACTGCAACAGGTGGGGTTGGGCGATCGCCACAATTCCTGGATTACTCAGCTATCCGGTGGTCAGCGGCAGCGGGTCGCACTGGCACGAGCGCTGGTCAGCCAACCTCAACTGCTGCTGCTAGATGAGCCGCTCGGTGCGCTGGATGCACTGACGCGCATTGAGATGCAGCAGTTAATTCAAACATTGTGGCAAGAGCAACAGTTCACCGCGATTCTGGTCACTCACGACGTAGAAGAAGCGATCTATCTGGCCGATCGAGTGATTGTTCTCAAAGATGGCAATGTGGATCTGGATTTAGAAATTGACTTGCCGCGCCCTCGCTATACCGGAAGTGCAGAATTTGCAGATCTGAAAACGAGAACGCTGGAACACATTTTAGACGTCGGCGCTGTGAATTCATAATCAGGTTTTGTGTGGAGGACGTTCGTTAATGACTGGGATTAAACGTCGAGATGTTCTGCTGGGGTTAGCGGGTTTAAGCTTGCCCCTGATTGCGTCTAGCTGTGCAGGTGGGCCACAAAGTTCGCCACAAAGCAGTGCCTCACCGTCGGAGCAATCGCCCGGTGCCTCACCCGCCAGTACCGGAAAAGCCGTCTCAACAGTCCGAATTGGCTATCAGCGATTCGCGGAGTTAGATCTCATTCGCACAAGAGGGATATTAGATCAGCGGCTAAAGGAACAGGGAATTGGCACGGAGTGGATCTTCTTTCAGGCTGGCCCACCCCTGCTGGAAGCCATGAATGCAGGTAGCCTTGACTTTGGTGGTGTGGGTGAAGCGCCACCGATCTTCGCGCAAGCCGCAGGGACTCAGTTCTATTATGTCGGCAGCACTCCTCGTGGGCCTAAAACACAAGATATTGTGGTGTTACAAGATTCCCCAATTCAGTCGGCAGCTGATTTAAGAGGCCGCAAAGTCGCATTGCAAAAAGGTTCGAGCGCTCATTACTTACTTGTTCTGACGCTTCAGGAAAACAATATTCCGATCGATGAGGTGGAGGTCGTTCCGCTTCCACCTGCCGATGCCAGAGCCGCATTTGAGCAGGGAACGGTGGATGCCTGGTCAATTTGGGACCCTTTTTTAGCAGTGATCGAAGATACGGGTAAGATCAGGAATTTGAAGGTTGGGCGCGATCGCAAAGCTTTCTTTTTAGCGTCTCAAGCCTTTACAAAAGATAGTCCCGATCTGGTCAAAATTATTCTGGAAGAAGCAAAAGCAAACGAAGAATGGGGGCAGCAACACACAAAGCAAATTGCTGAGCAGTACTCTAAAGATCTGAAGATTGACGCAGCAACATTAGAAAAAGCGAATCAACGTCGCGAGTGGGGATTATTGCCCATTAACGATGATGTATTAGCCGCTCAACAAAAAGTTGCGGATACATTCTATGAACTCAAAATTGTACCAAAGCAAATCCAGATCAAGGATGTAGCGCTATCGTCTGAAGACTATCGCAAAATTTATCCGTCTTAACTTGATTGCCATAACTATCTGGATTGGAACGGGGGGCAGGGGTGAAACTCTTGGCTGAGGGCAAAGCCCTTCACATCCCCTTTGATGTTCAATGCTTTATAGCAGTACTGATAAAGGTTAGGACGGGGTGCAGGGGTGGAACCCCTGGCTGGGGGCGAAGCCCCCACATCCCCCTTGGTTTTCAATGCTTTAAACACTGTGAATTCGATAGCCCAATTTTGCGTGCGCGACGCGCACGCAAAATTGGGCTTTGGGGAGAGTGCACCGTGCAACTCTCCCCAAAGCCCGTTTAGCGATAACGTGCGTTCGACGAACGTGCGGTGCGCGCGACTCGCGTTAATCAAGTATCTCCAGGTTACGTACCGCACCCTGATCGGCGCTGGTTGCCAGTAAAGCGTATGCTTTAAGGGCTGCTGTCACTCGTCGCTGTCGGGGTTGCGCTGGCTTCCAGGCATCTTTGCCCTTCGCTTCCATCGCTGCACGACGGTTGGCTAATTCGTCTGCCGATAGATCGACATTAATGCTGCGGTTGGGGATGTCGATTAAAATGCGATCGCCATCCTGAATCAGTGCAATATTGCCACCCGCAGCCGCTTCGGGTGACGCATGACCAATCGAGAGTCCCGATGTGCCACCGGAAAAACGACCATCGGTTAGTAAGGCACATGCCTTACCCAGCCCCTTGGATTTCAGGTAACTGGTGGGGTAGAGCATTTCCTGCATTCCGGGACCACCGCGCGGCCCTTCATAGCGGATAATCACCACGTCGCCCGCTTCGACTTCATCGCGGAGAATTCCGTTGACAGCCGCATCCTGACTTTCATAGATGCGCGCCTTGCCTTCAAAGACCAGAATGCTTTCATCTACGCCTGCCGTCTTCACAATACAGCCGCGTTCCGCCAGATTGCCATACAGTACGGCCAAACCACCCTCCGTGCTGAAGGCATGGTCGAGGCTGCGGATACAGCCGTTCTCCCGATCCAGATCGAGGGAAGGCCACCGAGTCGATTGACTGAAGGCTTGCTGTGTAGGAATTCCCGCAGGGCCAGCTTTAAAGAAGGTATGAACCGCTTCGTCCTGGGTTCGCATGACATCCCAGCGATCGAGCGCTTCTTTCAGGGTCTTGCTGTGAACGGTCGGCACATCGGTGTGGAGCAAGCCAGCCCGATCTAGTTCGCCCAAAATGCCAGGGATGCCGCCTGCTCGGTGAACATCTTCGATGTGATATTTCTGCGTGTTCGGTGCGACTTTACAGAGTTGGGGAACTTTGCGCGAAAGGCGATCGATATCGGTCAGACTGAAATCAACCCCCGCCTCATGAACAGCAGCCAGCAGGTGCAGAATAGTGTTGGTCGATCCGCCCATCGCAATGTCCAGCGCCATCGCGTTTTCAAACGCTTTAAAGCTGGCTACCGAGCGCGGCAGAACGGACTCGTCGTTCTCCTCGTAGTAGCGGCGGGTGATGCTAACAGCGGTGCGTGCGGCGTTGATAAATAGATCTTTGCGATCGAAGTGAGTCGCCAACACGGTGCCATTGCCAGGGAGAGATAGCCCGATCGCCTCAGTGAGGCAGTTCATGGAGTTGGCGGTGAACATGCCGGAGCAAGAGCCGCAGGTTGGGCAGGCAGACCGCTCATATTCTTCAACGACCTCATCGCTGATCGAGTCGTTTGCCGCCGCCACCATAGCATCTACCAGGTCTAGCTTATGCTCCGCTAGTTTGGTTTTGCCCGCTTCCATGGGGCCACCCGAAACAAATACGGCGGGAATATTGAGCCGCAGAGCGGCCATCAACATTCCGGGCGTGATTTTGTCACAATTGGAAATGCAAACCAGAGCATCGGCACAATGGGCGTTGACCATGTACTCAACCGAATCGGCGATGATCTCACGCGAGGGCAAACTGTAGAGCATCCCGTCGTGCCCCATCGCGATGCCGTCATCTACGGCGATCGTGTTGAATTCTTTGGCAACACCGCCAGCGGCTTCAATCTCGCGGCAGACCAATTGGCCCAGATCCTTCAAGTGAACGTGACCGGGGACGAATTGGGTAAAGGAGTTAGCGACTGCAATGATGGGCTTCTCGAAGTCTTCGGTTTGCATTCCGGTGGCGCGCCAGAGCGCACGGGCACCAGCCATATTGCGTCCCTGAGTGGAGGTTTTGGATCGATAGGTCGGCATGGCGCATCCTAGTCGTCTAAAGGCTCTTAATAGTCTAGACGATTATATGGCCAAAACTTCTATCTGCGCGCTTTGGGTCGCCATCCAAGCTATTGATTATCCCCAATACTATGTTTCTCAGATGCTCTATAGTTGGGGAATTTCCCTGCAAGAGCTAGCCCTTTTTATTCACAATCCCGGCATGGAAATATAGTTGGGTAATTGTTTAAATCGATTGGCCCAACTCATCACATGCGGGTAGTCGTTCAACGCAATCTTGCTTTCATGTGCTAGAGCAACGTATGGAAAACAGGCGACATCGGCGATCGTAACCCGCTCCAATTCCAACCACGTGCGCGTTGATAAATGACGCTCCATCACGCTGAGAATTGCATGTGCTCTTAATGTAGCTTGTTCGATATTAATATCAGGACGACCTATCAGATAGTATGCTCTTGCGGCTGCCAATCCATTCGCAATTTCGTTCGCGGCATTCGAGAGCCATTGAATCACGTTGCTCATTCCCAAAGCATCCTCTGGTAGCCAGGTTTCACCTCCATACTGGCGAGCCAGGTACACTAAAATGGCTTGCGAGTCTCGAATGATAGCCGTTCCGTCCACCAACACCGGAACCTGTCCCAAGGGGTTGAGCTGAAGGAAGTCTGACAGCTTTTGTTCACGCTTGAGCAGGTCAACGGATACCGTCTCATACTCTAATTCTAGAAATGACAGCATTAGTCGCGCTTTATGGCAATTACCCGATCTGACATAGTCGTAGAGTTTCAACATGTTTTAACGAATAAGAAGAAACAAAAGAGATGAATTGCGATCGCCCTTGTTATAGAGGCAATGCTATTAGACTAACAGTTGTGGTGATTAAATTTCTCTTAGTTGCAAGGCTGTAACAGCGACAATCATCTCCTCTATCCTTAAAGATCATGGATAAACTAAAACCAAGATAAATTAAAACCAAATTTTTAATTTTGAAACGTGCGGGAGAGCCGCACGTTTCAAAATTAAGCTTCGGTTTTTATTAAATTCACGATCCTAAGCTGATTTGGAACTGTTGTAAATTGAATTTGCATAAATAGCAAGCTGAGCGCGATTGCGCAAATTCAGGCGATCGAACAAATGCGCCACATGTGTTTTTACCGTTCCCTCAGAGATATAAAGCTGTTGAGCAATTTCTCGATTTGTTGAACCATCTCCGATCAACCGCAACACATCTTGTTCGCGCGGTGTGAGAAATGATAGATCCGGAGGCGTTTGCTCGGATGCTGTAGTTTCCGGTTCAGAAGTGTTAGCCATCAGCTTTTCCATGAGTCCTGGCGCGATTTGAGTATAGCCACGATGAGCCATTCGAATGGCCTGCGCTAATTCGTCAGCGGGCATATCTTTGAGCAGGTACCCTTTTGCTCCAGCACGAATTGAATCTGAAATGTACTGATCGTCATCAAACGTACTCAAAACAAGAACGGTCACATCTGGAAACTGCTGACGAATGGCACGCGTGGCGGCACGACCATCCATCACAGGCATTCGTACATCCATGAGTACAAGATCAGGCTGCAACGCCTTCACGCCTTGAATAGCCGCTTCTCCATTATGAGCGATACCAACTACCTGCAAGTCAGGCTCCAGTTCTAACATGGCTTTCAATCCATGACTGATTAACGCCTGATCGTCTACCAGTAATAGTCGAATTGAAGTAACCTCATTCGTGGTTGACACAGCGTAGTCGTTGCTCATCGCGTTCTCCCATCGTACTGAAAGCAATTCAATGGTTCATACAGCGTATTTCCATGAATGAGGTACAGGGGGATATGGGGCTGCGCCCCGTTTTTTGTACCTTATCAACTTAGAAAGTGCTGTAAGTAGCCCTAACTCAACCGTGTTATACAAACCGGAGCACTCCCCAATTTTTATAACGTCCTTCTGTTTGATTTTAGTGAATTGGATAAATTGTTGACATCATCTGAGAGTTATGGATGTGTAACCCTAATGGCGTCTTGGAACGTTCAGAAATGACTGATCAATATTATGCGTCTGAGTGGTTAGAAACCCACGTTCGAGCCAGGCTCGAAGATCAGATTCAGAGTAAAACGCACCTGATCGTTGCGTTCTAGAATCATACACGTACCAGTAGAGTTGACTATTGCGATCGCGATATTGTCGAATTCGGATATCATTAGACTCTGTAAAGAGCATAGCGAAGAAATGCCCAAGTTTGTCAAGCCATACTGTCCAGATGGAACGACTCTTATCTGTTGGATGTTGAGATGTACATGGTTCAAGCAATAGGTGTTCTGTGCAGGGTTGAATAGATTGTTGAGATGAGGATTTCATATTCACTCTCCTGAGAAATAATCAGATGAGAAAAACTGAATGTGAAGAGGCGATCGCAATTTATTTTCTTTGTAGAGACGAAGAAAGCTGAAATACTGCTAGGGGACTTTTCAACGTACACAAGCGTTGAAACACATCTGCTACGGTGCGAACATGTTACGGTGTGAGCAACGTCACGGTCATGACATTCAGAATGGTCTGACACATAAATCTCTGCACTGTTTGGTTGAAACCAGCGCAGAGGTTCTAATGTCTTAACGGACTCAAAACAAATTGTTTGCATACGTTTTCAGTGTGCAAGATAGATCGCCCCTACGGTGATAAGGGTAATTCAGGAAAAGTTCAGGCAAAATACAGGTTAGGGGTATGGAGTCCACCCAAACGCTACCATTATGGAATTTGAGATTGCGCTTAACGTCGCCAACGAAGCGGTCTTTACGGTCGCTGGAAGACGGTTGACACCTGTTGAGGTAGTCGTCTTACAAGGCTCCTGGAAGCGGCAGAGCTATGAACAAATCGCGAATACCACTCACTATTCTGTCAACTATCTTAAGTTAGATGTTGGCCCTAAGTTGTGGAAACTTTTGTCTCAAGCTTTAGGCGAAACAGTTAGCAAAATAACGGTACAGGCCGCTTTAGAGCGGCAGTGGCGGCGACATCGGGATGGGACAGCGTCAAGCCAGAACCAAATCGAACAGGAAACCCAGGCGATCGCCTATCCTCTGCTGGATTGGGGAGAAGCAATGGATGTCTCCATTTTCTACGGGCGGACTTCAGAGTTAGAAAGACTGACGCAGTGGGTGATGCAAGAGCGCTGTCGTTTGGTGATGCTGCTGGGCATGGGTGGAATGGGTAAGAGCGCTCTGGCCGCCAAGTTGGCCCACCACTTGCAACACTCGTTTGAGTTCGTCATTTGGCGAAGCCTTCGAAATGCCCCACCTGTGGAAACGTTGTTGAGCGATCTGGTGCCGTTTTTGTCACAGCAGCAAGACCTCATCGCAAAGCCTCACCGACTGTTGCACTGGTTACGAACCCGTCGCTGTTTAGTGGTATTGGATAATGTAGAAACGATTTTGCAGGCGGGCGATCGCGCAGGTCTATATCAACTGGGGTATGAGGATTATGGCGATTTATTTAATCTGATTGGAGAATCTGCGCATCAAAGCTGCGTGATTCTGACCAGTCGTGAAAAACCAGCTCAAGTTTCAGTGATGGAGAGTACAGACGCCTGGGTGCGATCGCTGCACATCAGCGGTTCTCAAGATGCGGCTTTAGCATTGCTTGACTCTAAAGGATTGATCGGAACAGAGGATCAGAAGTATCAACTCTGTGAAATCTACAATCACAATCCGCTAGCGTTAAAAATTGTGGCGTCTTCTATTCAGAACTTGTTTGGTGGTGACATTCCGGCATTTTTTCAAACTGAGACCATTGTGTTCAGCGGTATTCGACGGCTGTTGGATCAACAGTTTGAGCGATTGTCTGAACTGGAGCAAACCATTCTGTATTGGTTGGCGATTAATCGAGAATGGACATCTATTCCAGAATTACTAGACGATATTGTGCCAAATGTGTCTCCATCCTATCTACTGGATGCACTGGAATCATTACGCTGGCGATGTTTGATTGAAACAGTTGCGCGATCGCCCACTGACCTTTATCCCGGTCGCTATACCCAACAATCTGTGGTGATGGAATATGTGACTGGACGGTTAATCGAACACATCACAACAGAATTATTGACTCAACAGCTCGATTTTTTCAACCGATTTGCTCTCACTAAAACAACGTCTCAAGACTACATTCGCGAAAGCCAAATTAGAGTGATCGTGATGCCGATTGTCACAGCACTTCAGCAGATTTTTAAGGATGCCGATTTGGAATTACATCTGCGGCAAACTTTAAAGCAACTCACCCCCCAATTGCCCTATTTGGACTATGCAGCCGGAAATTTACTGAATCTGTTGTGTCAGATCCAGACTGACTTAATCAATTACGATTTCTCTCATCTCACCCTTCGACATGCATACCTGCAAAGAAATCAATTGCATCGGGTGAACTTTTCTCATGCTCATATTACTCAATCTACGTTTGTTCAAGCCTTCGCGACTATTTTTTCTGTTGCTTTTAGTCCAAACAATCACTTTTTGGCCACAGGAGAAATAAACGGTAGAATTTGTATCTGGCGTGTAACCGATACTCAATTACTATTTAGCTTAGAAGGACATATTGGTTGGTTGGTTTGCCTGCAATTTAGTCCAGATAATATCCGGCTTGCGAGTGCTTGTGCTGACCACACGGTGAAACTCTGGAACGTGCAAACAGGGCAACTGTTGATCACGTTGCAGGGACATAGCGGTCGGGTGAATTCAGTTAGCTTTAACTCGCTCGGCACGGTTATTGTCAGTGGAGGTGATGATCAAACAATTCGTTTTTGGGATGTTCATACAGGACACCCGTTGAAAATCTTGCAGGGATCTATAGGGACAGTGCACTCCGTTGTGGTTAGTCCCGATGATACGCTTTTGGTTAGTGGTAGCGATGACGGTTTCATTCGACTGTGGGATACTCATACAGGCGAGCTGCTAACAACCTTACAAGGCCATGATAGTTGTGTACGAGCGATCGCCTTTAGTCCTAATGGGCTGCTGCTGGCTAGCGGTAGTGCGGATCATACGATCAAACTCTGGAACCCTACAGCTGGAAAATTATTGAAAACATTAGCAGCCCATACGGATACTGTAAAGTCATTAGCTTTTAGCGCCGAGAACGCAATATTGGTGAGCAGTAGTGATGATTGCACAATTAAACGATGGGATGTCGAAACGGGAATGTTGCTGCAAACCTTACAAGGGCATCTCAGTCCCGTCAGTTCGATCGCTTTAAGTGCTGACCAGTCACTAATAGCCAGTGGCAGTTTTGACCAAACAATTAAGCTGTGGGATGCCCAAACTGGGCAACGTTTAAGAACATTACAGGGGTACGTGCTTTGGATGCGATCGGTCAGTTTTAGTCCCGACGGAGCCATTCTGGCAAGCGGCAGTACGGATCACAGGATTAGATTATGGGACGTCAAAACGGGGACGTTGCTGCAAACCCTGCACGATCATCAGGGGTGGGTATGGACAGTGAGCTTTAGTCGGGATGGAACAATGCTTGCCAGTGCCAGTAATGACTACACCATCAAGCTATGGGACGTACAAACTGGAACTCTTTTGAACACGTTGGAAGGACATCGCGATTGGGTACGAGGTGTCAGCTTTAGCCCAGATGGTATGATCCTTGCGAGCGGGAGTTGCGATTGCACGCTCCGACTATGGGATACGCACACTGGAAAACTCTTAAAAACGGTAGAGGCACACGATAATAGTGTGACATCAGTTGGCTTCAGTCCAACTTATAACCTGGTTGCCAGTTGTAGCAGAGATCAGACGCTGAAACTGTGGGATGCAACTACGGGAGAACTTGTTCAGGCATTTCCAAAACAAACGCGCAGCTTTGAATCCATTGCATGGAGTCGGGATGGCTTGCTGATTGGAAGCAGTAGTTCCGACCATACCGTTCAACTCTGGAATGCTGGGACAGGCGAGTTGCTGCAAACGTTAGAGGGACATCAGAATTGGGTGCGCTGCGTGGCGCTGCATCCTCATCGCCCTCTGCTGGCCAGCGGCAGCTTTGACTGTACAATTAAGCTTTGGGATATTGCTGAACTATACGCTGCTGGGCCACATGAGTCTGGTAAGCACTCCAAGACAGTATGCAGAACCTTAGAAGGACATACAGGCTGGGTGCTCTCCATTGCATTTAGCCCCGATGGCGAAATGCTTGCCAGTTGCAGCACCGATGGCACGATCCGATTTTGGGATATTGAGACAGGAGACTGTCTGACTATTCTAAAGGTCGATCGCCCTTATGAGGGGTTGAACATCACTGGCGTAACGGGCATCACAGATGCTTCAAAAGAAAACTTGTGTGTTTTAGGTGCCTATAGAACTGAGAATTGCTGAATCTTCTTAAAGATTTAGGGAATTTATTCAATTTGATATACCCTGAAAAGACTGGGTGAGCATCCCTGGTTTCATGCTTGATGCCGCCCCTATTTTTGGTGGAATGCAGTCGCGAAAGAACCTGATTGATATTTTTTCAACCTTTGCCCAATTAACGGACGATCGCTTTAGTCGGTGGGTCACGGACACAAATTTGCGGCGAAACATCAAAACATATCTACAACATCCCGACGCTCTCACGGATCTAGATTCCGTAGACTGGTTTTGGGTGAAACATTGGTACCAGGAGTGGTGCGCTGGGGTCAGCGGTTTTGCTCAAGGACATCTGTCTGCCTATTTGCAAGAAACCTGCTATTGGGCCGCTCACAAAATGCTGGCCAGTAGTATCAATCTGCCGTACAAGCTATCAGACTGTTTTCAAATGGCGATCGCTGATTTGCCCAACGTGCTGAAGGGATACAGTCCCAGTCAGGGGGCGAGCCTCAAGACCTATGCCAGCATTAGCTTTAGCAATACGATCCGGGACAACCTGCGACAGCGGCAGGAAACCAATAGCCGCACGGATTGGGGATTATTGCGAAAGGTGAGTCAGCGGCAGTTGATGGAAGCCCTGGAAAGCGAAGGGCTGTCAGCCGAGAACATTGCATCTTATCGATTAGCCTGGACATGCTTTAAAACCTGCTATGCACCCAGTGAAGTGAGCAATACTCGTCGCCTGTCTCGTCCAGAAGCGGCCACATGGGAGGCGATCGCCACCCTTTACAATCAACAGCGATCGCGTCAGCTTGCGGCAGATGCCCCAGCGGCAACTCCAGAGCTAATAGAGACCTGGCTTAAACGAGCAGCAGGCCGTATTCGTGCGTATTTGAATCCTCAAATGACGTCGCTCAATATCGCCAAGTTTGACGAGAGCAGTTCCGGAGAGTTGCTGGATGATTTAACCGACCTTTCTGGTGAATCGCCCTTAATGGTTCTGATGGCGGAGGAAGATTGGCAAGAACGGCAAACGCAGCGATCGCAAATTAATGACATACTCATGGCTGCCCTGCAAGGGCTAGACCCGCAAACGCAACGGCTCATCGACCTTTACTACCGAGAGGGATTGACTCAACAACAATTGGCAGAAAAGCTAGATGTCAAGCAGTACACGGTTTCTCGCCGCCTCAGCAGCGCTAAAGAAGCACTTTTGCGATCGCTGGCTCGATGGAGTCAAGAAACACTGCATATTACCCTTACCTCTCCCGTAGTCAAGCAAATGAGTATTGTTTTAGAGGAGTGGTTAGAGCACTTCTCCAATAAGGGAGCTGGGTCATGACACTGATATTTGATACCTCAACAGTATGGTTAGAGATTCCGGATGAGCTTCAGGCTGAAGCTTGGCAAAACAGCGAGTCGGTTGATTTTTTGGGAAATCGCTGGCAGGCTTATCTGAATCAAGTCAGCTTGCGGGGCGTGCAGTCTTATCTACAAGAACTGTATGGGCCGGATGCGCCACAAACGACTGATCCAGCCAATCATCCGCAATGCTGGGGAATGGTGAACGGCAGCGTGATCACGCTGGGAGAAACTCGGTTTGTGATTGTGCCGACCGAGGCGATGGACAAGCGAGAGTTTTGGGTGCCGCAGGAATGGGTTGATATTCCCAGTTGGGTTGGTGATTATTATTTAGCTGTTGAAGTTAATTCGGATGAGGGGGGTCTCGAAGTGTGGGGATATACCACTCATCAGATGCTCAAAGCTCAAAGCCGCTATGACGCTGGCGATCGCGCCTACTGCCTCAACGGCAGCGACGTGATTCAAGATTTAAACGTGCTCTGGGTTGTGTATGATCTGGGTTCTGAACCGACTCGCGTTC
Organism: Crinalium sp.; assembly: GCA_036703095.1. GTDB lineage: Bacteria > Cyanobacteriota > Cyanobacteriia > Elainellales > Elainellaceae > DATNPS01. The sequence continues at coordinate 13,328 of DATNPS010000212.1, read as the reverse complement.
CAGTGGCCTCTCTCGCACCGCTCACCGTGGCTCGTACTCAGGCGCTCATTCAGCAGTTGGGAGATGGAGCGATCGCCCTTCCCCGCCTAGAAGTACTGTTTGCGGAGTGGGGAGCGCTACTGAAAGAATCGGAACTGCTGCAACAGCTTTGTCAGCAGCGGCAGCATCGCCCCAATTCAGCAAAGTCCACAACTCCAGTTTCATCAGTTATTCAGACGAGAGTTAACCAATTAAGTCGTTGGTTTCAGGCTGTGGCGGAGGCCGGGTGGCGTTCGGTGGACGATCTGTTGGCTGACCAACCCGAATTGGCGTTTAGCTTCCGATCGGAGGCGATCGCTGGGGATACGATTCGTCGGGTCAAGCTGCTGCGGGTTGGCACCTCGGAAGACGCTGTTCTGTTGATGATGATGCTCCAGGCAGAACTCGATCAGCAGGTTAGTATTCGCGTGCGGTTGTTGCCTGCGACAGTATCCCTATTACCTGCCCACCTCACGCTAGCGTTGCGGTCAGACACGGGAGACGTGGTGCAATCCGTACAAACTCGTGAGCAAGATAACTCAATCCAGCTCAAGCGATTTCGCTGTCCACCCGGCACCTCGTTTCAGGTTGAGGTTTCCCTGAATGGCATGACGGTTTCAGAAGACTTTATCAGTTAAGCGTACAAACACAATTAAATACAAAATAAATACAAAACCCCAAAGGATGTGTGCTGCGCCCCCAAGGGGACACGGTACACCCTTTGGGGTTGTAATGATGTCTAACTAAGTAGATGGCCGTAATTAAAAACCGGGGGAGCGCCCCGGCGGGGCGCTCCCCCGGTTTTTAATTACGTTATTTAATTCTGGCTACCTACTTATAGTCATAGTCATTTAGGTTAGGACAGGGTGCAGGAGTAGAATCCCTGGCTGGGGACGAAGCCTCACCCCCCTTTAGTTTTCGATGTCCTGACAGATGTGGTAACAACTATACATAAGCCGAGGACGCGATCGTGGCTGAACTGGTCGTGCTGAATTTGGGCAAAGGGGATTGGCACGGGGGATGTCCCTCCGTGGTGGCACAATTGTGGCGATCGGACAGTTTTGCACCCATGCAGTTTACGGGCAGTTTACCTGCCTTGCCGCAGTTGGGTATGCTGTATAGCCATTGGCGGCAGCTTTATACAGCGCTGTATGCTTACAAAGGTTGGCGACGGAGCCAAACCCGCACAATTGAAATTGACGACGATGACATTACCCATATTTCAGAATCGGAATTTCATCAGATCTGTCAAGACTTGCACGATTGCCTCAATCACTGGCTGACGGCTCCATCCTTTTTGCCCGTAGAGCGACAGCTCCGGACTCGAATCAACCCGACGGATGATATCCGCTGTATTATTACCGCTGAAAACCGAGAGCTGTTGCGGTTGCCCTGGTGTCAGTGGCAGTTTTTAGATGATTATCCCCACGCTGAACTGGCGCTTAGTCTGCCGGACTATAGCCGTTTGGTGAAAGCTCCATCGTCTTCGGCTCCTCATCGCGCCAAAATCCTGGCCATTTTAGGAGATTCGCGCGGAATTAACGTCGATCGCGATCGCCAGTTGCTAGAACAGTTGCCCAATACCGAGTTGCATTTTTTAGTGGAACCCGATCTTGAAACCCTGAATCAGCAGCTCTGGGAACCGGGCTGGGATATGCTCTTTTTTGCCGGACACAGTTCCACGGGCGCACATGGGCAACTCCAAATCAATCCGACCGATCGCCTCACCCTGGAACAGTTGCGGTATGGCTTAAGACGAGCGATCGCCCATGGGTTAAAACTGGCGGTGTTCAATTCCTGTGATGGCCTGGGATTGGCCTGGGATCTGGCAGACCTGCACATCCCGCAGGTGATCGTCATGCGAGAACCTATTCCCGACCGGGTTGCCCAGGACTTCCTGAAGCATTTTCTGGTGGCCTTTTCGGGCGGAGAACCGCTCTATCGAGCCGTGCGACAGGCACGAGAACGACTTCAGGGCTTAGAGAGCGAATTTCCCTGCGCCACCTGGCTGCCAGTAATTTGTCAGAATCCGGCGGAGTTGCCGCAAACCTGGCAAGAGTGGTGTGGGGATACGGCTTTAGAGAAACCTGTATCAGAGACTCCCGCGCCAGAGAAACCTGCACAACCCCCATCTCGCCTGTTTCCGCCTAAACCGTCTCCCCCTGTTCCCATTTGGCGATACCTGACCCAGACGCTGCTAACGAGCAGCATTACAGCGGCTTTGGTGATCGGGATGCGATCGCTAAGTTTGCTGCAACCGTTGGAACTGGCCGCATTTGATCAGTTACTCCGCCTCAGACCAACAGAACCACCCGATTCCCGATTTCTTATCGTCACGATTGATGAGGCAGATATTCAAAGCCAGGATTCAGCGCAACGACGAGGATCGCTCTCGGATCAAGCCCTTGATCAACTCCTCAAAACGCTAGAACAGCATCGAGCAGCCGTGATTGGCCTGGATGTGTATCGCGATTTTTCAGTGCGTCCCAACATGTCAGCCTTGGCCGAACGGCTACGCCAGAGCGATCGCCTGGTGGCTATCTGCAAGAGTAGCAATCCGACCAGTGACCCTACGGGCACCGCTCCTCCCCCAGAAACCCTGCCCGATCAGGTGGGGTTCAGCGATTTTTTAGAAGATGCAGATGGCATATTGCGTCGCCATCTTGTATTTATGACCCCCGATCCGGACTCACCCTGCACGACTCCCTATGCCTTTAATGCCCGACTAGCCTTCCTGTATTTACAGCCGTTAGGGATCACACCAGAGTTTACGCCAGACGGTAATCTTCAGCTGGGTAAGACAGTTTTTCCTCGGCTAATTGATCCAGTAGGGGGCTATCAAACCCTGGACACACGCGGTAGCCAACTCCTGCTCAATTACCGTTCGCTGTCCTCTCCAGACGCGATCGCGCCTCAAGTTTCTCTGACCAAGATTTTGTCAGGACAAGTCAATCCCGACGCGATTCGGGGTCGCATTGTTTTGATTGGAGTCACGGCTCCCGGAGCAGGCGATTACTGGCTGACGCCCTACGGGTCTGGGCCTAACCAGCGGGTTCCAGGTGTGATGCTGCAAGCGCAAATGACAAGTCAACTGATTAGTGCCGTGCTGGATCATCGTCCCATAATTACCGTTTGGCAGGGGTGGCAGAACGGTCTGTGGATTTTGGCATGGGCAGGTGTTGGCGGCACTCTCATGGCCTACGAACGATTATCTCCTTGGAAGAGACTCGCATCACCTCTAGGTCAACTGATGGGTGGGGCCGTTGCGCTGGCAGCGCTGACGGGGTTGAGTCTACTGCTTCTAGTGCAGGGAATTTGGGTTCCCCTGGTACCAGCAGCGATCGCCCTGGTCGTCACGGGTAGCATAATCCGTTATCTGAAACCTAACAAGGTGTGAATTCGAGAGCATCATTGCCGCCGCCCGACATGAATTCGACGAACGGGCTATTGAGAGAGTTGCGCGGATGGGCTGCGCGCCTTTACGCTGATTGCTGAACAGTATCAGGAACTCAATTTATTAGAACCCTGCATCTGGATATCCAGCCTCAACATCGGGTTAGGTTTATGGCAGGGTGAGCAGCGCGGCATGACTCGCCAGTGGTTACGTTGGTATGATGCAGAGGGCAACTGGATTCCAACAGAAGCAGAACAGGTAGAGCAAGCGCAGAGACAAGCAGAGCAAGCGCAGAGACAAATAGAACAAGTGTAGAGACAAGCAGAACAAGCACAGCAGCAAGCAGAGCAAGCACAACGACGAGCAGAAAGGTTAGCTAAGCGGTTGCGATCGCTTGGCGTCGATCCCGGAGTCGTTGATGATCAAGTGTAGTTATACACAATGCTTAATTTCTAGCCCCCTTTTTGAACTGTTCGGAGCAAATTTATGCCAGCCCCCCGGTTATTCCATCAACTCACTGCTGCCGCATGGGTACTGACGACCAGCCTTAGTTTAGGCATCACCGCTCGGCCCGCATGGTCTGAACCCATTGTTCAAACGAGAGCCAGCCATTCTACCCAACTGATTTTCAATTCCCCAACGCCACCCGATTTGGGCAACCCCGATGGGCGACAACGCGGAGGAGCCAGCCGCGGGCCTTGCCACAGTTTTGAATCTCTCACGGCTGTCGTACCCACCACCAATGGAAAAGTTTGGGGATTGACGGCCTCTGCTCATCCTACGCTCTGGTTCTATCTTCCCGCGCCGCTGACTGCTGATACGGCGGTTGAATTGACCGTGCAGGATAGTCGCGATCGCGATATTTATAGCACTCGGTTCACCTCCCCGAATACGGCGTCTGGACTGATGGCGATCGCCCTTCCCACGACAGCTGATAGCTTGGAGGTTGACCAATCGTATCAATGGACACTGGCGGTGTATTGCGATCCGGGTCGTCCGTTTGCTTCAGTTTCCGTCAGCGGCACGATCCAACGAGTAGCGCTCAGCCCGACTCAGCAAGCTCAAGTAGAAGCTGCAACGCCACTGCAACAGGCGAGTTTATATGCGGCGGAAGGGATCTGGTATGATGCGTTCAACACATTAGCAACCTTACGTCCAACGGCGGCTAATCAACCGCAGTTCACCACAAGCTGGACGGAGCTGTTGCGTCAGGGTAATCTAGAGCCATTAGCGACGCAACCCTTAACAACCTGCTGCCTTTCCCGTTCTTCGCAATAAATTCTAGATGAAACAGATACGTGTCTTGCTTCAATCGGTCAGATTCATGGCCTGGATCGTCATTGGAGTGTGTTTGACACTGCTGCTGGGCATCGGACGCGCGACCTCTACCTCTATTCCAGATATAGCTGTCGCTACATCTGTTAGGGCACTGAAACCCGAAGGGAGGCTAAGTGCTGTGTCTCCAGTCAGGGGTTACACCCCTGCACCCCTAATATCCACTTCTCAAAGTATTTCTGCTACACAGGCCGAAGCGATCGCCACGCCAGAAAACTGGGTGCAACAGGGGAGAGATGCCTATCAGAGTGAACGGTTTGCTGAAGCCATAACGCTTTGGGAACAAGCGGCGATCGCGTATCAACAGCAGGGGAATGACGTGCAGCAAGCATTGGTGTCCAGCTATTTAGCGCTGGCACATCAACAGTTGGGGGCATGGTCTGAGGCTCGAACGGCGATCGCAACCAGCATGGCTCTGTTGCAACACCAGCAGGTTTCATCCAATCCTCACGTTCCGGTTCAACATCGGCTAATTCTGGCTCAAGCCTGGAATACTCAGGGCAGTCTCCAGTTTGCAGAGGGACAGGCCGAAGCCGCATTAGCCTCCTGGCAGCAAGCCGCTACTCTTTACGCCGCCGCAGGCGATTCTCAGCGATACATTGGCAGCCTGATTAATCAGGCACAGGCGCAACAAAGTTTGGGATTGTATCTGCAAGCCCGTCGCACGCTCACTGAAGTGGAGCGATCGCTTCAGCAGCAGCCAGATTCTGAACTCAAAGCCATTGGCTTACAAACCCTGGCCAATGCGCTACAAACCGTAGGCGATTTGGATCAGTCGCGCCAACTGCTGCAACAAAGTCTGACGATCGCTGAGCACTTAGATTTACCATCCGTCACGAGCGCAACTCTGCTCAGCTTGGGTAATACAGCCCAGGCACAACAGGATTTAGCGACTGCCCTGACCTTTTACCAACGCGTAGCCGATCCATCCACTCCAGCGTTGACCCGCCTGCAAGCCCAACTCAATCAACTTCACCTTTTAATCAAAACTGAGCAATGGCCGCAAGTTCAAGCTCTACTGCCCGTCATTGAAACCCAACTGGATACCCTCTCGCCCAATCGCGATACCATTTACGCTCGAATTAATGCGGCGCAGCAGATCGTAGCGATCGCCCGCCGCACCCCATCGGAAGCCGCAACCCTTTACTTCAAGGCTGCGAAAATCTTGGCGATCGCGATTCAGCAAGCCAAACAGCTAGACGATCAGCGGGCAGAAGCCTATGCGCTGGGGCAGTTGGGGCAAGTTTATGAAACTACGCACCAGTGGAAAGATGCCCAAACTCTAACCGAACAAGCCCTTCTGATTGCCCAATCGGTGAATGCGGCTGATGTGGCTTACCAGTGGCAATGGCAATTAGGGCGACTCTTGAAAGCTCAGCAACAACCTTCAGAAGCACTCGCAGCTTACCGAGCGGCCTTTGATACACTCCAGTCTCTGCGTCGAGATTTGATCGCCACCAGTTCCGATCTGCAATTTTCATTTCGTGAAAGCGTAGAACCCGTCTATCGAGAATTTGTAGATTTGCTGTTGCAGCGATCGCTCACCTCTCCAACTCATTCCCAACAGGAACCCAACCAGGCAAACCTGCAAGAAGCCCGTCAGGTGATCGAATCGCTTCAGTTGGCCGAACTGGACAACTTCTTTCGGACGGCTTGCTTAGATAGCCAGCGAGTAGCGATTGATCAAATTAACCAGACTGGCACGGCTGTCATCTATCCCATCATCTTGAGCGATCGCCTGGAGGTATTGCTAAGTCTGCCGCAGCAACCCATTCGCCAATACACCGCATTGGTTTCAGACGTGGAAATTGAACAAACCGTTGCACAGTTGCAGCAACAGCTAGCCCGTCCCCTGACCAGTCAGCAGGGAAAACGGTTGGGGCAACGCCTGTATGATTGGTTGGTGCGTCCTTTTGCAGCCGATTTAGCCAACAGTGGTTCTAAAACGCTGGTGTTTGTGTTAGACGGAGCGCTGCGAAATGTGCCAATGGCAACGCTATACGATGGCGATCGCTACTTAATTGAGCAATATAGCCTCGCGTTAGCGCCGGGATTGCAACTGCTCAGCCCTCAACCACTTCACCAAACTCGGTTAGAAGTGTTAGCGGCTGGACTCACGGAAGGACGTTCCGGCTTTAGCGCGCTGGTCAATGTAGAGAGCGAACTGAACGAAATCCAAACCAAACTGCCCAGCCGAGTTTTGCTGAATGAAGCGTTTACCAGTTCAGCGCTGCAAAGACAGATTGATGCACTGCCGTTTCCCATCGTTCATTTAGCCACGCATGGACAGTTCAGCTCTAAAGCAAATGAAACATTCGTTCTGGCATGGGATCGACCGATTAATGTGAATGAACTGAGTAGCCTGCTGCGCAACAGCGATGATATGCGCCCTACTCCCATTGAACTGTTGGTATTAAGTGCCTGTGAAACAGCAGCAGGGGATACTCGCGCCACGCTGGGTTTAGCTGGAATTGCGGTTCAAGCGGGTGCACGTAGCACCTTAGCATCGCTTTGGGCATTGAATGATGAATCAGCCGCTCGGTTAATGAGTCAGTTTTATCAAGAGTTAGCCGACACGAGTGTTTCTAAAGCAGAAGCATTGCAACACGCGCAACTGTCGCTATTACATGATCCTAATTTCAGGCACCCACTTTACTGGGCACCCTATGTTTTAATTGGCAATTGGCTGTAGAAATATAGAAATATGCGTGAATTCGACGAACTCGCAAGTCACGTTACTGCGCGATTTCAGCCACACGACGCGCGGTTGAAATCGCGTTATCACATTCACGTTAATCGAACGTGAATTCGACGAATGAGCTTTTAGGAGAGTTGCGCGACGCGCAACTCTCCTAAAAGCCCGGTTTTGCGTGCGCGTCACGCACGCAAAACCGGGCTATCGAATTCCTAAAAAAACGTGTTTTCTTTTCGTTTTCCCAAGGGGGGTAGTAGTGCACTGCACTACTACCCCCCTTGTTGGAGACTTTGCGTGCGTGAAGCACATGCAAAATCAGGCGATCGAATTCACAGTGACTTCATATTAGTAGACGAGTGAAAGTTGCATATCGAACAACCATGACCCGCAAAAGCAATTAACGGATTGATGAGAGCAGCATTCAAAGATCAACATTCAAAGATCAATGCTTAGCTTCGATCTTTCCTCATTCACTTAATCTTGGTTGAAATAGAGACTATTATGATACAGCTCCCGCTCAGCGTTTTACCTGTTTGTTTGACTTCATTAACTGAGAATAAAGATTGGAGTCAAAATCCAGAAGTAATCGATTTCCAGAATCTATATCTAAGTGAATCAGAGCAATACTTCTCAGCTACTGATTTAGAAGCTCGATTAAAGCGATTTATCCAATGGGCACTACAGCAAAGTTACTTAAAACATTATTCACAAGATACTCTGCTGCAAATTCTGGATTGCGCCTGGGAAGCCCAAAAGCTACTCTGGAAAATTCGTTAAGCTTACCCGTGATCGAGGGCCTATCGCATCTGACCTTTAAGCCCTGCGGAGGAGAGGCGATCGCTATACCAGGTGGTATATCTAACTAGAATGCTATTGTTGTGCGTTATGCCTACAATCGACCATCCTCAATTTGCTGATCTCGTGCGGGAAACGCGGCACCGTCTGGAACTTTCACAGGCTAAGTTTGCCGCGAAGCTAGGGGTATCGTTTCAAAGCGTTAATCGTTGGGAGAATGGACGAACCAAGCCCTTACCCATTGCATTGAAGCAAATTGAACACTTGCTGCATCAGATGGGCGAGTCTGGTAACGATTTGCTAGTTAAGTACTTTTCAAAATAAGGATGAAAACCCTATGGCTCATCCTCTCCACCACTCTACTGCCTCAGGTCAAGATCCGTCTCAAGATAGGCCGCAGGCTGCACCCGAAGCCTATGACCAAACAACAGTAGAAGGAATCAACTATTCAGATCGACAGCCCGATTTGGCGCTGCAAATTCTCGATAGTAGCGATGATTGTATCAAAGTGTTGGATTTGGACGGGCGGATTCTGTTTATGAATCGGAGAGGACAGGCGTTACTGGGCATCCAAGATATCACGCCATTCCTCAAAACTTCCTGGATAGAGTTTTGGTCAGAAGAGGATCGGCCAGCTGCGATGGATGCGATCGCTCGTGCAGGGGCAGGTGAGGTGTGTTCTCTGCAAGGCTATTGTCCAACATTACAGGGTGAACCCAAATGGTGGGATAACAAAATTAGCCCCATTTTAGGTGCAGATGGGAGTGTTGAACGACTGCTGTGCATCTCGCGCGACATCACTGGACGCAGGCAAATTGAAGACAAGCGCAAACAGGCAGAGGCTGCTTTGCGAACATCAGAAGAACAGTTTCGCCTATTCATCGCCGCTAGTTCAGACACCGTATACAAAATGAGCGCGGATTGGCGCGAGATGAATCTCCTCACAGGCAAGAATTTTCTGACCAGTACCCAACATCCCAACCGTACCTGGCTTGAGGAGTACATTCCCGTGGAGGAACAGGCGCGAGTAATGGCGGCGATCGCAGAAGCCATCCGCACCAAGCGCACTTTTGAGTTAGAACACCGAATTATTCAATTAGACGGAACGATCGGCTGGACGTTTTCGCGGGCGATTCCGCTGTTGAATGACCAAAATGAAATTGTTGAATGGTTGGGAGCCGCGAGCGATGTAACCGCTCGCAAACAGGCAGAGTTGAGTGCTGAATTTCTAGCTCAGGTAACTCAAAATCTGGCGGAGGCAACCTGTGTCGAAGACATTATCCAAACCGTTGGCGAACAGTTGAGCCGTTATCTTCAAGTATCGAATTGTGCGTTTGTCGAAATTAACGAGAGTGCCGATGAAGCAATAATTTCTCACTGTTGGCATCGGGACGATGTGACAAGCTTAGTTGGTGTTCATCGTCTATCAGAATTTGTCACAGGGGAGTTTTTTCAGGCTGCTAAAATTGGACACACTGTGATTGTTCGAGATGTCACAACTGATCCACGAATTGCTAATCCAGAGCGATTCACAGCCCTCAATATTGGTTCCTTGATTAACGTTCCGTTAATTCGAGATGATGAATGGAAATTTACGCTCGGTGTTTATCATCCAACTCCTTACAACTGGCGCAGCGATGAAGTTGAGTTGATGCGCGAATTGGCAAACCGCATTTGGACGAAGCTGGAACGAACGCGAGTCGAGATTGCCCTGCGCCAGAATCAGGAAATGTTCTCCGCTTTGGTGGCGGATGCACCTTTTGGGATTTACATGATTGATGCCGAGTTTCGTTTCCAGCAGGCAAACCATACAGCGATCGCCACCTTCAACATTCATCCGCTGATTGGACAAGATTTGGCCGAGGCGCTGCGAACCATCTGGCAAGAACCCTTTGCGACTGAAGCCATCGATCGCTTTCGCCACACGCTGGCCACTGGCGAGTCTTACTACTCACCGCCGATTGTTGAACCGAGAGCGGATATTGAAGAAATTCAGTCCTACGATTGGCAAATTCATCGCATCACCTTATCCGATGGTCGCTATGGGGTGGTCTGTTATTTCTACGACCTCTCCGACATCAAACGAGCCGAAGAGATCGTTCGTCGAACTGGCGATCGCGATGCGTTCCTCGTCACCCTGAACGATGCGCTACGTCCGTTGACGAATGCGATCGAAATTCAGGCAACGGCCAATCAGGTAGTGGGTGAATATCTGGGCGTTAATCGGGTGACGTACTTTGAGGTGCGGGGTGCAGAGTATGTCGTGGAACAGGATTACGTTAATGGAGCGGAATCCTTGCAAGGCGGCTACCCTATTGAGTCCTTTGGGACAGAGCTACTGGCCGTTTACCGCAGGGGACAGACGGCTACATCAACGAATGTCGCAACCGACCCTCATCTATCTCCGGATCAGCGATCGGCTTATGCTGGCATCCAGATTGCGGCTTATATAGGGGTCCCGCTGGTGAAGCAGGGTGAGTTTGTGGCGGGATTGGCCGTTCACGCGTCTCGTCCTCGAAATTGGACGCTGAATGAGATTGCTCTGGCGGAAGAAGTGGCTGAACGCACCTGGGCTGCTGTCGAACGTGCCCGTGCTGAAGCTGCCTTGCGTGAATCGGAAGCCAAATATCGATTGTTATTCGATTCAATCGACGAGGGCTTTTGCCTGATCGAAGTTCTGTTTGATGAAACTGGAACTGCATTTGATTACCGTTTTCTGGAAGCGAATCCAGCCCTAGAGAAACACACCGGACTGGTGGATGTGATTGGCAAAACCATGCGCGAATTAGCGCCGCAGCATGAGGCCCACTGGTTTGAGATTTACGGCAGAATCGCACTAACAGGTGTACCAGAGCGGTTTGAAAACGTGGCTCAGGAACTGGGGCGATTTTTCGATGTTTACGCGTTTCGGATGGGTGAGCCACAAGAGCGCAAGGTGGCAGTTCTCTTTAACGACATCAGTGGCCGCAAACAAGCCGAAGCTGCGATCGCCGCTGACCTCAGGGATACTCAACTGTTGCGAGAGCTGAGCGCTCGACTGACCACTGAAACCGATATTCAGGTGCTTTATGACGAAATTTTAGCGGCTGCGATCGCGCTAACACAGGCGGATGCAGGCTCGTTCCAATTCTTCAATCATGCAACCCAAGAACTGTTGTTGCTTGCTACTCAGGGCATTAGCCCAACGCTAGGTGAGCAGTTCAATCGGTTGAGTACGAGTTGCAATACATCCTGTAGCGTTGCCTTGGCAACCGGCGAGCGGGCATTTGTGGATTTTGATGTGCCAGCGAACGAAGACCCGGATGGGTTGATGCGAAGGCATGTTGAGGCTGGGCTTCTCTCTGCCCAGTCCACTCCGCTCATGTCTCGGTCGGGAAACCCCATCGGCATGGTTTCTACCCACTGGCGCACTCGTCACCGACCGAGCGATCGCGAGTTACGATTTCTCGATTTGCTGGCGCGACAAGCGGCTGACTTGATTGAGCAGCGACAGGATGCTGCTCAACGGAAACAGCTTTTAGAGCGAGAACAAGCGGCACGAGAAGCCGCTGAACGGGCTAACCGCATCAAAGATGAATTTTTGGCCGTGCTATCCCATGAGTTGCGATCGCCCCTCAATCCCATTCTCGGTTGGTCTAAGCTGCTCCAGAGTGGCAAACTAGACGCCGCCAAGACGGCCCAAGCGTTAGCCACGATCGAACGGAATGCCAAACTGCAATCGGAACTGATTGAAGACCTGCTGGATGTCTCTCGAATTCTGCGCGGTAAACTGAGCCTGAATGTGACTCCGGTCAATTTGGCCGCCACCATTCGAGCCGCGATGGAAACAGTACGCCTGGCAGCAGAAGCCAAGTCTATCCAAATAACCGCAAGCCTTGCGTCAGATGTTGGTCTAGTCTCCGGTGATTCCACTCGATTACAGCAAGTCGTTTGGAATCTGCTCTCTAACGCCGTGAAGTTTACACCCCCATGCGGACGAGTGGAAGTACGACTGGAAGCCGTTAGTGGCACAGTCTTGGGAGATGGGGGAGATGGGGAAGGTGAGGGAGATTCTTCCTCTTCCCTATCCTCCCCACCTCCCCCATCCTCCCTGTACGCTCAAATCACGGTGAGCGATACGGGGCAGGGAATTATGCCTGGCTTTTTACCTTATGTATTCGACTACTTCCGTCAAGCCGATGGGGCGACAACCCGGAAATTTGGTGGATTGGGGTTAGGATTGGCGATTGTGCGACACTTAGTCGAACTGCATGGTGGTACCGTTCGGGTTGCAAGTCCCGGTGAAGGGCAGGGCGCAACGTTTACGGTTCGGGTGCCGCTGATGTCCACCTCTTCAGACGCAAACCAGGATGAGCGATCGCCCCAGCAGTCCCTCAATTTGAGCGGCATCAAAATCCTGATCGTCGATGATGAACCCGACACACGAGAATTAGTGGCATTTATCTTGGAGCAACGTGGGGCACAGGTGACTATCACTACGTCTGCTCATGAAGCCCTGCTCATTCTGCCTCAAGCCAAGCCGGATATTCTCCTGAGTGACATTGGAATGCCAGAAATGGATGGGTATATGCTGATCCGGCAGGTGAGGATGCTAGCGCCTGAGCAAGGAGGGCGCATTCCAGCGATCGCCCTGACAGCTTATGCAGGAGACACCAATCAACAGCAGGTGCTTGCCGCAGGCTTCCAAACGCACATCTCGAAACCCATCGAACCAGAGGAGTTGGTGCAAGCGATCGTGACTACAGCTTTGAAGGACTCTGCTGATAATTTTCTGAGAACGCATCAAGTTTATAGACTTTAAGGAATCGATTACCATTTACAGCAGTTTTCAATCGCTGTGATACCTATCTAAATCCTCCTGCATATCAACGAAAGTCTGATAAAGTTCAGCTTTTCGTTGATGTAGACCAAGACGTTTTGAATTTACATTCAATTAAACAGCTTAATGTCTAACAGCACATAAATACAGGAAGAGATCAGCAATTTTCAGTATGCAATCGGCTTCAGAATGGGAATTGCTCAAAAGCGATCGCAGTATTGACTGCGATTGCTTTTGAGCAATTCTCATTCTGAAGCCGATTGCGGGTTTGG
>DATNPS010000206.1:0-16536 GCA_036703095.1 Crinalium sp. | reverse complement strand
GCAAACCTGGTTTGTCGTGCTCTACGAAGGCAACGAGTACGCCGGATATTCATTTGTGTTTCAAAAATAACCCCAGAAAGGAGCCGGGATGAAGAATTATTATCTGGTTGCACTCAGCATGGTGGCGCTCGCACTGGGCCTTGCCCCAGCAGCCCAAGCAGCGGATAACACCGCTACCCTCGATTTTTCTCTGGCGTCTGACAAAGCTAATGCTGCTCAAGCATCACCCCCCGATCTGGCAACTGAAGCAGACACTGCTCCATTGGGGGTTCCCGACAAGGCCACAACCGCTCCCTTGGGTTCCGAAAGTAAACCGGAAGGGGTCGCCAAACTACCCCCCCCTCCCCCCCCTGATGAATCTGAGACCGCAATCCGTGAACCGTCTTCTACCGTTTCAGCCCTAGCGATCGCACCTTCAGTTGCCCCCGTTTCAGTTCCAAGTGCTGATGCTCCGCCTGTTCCGCCAGCGACAGATCCGCCAGTAGAACCCGCGCCTGTACAGATAGCTCCCCAGCAAGAGCGATCGCAGCCTGCGCCTGTTGCGGCAGCACCATCTCCTCCGCCATCTCCACAAACAGCTGCGACCTCGACTGCTCCAGCCGACGGGTTAAACTTCGAGCCTGAACCGCCTCCTGTTCCTCAATCCCCCTCTGCCGTGGCCACCGAACCATCTGTTACTCCGGCAGCGACAGGACTATCGGCATCCCTGCAAACCTTTCCCGAACTGGACGCACTATTTCGAGGCGACTCCAATTCGCTAGTCGCGCGAGCAGTAGGCAGTGCAGAAGGAACACGCACCCCAGATGGCGATAAAACCCGCGCGTATCGAGGGCATGTTGACCCCGGAAACGGCGTGTGGAATTTGGGCACCTTCTCCTACCAGCACGGGGCAACCACTCCGGAAGAAGCTGATCAGCGACAAATTCGACGGTTACGACGACAGGCCACTACGTTGCGACAGGCCGCCGCAGAAAAAGGGATTGAATTAACGCTAGAAGAAGAGCTAAACGGGATTGATCTGGCCAATCAATCGCCCAGAGCGGCTCTTAGTCGGGGAGGCTACATTGACCGATTGGCTCAGGCAAGAGATATGGGGTTGCAGGGGTCAGATGCTGTCTTGTGGGCACGCACTCGCTCCTTTCTCGACCCAGATACCAGCCAGTGGAACGCACCAGGACTCGGCAACAATATTCACAGTATTACCAATGACCAGGAGCGACGACTACGGGCGATCGCCAGAGCCATTCAAGCTCGTCCGAGTCAGGCGATCGCGTCAGCGTCAAACTCTTATTCAGCTCCTTCAACCCCTACATACAATCGTCAATCTTCATCCTCACGCGCTGAGATGAATGCGGATCTGATTATTTCGCTCGATCTGCCACCCGTTTAGAGTGACTTTGCATCGCAGCATTCGGTTAAGGAACGTTCTCAATCATCAACCTGGAATGATTATGAACCTTCGTTCAGCTTAGCCATCAGCTTATCCCAAACGGGGTCTACTCCTTGATATTTGCCGTGAGCCTTGCAAGCTTCCTGTTGGTTCAAGGCAGACGAGCTATTTTTACTGGCGGCCTGTTTGATTTGTTGAATCAATAAATCCAGGCTTGAATCCGTTTCCATAACGTTTCCTTTGGGGCGTAATTGCATTAGCCAGTTCTTTGAGGCTATCCACAAACTTTACGCATTTTGAACTAAGAAACCCTCCGAGAGTTCCCGGATAGGGTTTAATTCTGCGCTCAAAGAACTAATAATTCTCAGAATAAATTCTGGATTGCCTCTTCTGCGTCACTCCGCCGGGCTAACTCGCTGGGTGATTCCACTTTGGAAAGACTACCTCTCTCCGCAAGAAGACGGAGTCTAAGTTCAGCCTTTAAAGAGTTGGATTTAACAAAACCCGAAACTTAACTTTAGAAAGTTCGGTAAGCCGCGCTTCCCAAAGTTAAAAAACTTGGTTTTAAGTTATTAACGACCTTGAGGGCGAACGATGGGACTCGAACCCACGAATGTCGGGACCACAACCCGATGCCTTAACCTCTTGGCTACGCTCGCCATGCCTTACTTTTGGGGTTTAGGTAACAATTCTAACAGAAAGTCCTAACTTAGTCCCAACTTTTAACCTTTTTTGAAACCCTTACGTAGCAACGGTTTAAGAACGTCAAATAAGTGGACCATAATCCACTGCCTTAATCACTTGGCTACGCTCGCCATTTCTTGCGTTTCCTATAATAGCATCACTAAGCCCTAGGATCTACATCGCGGAAAAATTTTCTAAGAATTCTCTGCAAATACAGTGACTGTGCGAATCACTGTATTGAGCGTGAATTCAACGAACGCGCAGAAACGGTTCCCGCGCGACGTGCGGGAACCGTTTCTGCGCCATTTCAATCGCGCGTCGCGTGGTTGAAATGGCGCTATCAACTCCGCGTGTATCAGGCAGCCCAGCAGCAAGCGTGACAGAGCAACAACCTGCACAGCAATCCGCAGGTGGGAACATTTACCTCATAAGATGGGGAAACGATTAATTTGTGAAAGCGATCGTCTCAAGCGATCGCCTTCACATGACGAGGATGGCTAGCGGAGTTTGGGATTGACAGTGGATGAAAGGGGTTAAAGTTGGAGCTTATTTGCTGGGTGCGGCGGTGCTTGGAGTGGGGGGAGCGATGGCGCTAACCAACCCTGGGCCAAGTGCTTATGAGGAGTTTGCGACTCAGCAATTGACAGCTTATCTGAAGACAAATACCTGCTCTCAAGCGCCCCGCGTGTTGGGAAACTTTTTGGGTGACGAGTGTGCTCGACTGCTCGACAAAAACCAGGACGAGATCCAGAAGTTTATTTCTCAAAACACAGGACGTCAAAATTACGTCGTGTTTAGCATCTATCAAACCAACCTTGAAGTTCGCGATTTTGGGCCAGTGTTACCGTCCTATCATTTTGAAACAGTTGGGGTCTTCAACACGTTCCACATTTACAAAGCTGTGAAACAGTAATCAACTATAAGTTCGACGAACGCACAAAATCGTACCTCGCGCGACGGGCAGGATATGGTTTTGCGTCATTCCAACCGCGCGACGCGCGGTTGGAATGACGCTATCGAATTCGCGTTAGGGTCGTGGATTTCATAAAACCCGAATTTTTAATTTGTGAGAGCGTGGCTCTGCCACGCTCTCACAAATTAAAAATTCGGGTTTAATTTGTTTGCGATCCTTAGTCCAAATTGATCTGCGATCCCCATCGATCCTGGGCTAGAAAATTCCGATCCATGGGAATGGGAGCTACAGGTTTGGTTAACGTAAATGTCCCGGCTTCAATCCATTGCTTTAGCTCGATCGCCACCTGGCGAGAAAGATAGATGCTGGCCAGAGGCGCAACCCGTACAGGTTTTCCATCAATGGTGATGCGTCCACTTTTAAGCTGAGCATAGCTGACTAGGCCAAAGGTCGGACGCACGCGTCGGGGAATTGAAAAATCCACCACTGGAGCCACCAGATCGGTATCATTCACGGCACACCGCTCTACTACGGCTTCATTCAAAATCGGCAGCGGGATGCCAACGCCCAGCATCAAGGAAGGGCCGTAGCTTTTGAAATAACATCCCCGTACCCAACGGGCATCCATTTGTTTTGCATCGCCGATCAGCGCCAGAGTCGCCGCAGGGCCAATGGGCGTTCGATTGGGCAATCGCTTTTGCATGGGGAAATGTTGTGTGCCTTCCCAGGTGACATAGCCCACGCCACCTCCCAGAAACACACGGGTACCAATGCCCACCAGTTGCAAATCCGGGTCATTCCACAGCGGTGAGATCGAGCCTGGATTGGAGTAGACCGCATTACCGAGCCGAGGCTGGAGCGGGCCAAGATACGTGAAAAGAGGGCGATCGCCCCCATTGACGCCCACAATAAAATTTTGATAGAGGTTGCGGGGATTAAACAGGTAGAACTGATTAATCGTGTCGCGGGTAATGGTTGTTTCAAATGACGAGCGGGGGTAGCAATCCGTCACTTGCCCGATCGCCCGCAAATGCACAGGTTTTCCAGCAATCAGATCAGAGATGACGTGTCCGCCACCGCGTTCCCGTAGCGAACTCCGCAAATTCGTATCGCGGGGATCAGTCACATCCACGGCATCGCCCATTTCACCATAGCCTGCCACCTGCGTTGCTCCCAGATACAGATCAACGGCCCCAAAGCCAGAGTAGGCCAGCACTCCATCCAGCCAACACTGCCGAATTTTGATGGGAGGATCGGTATGCCCCAAATTCAAGATGGCTCCCGATGATTCAACAGGTTCAAACGTTCCCGTTGTTACGACATCTACTTCTTTAGCGGTCTGGGTAATTCCCACGTCTTTCACCCGCGCTTTGAGTTCCTCGGCAGTCAGCACGACGGCCTGCTGACGCTGGATCTTGTCATTAATTTCGGCGATCGTCCGCATGGTGATGGGAAACGTTTAAGGGATAGGGTGTAGAAAATCGAAACTACTACAGCATCAAACTACTACAGAATCATATTTATAGCAGTCGAGGACAGCAATTCTCAGTATGCAAATTGGGGCGAAGCAAGTTCGCCTGCGGCGAACTTGCTTCGCCCCAATTTGCATACTGAGAATTGCTGTCACCAACAGTTGAGTTCGCGCTTTCGAGAGGCGATCGCGTAAGCTGGAGAGAGTGACTCCAATTTTTTCAACCGTGCAATCTGCAAGCGACATTCCGTCTTCAATCCAATCTCCTTCAGCGATCGCCTCTTCCACGCCTTATGCCAACGCCTCATCGGCAGTTCCACTCTTAGGAATGTCTCTGGCTGAACTCACAGAGTGGGTGCAGCAGCAGGGGCAGCCAGCCTATCGGGGTAAACAGCTCTATCAGTGGATCTACCAGCAAGGCGCGCGATCGCTGATGGATATTTCCGTCTTCCCCAAAGCATGGCGAGCCGCAATGGCCGATGTTCCCATGGGGCGCTCGGTGCAGCACTATCGGTCGGAAGCGCCAGACGGAACGGTGAAATATTTGCTGCGGCTGTCAGACGGTCAAATTATTGAAACAGTAGGCATTCCCACCGAGAAGCGGCTCACCGTTTGCGTTTCATCTCAAGTGGGTTGCCCGATGGCCTGTGACTTTTGCGCGACAGGGAAGGGCGGATTTACCCGTAACCTGGCACGACACGAAATTATTGATCAAGTGCTCACCGTTCAGGAAGACTTTGGCCAACGGGTTAGCAATATTGTGTTTATGGGCATGGGAGAGCCGTTGCTGAATATCGAGAATGTGTTGGCAGCCGTGCGATCGCTCAATACAGATGTGGGAATAGGGCAGCGATCGATGACCATTTCAACCGTTGGCATTCCCGGCCATATTCGTCGGCTGGCGACCCATCACCTGCAAGTGACGCTGGCTGTGAGTTTACATGCCTCTAATCAGCCGCTGCGTGAGCAGCTCATTCCTAGCGCTCAGCACTACCCATTAGAAATGCTGCTGGACGAGTGCCGAGAATATGTTCAGATCACCGGACGTCGCGTGACGTTTGAATACATTTTGCTGGGCGAGTTAAACGATTGTCCGAAACATGCAAGAGAGCTGGCTAACCATCTTCATGGATTTCAGAGCCACGTTAACTTGATCCCCTACAATCCCATCCAGGAAGTGGATTACAAACGGCCCGATGACCGTCGCATTCAGGATTTTGTCAAAGCGTTGCAGTCTGACCACATTGCGGTGAGTGTCCGCCGTTCTAGAGGGCTAGCCGCAAACGCCGCCTGTGGGCAACTGCGAGCATCGCAAGCCAAATAAATGGCAAGAAGCGCACCCTGTCGGGGTGCGCTTCTCACAATTCATAAAAGACTTCAATACTTTATCGGCGCGCGGGAATACCGGGTGCGTAGGCTTCTACGACTTTTCCCGTTGCAGAACAGGTGATCATCAGATAGTCGCAAGTAGGGCATTGGGTGCGCGTTAGTTGGTTGGGAAAGAGATAGTGACGTTCTGCTGGGCTGCCACAATTTGGGCAGCAAATCGTTTGAATGGTTTTCATGTTATAAAGCCCCTTCTATCTGATTAAAAGAATATTGAACAGGTGGTGGCGCAACAGGGTTAAAAATGTGACCTTTTCTTTCTATTTGAAATAGAAATGTAGCCAAATTAACCAATCTAACGAAAAGCAATAATTAGAAAGGTTCTCACATGCTTCTTAAATTATGTCAGCATTTCTATGAGCCGACAATGAAATACAAATAAAACTTTAACGGGGATCGCTTGTTTAATGCGCGATCCCCAAGATAGAGTCTAAATCAACTTTTAGAGTATCCCTTTCAATCGATAGAGTGATAATGAGGGAAAGATGAGCGATCGCCACAATTCTTTAGATATTCTTTATTTTCAGTTTTATAAGGTTGTAATTTTTCGCACAATTAAACTGATAAATACGCGGGGGTTGTAAGGGGCATCGCTAAACAAAACTATGCTTTTAGTGATGCAATTTTATGTCTACTTATATATTTACAAATACTAAAGAGATGAAAACGAAATAGGAAAAATCATTCCTTTGGCTGGAATGAACACTATCTTTAGGATGAATTAATAGAAATATGAGAAATTTACAGTTGATGCCAACATAAATTCGACAAATTCATCTCAACCGATATCGGTAGGCAGCAATTCTCAGTATGCAAGTGGCAACGCAAGCCCGCCTGCGGCGGGCTTGCGTTGCCACTTATTGCGGGTTTTGCGCGTCCGTCGGGCGCGCAAAACCCGCAACAAGTTTCAAAATGAGAATTTCTGCTTAATTTTTGCGTGCACTAACGAGACCAGGTGGATAATGCCCACCCTACCCGCAAGGTTTATGAATCAGTTTTAAGCGATCGCCCCACTCACCTGATACACAAAACTCAGCGTTGCCCAGGTGTCTACATCTAAAAGATATGAATCAGCAGCAGCCTCCGGCTTAATCGTCGGGAAAACGGTGGTGCTGTGCAAATCTTGCAGGATGGCGTGGGCCGCATCCAGCGCATTTGGTAATGAACCGAGACGATAGTCGCCACTCGTTGCCACTTGCGACGCTAAAGCTAGGTTAAATTGGGCCAGCGGAGTGCGGCTACAGATCACATAGGTTTCCATCAGCCCCGTTGGGCCATTGGCCACCCATTCTGAAGCGGGAGCCTGAGGCAAAATCAGCGTTTTACCGGGTGCGATCGCCCCGTCTACCGCTAGCGCATCCAGGGTATTAACACTGGCTGTATTGATGGGATACAAGGCGATCGCATTCCCACTGCTATCCCAACCTAAAACGGTGAAGTAAATGGGGCGATCGCTATAGTTTTGCAACCGATAGCGCAATTTACTCCCCATCGGGATTGTGGGAACTAACGTTTCACTCAAGGAAATCTTCGCCAGCCTGGAATTCAGCAACCAGGGAGCGCGAGGAGTATCTTGCTGAAGAATCGCTTGTTCCTGCGGTGCAACCGTTTCCAGCGTGGCGCGGACTCCCAGTCGAGAAGAGTCAGAATTGGCCGTGAGGCGCAGCAATTTTGCCGCCAGCAATGTCCGGAGTTTGGGCGTCAGGCGATTTACAGCCGTTTTTACGGCCTCATCTCCCTCAGTGAGGGTGTTTGGAATAACGGCTCTGCCCAGATTAAATAGCCCATAGCTGCCTTTGGGCAACGGCTCGCTTGGCGTAGTCGCACTGATGGCACTAGAGGTTCCAGAGTTTAAAGCGGCTGTGAGCGTTTGAGCGCCCGACATGGTTTTGCCAAATAAATAGTCGGCAGGCTGTTCTCCGGCGATAACTGCCGAAACTCTGGGAATTGCCGCAAAGGCACTGGTCGCATCGACCCGCTCAATGCGTTCTAAGCTGGCATCTAGCGCCACTACCAAGCTAATGTTGCGCGGCAACAGGCGGGTCGTTTCTCTGACAAAGCTGCCGACAGAGGGCAAAACGGCTGTCGGGTCAACACACCGGGCTTTGCCGACGAGTCCATCACGCGATCGCACCTGAAGTAGATGAGCGGAGGAAGGGTCACCGACAGACAGTAAAGAATTTGCGCCAATATAATCCACGACAGCGGCAGGCAATCCCCCTAACCACAGTTCCACGGTTCGACCATCCTCCGCAACGGCTGTCACTACCCCATCGGCGTTTGTCGCGTTGTCCGGGTTGAGATAATACGCAGAAACCGTGGCTCCTCGGCTTTTTGCTGCCGTTTGGCGAATCCAGTGGGGCGACTGTTCTTGCCCCACAAACTGTTTCACGGTTGCTGTGGCATGGGCTAAATCAGTGTACAGCGTGGCGGGTGGAGTAGAGTGCCATAGCTGTTGAGTCAGCGCATAGGTGAATACCCCCGCACTAAATCCGCGCCATTGGCCTTCCATGGCTCCCTGCCCGACATCGGTAGCCGCCAATACGGTACCCGGCAGTTGTCCTGATGTCCATACAGTGCGGCGCGGCTCGGGGGACAGTTTGAGTTTGCTCGCCAGCGTTTCTTGCAGTGCCAGTTCTGCTTCACTCAGTTGGCCACTGGGCGTACTGGGTCGCGATCGAATGCGCCAGTTGCCCTGAAGCGCTTTGTTTGGATCAACGTAGCTCAGGTCTAAAATCGTGGTGGCGTGATCTGTGGGGAGCGATCGCAGCAGCAGCCCAAAGGTGTCTTCCATCACATCATTGATCGTCGGGTTTTCGGCGGTAGGCAAAATCCCATCGATCGGCACCAAACTGTTGCGAACGTCCTCATCGGTATCTATAAGTCGGACGCGACTGCCCAATCCGCTGAAATGAATGACGACAACATCTCCGGGACGAACTTGCTCCCCTAAATGGCCCAGAAACGCTGACTCAATGGCATCTCGCGTGGCCTGCTGATCGGTCAGCGTCAAAATGTCACTCGGCTGAAACCCAAACCGATGAATTAATAGTTCCTGCTGCAAAGCAACATCGGTTAAACAGCCATTCAGAGCACTGCCTCGCGCTGGCAGGTAATCACAAACTTGCTCTGGGTACTGATTAATTCCAATCAGGAGGGCCAATTTTCGGGGTGTGGGCTGGGCTAAAGCCTGCTGATAGCGATCGGCCAACACAGACAGGCCAAGGTCGCTGACCCCGAAAGCGGTCAGTGCCAGGCCAGTGCGCTGCAAAAAAAGTCGTCTTGTCAACCCCATGCTTCTATTTCAGCATTTAAAGGGCGTGTCGCGAAACGAAGAAGGATACAGATTTAAACCCAAAATTGACGCTATCTCACTCCAGATTATTATCTAGAAACGGATAAATCTACCAAGAGAGGCCTATGATCTGATCCGGTGCTAGCTCCGGTAAAAACATTGGTCACTTGAATGCTTGGGCTGATGAGACATTGATCAATCGGAATGGAGAGCAGGGACAAGAACCAATCTGGCGATCGCTTAAACGATGACTCTGTAGGCCAGCTTGGAACAATTCCAAAGCCCCGACGAGCATTTACCAAACCCGTTTTATTCGTGAGCCGCTTGTAATAGGGCGACCACATGGTGATGTTCATATCTCCTATCACAACAACTGGGTTAGACAGCGTTTTAACATACTGAGAGACGGCCTCTAGTTGACGATTTCTCAAATGAAAAAATTGGGTTCTAGCCGGAGGTAAGGGATGAATCCCAACCAGCTCGATAGCCTGCTGATTGACTGTAAGCTGGCCTGTAATTCCAATATTCTGATCCGTTCCAAATAGATTGAACTGAGGATTTTTGAGCTGTTGACGGCTATAGACAGCAATGCCGAGATTGTAGGGATTCGCTTTACCAAAGCGATACGGCAAAACATCGTTAAGCTGATCCAATTGCTCCATCCAGGCTTGGTCAATCTCCATAAATAGAGCAAGATCCGGCTTCTCACGTCTGACCAGAGACAACACTTTGGCATAGCTCTTGTTTTGCACATTCAGGTTAGCCACCAGAATTTTCAAATTCGCAGGACGCGATGGACTAAACCCTAGCTGAGGTAAATACCACGGAACAATTTGGGAGGACTGAATGGCCAGAATAAATAGACTGATGAGAATTAATGGCTTGTGACGAGTTAACCACAAACAGCCAAACAACAGTAAGGAAATCACAAAGTACTGAATCTGGAAATGAGACAGGATTTCTAAATAAATAGGCCAGCCAAAATAAGAACAAAACAGGGCGATCGCCGTTATTCCTAAAATTGCCACCCCTAACCCATAGGCAATCCAGTGTTTCATACAAATGTCCTAGCGATAAAAACCTGTGATACCACTTTAATAAAGACGGCTATGCCCCTACAGAAGACCTTGCTGCGCTTCCAGCACCTAACACCTAACACCCAACATCCCATGACTACCGCGTCTCACTCTGAAAACCGCTGGCAATTTTGGATTGACCGGGGTGGAACCTTTACTGACATTGTGGCTCAGCGTCCGGACGGCAAACTCACCATTCACAAACTGCTGTCTGAAAATCCGGGACGCTATACCGATGCTCCCCTACAAGGCATCCGTGATGTATTGGGCATTCCCACCGATTCACCCATCCCAGCAGAGCAAATTGCGGTCGTCAAAATGGGTACGACGGTTGCCACCAATGCTCTATTAGAACGGAAGGGCGATCGCACTCTCCTCTTAATCACCAAAGGGTTTCGGGATGCCTTACGGATTGGCTATCAAAATCGGCCCGATATCTTTGCCCGTCAAATCGTTCTCCCCGAAATGCTGTATGAACGGGTGATTGAAGTAGACGAACGATATAACGCCCAGGGCAAAGAACTCACCCCCGTCCAGGTCACAGATGAGCTAATTGCCGCCATCAAAGCCGCTTACGACGACGGCATTCATTCCTGTGCCATTGTCTTCATGCACGGCTACCGCTATCCCGACCACGAAAAGCAAATAGCAGCACTGGTCAGAGAAATTGGCTTCACCCAAATTTCAGTCTCTCACGAGGTCAGCCCACTCATGAAACTGGTCAGCCGGGGTGATACCACCGTTGTAGATGCCTACCTCTCGCCCATCCTCCGCCGCTATGTCGATCGCATTGCCCAGGACTTGCAAGAGGGAGGGAGGAAGGGAGATGGGGGAGACAAGGGAGACAAGGGAGACAAGGGAGACAAGGGAGACAAGGGAGATAGAGAAGCAAAAATCACCCCACATCCCACACCCAACACCCCATACCCAACACCCAACACCCGACACCCAACACCCAAATTAATGTTCATGCAGTCCAATGGTGGACTCACAGATGCCCATCTTTTTCAAGGGAAAGACAGCATTTTGTCGGGGCCAGCAGGCGGTATTGTGGGAGCCGTGAGAACTAGCGCGATGGCCGGATGCCATCAGATCATCGGCTTTGATATGGGCGGCACATCCACGGATGTCTCCCATTTCAACGGTGAATATGAGCGGACCTTTGAAACAGAAGTGGCAGGTGTGCGATTGCGATCGCCCATGATGGCCATCCATACCGTTGCAGCAGGTGGGGGTTCAATCCTCAACTTTGATGGATCGCGCTATCGGGTTGGGCCAGAATCCGCAGGCGCGTATCCCGGCCCCGCGTGCTACCGTCGGGGCGGGCCACTCACTGTCACAGACTGTAATGTTATGGTCGGCAAACTTCAGGCCCAGTTCTTTCCGCACGTGTTTGGCCGCGAAGGAAATTTGCCGCTAGATGCAGAGATCGTGCACCAAAAATTCACGGATTTAGCGGCTGAGATTCAGGCTAAAACGGGGAATCAGCGTCCCCCCGAACAAGTGGCAGATGGTTTTTTGGCGATCGCCATCGACAAAATGGCTAATGCCATCAAAAAAATTTCGATTCAGCGGGGCTATGATGTCACGGAATATACGCTCTGCTGCTTTGGTGGGGCTGGAGGTCAACATGCTTGCCTGATTGCCGACGCGCTCGGCATGACGCAGGTGCTCATTCATCCCTATGCGGGAGTACTTTCAGCCTATGGCATGGGACTGGCCGACCTCAGCACCATTCACGAACGCGCCATTGAAGCCAAGCTCGAAGTACCCCTGATCCCCACCCTTGAGCAGCGGCTCGACGAGCTAGCCGCAGCAGGCAAAGCCGACATGCAACGACAGGGAATTGAGGTAGACCTGACTGAACCGTTGACCTCTCAACCTCAAGTCACCGTGCTTCCCAAAGTGCATCTCCGCTATGAAGGAACTGACTCCGCGTTGATTGTGAACTGGAGTGATATAGGCCAGATGCGGAGCCAGTTTGAAGACGCCTATCGCCAGCGGTATGGATTTATCGTTGAAGATAGAGCCTTAATCGTTGAAGCCGTTTCCGTGGAAGTGATTGGTAAAACCGTCGTACCCGATGAAGCCGCGATCGCCTCCCATCGCTCTACCCCCCTCCAGCCCATCACCACAGTTCAGATCTACACCAAAGGCTCCTGGCACGATACTCCGATTTTTCAACGCGATAACCTCCAACCGGGCGATCGCATCCCCGGCCCCGCTCTCATCATCGAAGCCACCGGAACTAACGTGATCGAACCCGGTTGGCAAGCAGAATTGACGGAACGCAATCATTTGATGCTGAGGAAGGGAGAGAAGGCAGAGGGCAGAGGGCAGAGGGCAGAGGAAGGAGACAAGGAGGACAAGGAGGATGGGGAAGGTAGGGAAGGTAGGGAAGATAGGGAGGATGGGGGAGATAAGGAAGCAACGTTTACCCAACACCTAACACCCAACGCCCAACACCCAACACCCAACACCCAACACCTAACACCCGACCCCGTCCTTCTCGAAATCTTCAACAACCTCTTCCGGGCGATCGCCGAAGAGATGGGCGTCACGCTACAGAACACCAGCTATTCCGTCAATATCAAAGAACGGCTGGATTTCTCCTGCGCTATTTTCGACCAGCAGGGACAGTTAGTGGCCAACGCACCCCATATTCCGGTTCACCTGGGATCAATGAGTGAAAGCGTCCACAGCCTCATCCTCGAAAAAGGCGACATCCTCAAACCGGGTGATGTATACCTCCTCAACAACCCCTACAACGGCGGCACCCACCTCCCCGACATCACCGTCATCACCCCCGTCTTTCCCCACACCCCACACCCCACACCCCACACCCCACACCCCACACCCCTCTTCTACGTTGCCTCTCGCGGACACCACGCCGATATTGGTGGCATCACTCCTGGTTCCATGCCGCCTCACAGCACCAGCGTCGAGCAAGAAGGCGTGTTGCTCAATCACGTTCAATTGGTCGATCAGGGCCATTTTCTGGAACAAAATCTTCTGAACGCGCTGACATCAGGGCCGTATCCAGTACGCAATCCCACCCAAAATTTGGCCGATTTACAAGCTCAAATCGCCGCCAATGAACGGGGAGCACAGGAGCTAAGTCGCATGGTTGAGCATTACGGGCTGGCCATGGTTCAGGCATACATGGGCCACGTTCAGGATAATGCTGAAGAATCCGTGCGACGGGTCATCAGCGTTCTTAGAGACGGACAGTTCACTTATCCTCTGGACGACGGCAGTCAAATTCAGGTGGTTATTAGCATCGATCGCCCTCGTCGGTCGGCCCAAATTGATTTCACAGGGACTTCTCCCCAACAGCCCAACAATTTCAATGCCCCCTTAGCCATCTGCAAAGCTGTGGTGTTGTATGTATTCCGGACGCTAGTGAATGATGATATTCCCTTAAACGCAGGCTGCCTTAAACCGCTAGAGATTATCGTTCCGGAAGGCTGTATGCTCAATCCCCAATATCCGGCAGCAGTGGTGGCGGGCAATGTGGAAACCTCACAGGCGATCGCCAATACGCTTTACGGGGCGCTGGGGATCATGGCCGCGTCGCAGGGCACGATGAACAATTTCACCTTTGGCAACGAGCGCTATCAGTATTACGAAACCATTTGTGGCGGTTCGGGAGCCGGAGCAGACTTTGATGGCACAGACGCCGTTCAAACCCACATGACCAATTCGCGACTCACCGATCCTGAAGTGCTGGAATGGCGGTTTCCAGTACTTCTAGAATGTTTTGCCATCCGTTCCAACAGTGGCGGTCAAGGTGCGCATCGAGGCGGCAATGGGGTCATTCGGCGTCTACGATTTGAAGAACCCATGACCGCCGCTATTCTGTCGAGTCATCGCATTATTCCACCATTTGGTTTACAGGAAGGTGAAGCAGGGGCGATCGGGCGGAACTATGTGGAGCACCAGGACGGTCAGGTAGAACTCCTATCGGGCAAAGCAGAGGTGCTGATGCAGGTGGGCGATCGCTTTGTTATCGAAACTCCCGGTGGTGGGGGTTACGGTACTGACAACGCCGAATAACAACAAGGCTGTGCAGCAATGCTACACAGCCTAATAATAGTGGTAGGCTGGGCGATACCCAGCCTACAGATAAATCTTGGAACTTAGCGAGTAGGACGCCGACGCTGCAAGAATTCTGGAATATCTAACCCGGCTGGCTTGTTTCTGATATCCGGTGCAGGTGACGGTGTGATCGGAGGTGCAGCGACCGATCGCTTCAGGGGAGCCACCCTGGATGTAGAGGCGGGCTGCGCCTGAACGTCAGCCGCGAACCCTGTCGCAATCACGGTGATTCGTACTTCTCCTTGCAGACGATTGTCAATTACCGCGCCAAAAATGATGTTGGCGTTGGGATCAACCGCCTCATAGATAATTTCAGCCGCAGCATTCACCTCATGCAGCGTCAGGTCATCTCCACCAGTAATGTTAAAGACAACCCCGCGTGCGCCGTCAATCGAAGATTCCAGGAGCGGAGACGAGATCGCAGTCATTGCGGCTTCTCGCGCTCTAGATTTGCCAGATCCGACGCCGATCCCCATCAGGGCTGATCCAGCATCGGCCATGACGGCTCGCACATCCGCAAAGTCTACATTCACCAGGCCGGGGATCGTAATAATGTCTGAAATCCCCTGAACCCCTTGCCGGAGAATATCGTCTGCAACCCGGAAGGCTTCCTGTACAGGCGTTTGCTCTGAGATGACAGTCAACAGCTTGTCGTTGGGGATCATGATGAGAGTATCAACCCGACTTTGCAGGGCCGCGATCCCTTCATCCGCCTGAGCGGTGCGTCGCTTCCCTTCAAACGTAAACGGACGAGTGACGACACCAACCGTTAACGCGCCAACTTCCTTCGCGACTTCCGCCACGATCGGGGCTGCCCCTGTTCCCGTCCCGCCTCCCATACCAGCGGTAATAAACACCAGGTCGGCATGTTCTAGCGCAGCTGCAATCTCATCCCGCGATTCCTCTGCTGCCTTTTGCCCGATCGCCGGATTGCCACCAGCCCCAAGACCCCGCGTCAGCTTTTGGCCAACCTGAAGCCGATTTTGGGTTGTAGCGTTGACTAACGCCTGAGCGTCTGTATTAATCGACCAAAACTCAACGCCAGACACTTCGCTGGCGATCATGCGGTTAACGGCATTGCATCCCCCACCGCCAACTCCAATCACTTTGATTCGGGCTACGCTACTTGGCACCACATCACCACTCCTGGATTCTTCAGCCAGTGAGCCTCTTGCATCACGAACTTGTCCTAAGTGTAGCCCAGAGTTTGTAAAAGGATTTGCCGTATTCATTGATAGTCAAGGATGGGAGTACTCCACAAGGGAGGCGGTACGAATAGTTATCAATCTAATATTAAATGCCGCCGAAGTTAGAAACGTCTGATACAGAGAATTTTCAACTCTTGATTTAACGTTTGATAACTCTAGTCAACTATAGGGTAAGTTGCTAAAAAAACCAATTAGGACTTAGACCTACTCCATAGAAGTAGGGGAGCCGTAATTAATGGGACTCTACTGCTAGTGTTTCAGATATTTCAGCAGCTTCAGTTTCAAGTTCAATCTTTAGTACTTAGGTCTTATAGGGGTTAATTTAACATAGCTGTTGCCCCAGTTATGACTGCGATCGCTTACATTTGTTGCTAATTTTTGGTTGGCAGATGAAAAAGCTAATGTAACTCAATCCGCTCACCATTTCAAATTTACGAATAAGTTCACAGCAATTCTCAGTTTGAAACCTGCGATCGGTAACCGTGTAATCCCCTCTGCGACGAACGTGCATAGCCACGAATTGCATCATAAGAATTATGGATGAGTTCAGCGATTCTCATGGGGGTGTAACGCGAGTTTTATATCTCCAATGGCAGCATAAAATCCTCCGTGCATTGGCTGAATTCACACAGGATGACGGGCGATCGTCTCCACGTTCATGCTGAATGTGCCATGGTGTTCGACCGAGTACAGTATTCGCGATGACTCATAACACCTCTGTCTCAGCGGTAGTCCAACCATCGAAACGGCAACGTTACGGCAACGCTATACTAATGTTCTAGGGCGATTCCGAGAGCGCGGGATCAGATGCATTATTGGAAGATGAGGTCTGGGATTGGTTTAATTCCAGCAGTGGAGACGCCGGATTTCTTAAGTTAATGTAGAGAATTTGATCGAGAGGCACTTTAGAGGGTAGCTCGCGCATCTGATCTAAAGCTTGAAGCTGTTTTGTGATCTGAGCCGAGAAGGGGCCAAGATGGACTGTACCCAGTTCAGTTATGAGGATTAAATTGCT
>DATNPS010000201.1:0-6757 GCA_036703095.1 Crinalium sp. | reverse complement strand
GCAAACCTTTGATTACTACACCGGAATTGTATTTGAGGCGATTAGCGGCGGGGCTGCCGGGCAGCGAGTGCTAAGTCAGGGAGGTCGCTATGACCAACTGTTGGGACTCTATCACCCTCAGGGCAAAACTTTCCCCGGCGTTGGATTTACAATCAACATTGATGAGCTACATCAAGTCTTGCTGCCCTCCGGACAACTGCCTCTGGAAACACCCATGAGCAACTGGCTGGTTGTGCCCACATCAACCAGTGCCTATGCCGCTGCCTTTACGTATGCGGATAAGATTCGGGCCTCGACCAATCTGGTTCGCGTGGAGGTTGATCTGGGCGGACAGGATAGCCCAGAGTCGGTGAGATCCTATGCGCGTCTTCGCTCGATTGGCCAGATTGCTTGGGTAAATGAGCATGGCATCCCCGAAATTGAGTCTCTGAATTGACTCCTATCACCTGCTAGGCTAGAAAAGGAGCCAATGGCTGCTCCTCCTGCCAATTTCACGAGAGAAGAACACTGTGCCGCATACGATCGTAACGAATACCTGTGAAGGCGTCGCAGATTGCGTCGATGCCTGCCCGGTTGCCTGTATTCACGAAGGCCCAGGCAAAAACACCAAAGGAACAGACTGGTACTGGATCGATTTCGCGACCTGCATTGATTGCGGAATCTGTCTGCAAGTTTGTCCTGTAGAAGGGGCGATCGTTCCTGAGGAAAGACCCGAACTGCAAAATACACCGCAGTAGTTTTTCAATACATTGCGATAAAAGGCGCGTCTCAGACGTGCCTTTTATCGCAATAAAGCACCTAGCCATTTTTCCAGGCTCACATCTCCCCATTTCTCCGATGTAGAACAGCCTGGGTATCCGTCATCCTGAATTCATGGGGCACGATACACCCTTGAATTGAGCGACTTGGAGCAATGGAATGGCAACGGAATCATTTGAATCATCTGAATCATCAGGGGCGTTGCTGGCTTTCTCGAATGGGTTGGCCGATGCGATCGCCCAGGCGTCTCCCTCCGTCGTAGCGGTGAATGCACGACAGCGCATGTCCTCTAGCGGAGTGCATTGGGACGCGGGTTTTGTTGTAACGGCAGACCACACGGTGCGGCGAGACGAAGAAATTACGGTGACACTGGCTGATGGCCGCACGGTGTCTGCAACTCTAATTGGGCGAGATTCCAGTACAGATTTAGCCGTTTTGAAACTCGCCGAGGGCGAGTTGCCTACTCCGGTCATTGGAGATTCGGCGGCGTTGAAAGTGGGGCATATTGTGCTGGCGATCGCCCGTTCCAGTGAGGCGAATATCAGCGCCAGTATGGGTGTTGTGAGTGCGCTGGGTGGTATCTGGCGCACCTGGCATGGTGGACAAATTGACCAACTGATTCGCCCTGATTTAACCCTCTATCCGGGAGCGTCTGGAGGGCCGTTGATCGATACGCAGGGTCGAGTGGTTGGTCTGAATACGGCAGGGCCACGCGGGATGGTCTTAACGATTCCTGTAACCACCATTCGTCGGGTCGTAGATCAGCTTGTTCAGAAAGGCCGGGTGGCGCGGGGGTATTTAGGACTGGGAATGCAGCCCGTGCGCTTGCCCGATAGCCTGAAGGTTACCCTAAACCTTCCTGCGGCAGGGGGCGTGATCGTGGTGAGCGTGGAGCCCGATGCTCCCGCCGATCAGGCCGGAGTGCTGCTGGGCGATATTTTGGTGGCCTTGGGCGATCGCCCTGTGAGTGATATTGGCGATGTCCATGCTGCCCTTGATCCCGATCGGGTAGGCAACCCGTTAACGGCTCAGATTGTGCGCGGCGGAACGTTGGTCAACGTAACGATTACGGTGGGTGAACGGCCCCGGAGGGAAGACGGATGAGCACCATGCATATCGAGGGAATGGATACGGCGATCGCAACCGAATTAATGGCTCTGACGGAATCTCTGCGCCGATCGACGGTTCAGGTGCAGGGGCGCGGACGGCGAGCGGGTTCGGGTTCTGGTGTGATTTGGCGATCGGATGGCTTGATTGTCACTAATGCTCATGTTGCCCGTGGAGCCGATGCTGTCGTTGAGCTATGGGACGGGCGATCGCTCCCGGCAACGGTCGTGGTGCGAGATGGCCAGCGTGACTTAGCGGCGCTTCAGGTGCAGGCGTCAGATTTGCCAGCGGTGGCGATCGCCAATTCGGAGGCTGTTCGAGTGGGGGAACTGGTACTGGCGGTAGGCAATCCGCTGGGCCTGGTGGGCGCGTTAACGACAGGAATTGTGCACACCGTAGGAACAGGGACAACTCGCCAACCCTGGATCAGTGCCGACGTGAGGCTGGCTCCCGGCAATTCGGGCGGGCCTCTGGCTGATGCTCAGGGTCGCGTGATTGGAATTAACACGATGATTGTGAATGGTTTAGGGCTGGCCATTCCCAGTAATGCTGTAGAACGATTTTTGCGGCAGCGTGGCAATCCTCCGCGATTGGGCGTAACGCTTCAGCCTGTGCTAGTGCGCCAGCGTCGAGCGATCGCGTTAGGGTTGCTGATCCTGAAGGTGGTGAATGGCAGTTTGGCTGAAGCCAATGGGCTGCTCACTGGAGATATATTGCTTGGCGTTGAGGATCAGGGCTTTGAGACACCCAATGATCTGACGGTGATTCTGTCCAATACGGAGTTTGGCGATACGATTCGGCTGGAAATCCTACGTGGCGGGCAGCGGCAAACCCGGCATGTCGTTTTAAGCGATCGCTCTGTTGCTCATGCCGCCTGACATGACTTCGCTGGAGCTGACGATTCGGGTGTTAATCGCTGCCAATTCAGCGATCGCCCGCGCTGGATTAGAAGCGATTCTCACGACCAGTTCAACCCTGACGGTTGTGGCTAGCGTCTCGAATCAGGACAACCTGCTGGAGCACATTGAGGTCACCCAACCTGATGTGGTGCTGATGGAGCTTGAGCTACAGGAGGAAGACCCGATCGCCGCCCTGCCTATGCTCAATGACGGCCTGACGGCTCCTGCTCTCGTTGTTCTAGTCGATAACGTGCAGAGTGCCTGGGCGGGTGAGGTGCTCCAAGCCGGGGTGCGGGGAATCTTGCCAGCAGAGGCGATCGCCACCGAAATGATCGCCACTGTTGAAGCGGTAGCCGCAGGGTTAGTGGTGCTACATCCCGATTTTCTAGATGCATTACCTTCTGCTCCAGTTCCCACTCGCACGCTGCCGTCGTCTTCCAGCCAGACCCTTACACCGCGTGAGGTGGAGGTCTTGGGAATGTTAGCAGAGGGGTTGGGAAATAAGGCGATCGCCCGTCGTTTGCAAATTTCAGAACATACTGTCAAATTTCACATTAGCTCGATCTTCAGCAAACTCAATGCCTCTAGCCGCACCGAAGCGGTGATGCTAGGAGCGCGGCAGGGTTTGATCTTGCTATAGCAGTACTGATAAAGGTTAGGACGGGGTGCAGGGGTGGAACCCCTGGCTGGGGGCGCAGGCCCCCACCCCCCTTTGTCCTAACGTGAATGCGTAGTGCTATATAAAGCAACTGAGACGAACGAGAGTACGGGGAGTTGCACGTTGTGAAACTCCCCGTACTCTGATTTTGCGTGTGCGTCGCGCACGCAAAATTAGGTTGACGAATTTAGCTTAGACCGCTGCTAATGCTTGCTCTACGGCCTGTAATGCTGTCTCAACTTCAGCTTCGCTCACAATCAGCGGTGGCACAAACCGAACCACCTTCGGCCCTGCGGGTACGAGCAACACGCCTGTATCCATCGCGGCTTTGACTACGGCG
Organism: Crinalium sp.; assembly: GCA_036703095.1. Taxonomy (GTDB): domain Bacteria; phylum Cyanobacteriota; class Cyanobacteriia; order Elainellales; family Elainellaceae; genus DATNPS01. Next base: position 2,994 of record DATNPS010000201.1, on the reverse strand, counting down.
GCTGAGGTCAGCTCGATATCGGCTTTCAGTTCCAAGCCGTTGATTAAGCCCCAACCGCGCACATCGGTGATCAGGTTGGGATATTTTTCAGCGATCGCCCGCAATCCTGCTCTCAACTGCTCACCCCGGTTGCGCACATTGGCCAGCAAATTCTCTTGCTCTAACGTTTGACATACTTTCAGCGCAACCCCACAGGCAAACGGATTGCCGCCAAACGTGCTGGCATGATCGCCCGGTTGATAAACATCACAGAACGACTTGCACAGCATTGCCCCAATCGGGATGCCACCGCCCAATCCTTTCGCGGATGTAAAGATATCGGGTTCAATGTCCAAATTCTCGTAGCCCCACAGAGAACCACTCCGTCCCATCCCAACCTGGACTTCATCCAAAATCAGCAGGATTCCCTTCTCATCACAGATTTGCCGAACCCTCTGGAAGTAGGCAACATCCCCAGGCCGCACACCGCCTTCACCTTGCAGGGGTTCCAGCATAATCGCGGCTACCTGGCGGCTGGTAGGAGTATCGAGCAGGGCGATCGCATCTTCTAACGCCGCGATGTTGTTATAGGGAACGTAGTGAAAACCGGGCATCAGTGGGTCGAAATTCTTCTGATACTTGGGCTGTCCGGTGGCGGTGATCGTTGCCAATGTGCGCCCGTGGAAACTGGCGTGAGCGGTCAGAATAATTGGATTCTCGATCTTGAGAACAGTGTGAGCATACTTACGAGCCAGCTTGATTGCTCCCTCATTGGCTTCGGCTCCGGAGTTACAGAAAAAGGCGCGATCGGCGCAGGAGTGCTCAATTAGCCATTTCGCCAACGCTCCCTGTTCCTGAACGTAATACAGGTTAGACACATGGTGCAGTTTTTGAATCTGCTGTGTCGCCGCTTCTATCATCGCGGGGTGAGCGTGGCCCAGTGTGCAGGTGGCAATTCCGGCTACAAAATCCAGATATTCTCGCCCGTCTACATCCCATACACGGCAACCTGCTCCTCGGTCTAAGGTTAACGGAAAGCGAGCATAGGTAGACATGACATATTGATCAAAGTCTGCCTGGCTCAAGGAACCGGATGAAACGGCCAGATCTGGCAACTGAACGAGAGCTTCTGGACTCACTGGCTTCTCCTTAAATATTGAATCGTTATCAGAATTTTGTAGGATGCATCGGGCATTAGCCATACACATCAATCTTTCCAGACGACGCGTTATGCTACGCTAACGCATCCTACGTAAGACTTTCAGGGTATTAAACGCTCTAGACACACATGAGAACACACTAAACTGGCTGACAAGCTTTTACGCTCCAGTTCACCATTTTTGTGAGTGAACGCTATACAACTTTAGGATCATGAACGAGTTAAAACCAAATTTTTAATTTTTGAAAGCATGTCGAAGTCCTGCTTTTAAAAATTAAATTTCGGGTTTTGTTAAATTCATGATTCTTAGATCTTAGGGCAGATCTTCAGGAGGGCTATAGCCAACCTGGCCGCTTGTCGTTTACAAGTCATGGAATGGAGACAATACCATCCCAACTCAACGATTGCAATGCTTTTTCTTGTTCTCACCAGCCTGCTTGCCTTCTACTTTGCCTGGAACCTGGGAGCCAATGATGTCGCGAATGCAATGGGCACCTCCGTTGGCTCAAAAGCGATTACGTTACGTCAGGCGCTCATCATTGCAGGAATTCTGGAGTTTACAGGAGCCGTTTTATTTGGTCGGGGAGTTTCTGAAACCTTAACCAAAAATATTGTTGATCCCTCCCTTTTTGCCTCTGATCCCCATCGGTTTGCGTTGGGTATGATTTCAGCGCTGCTGGCCTGTGGCATTTGGCTACAGATTGCAACCCTTTTGGGATTGCCCGTTTCTTCGTCGCACGCCATTGTAGGAGCGATCGCCGGATTTGGTTGGGTCGCCGCAGGCCGACAGGCTGTGAATTGGCCTTCCATCGGTATCATTTCCCTCACCTGGATTGTTACTCCACTGGTGAGCGGGGCGATCGCCATCCTTTTCTATAGTCTGATCCGCCGCTGGATCTTAGAGCAACCCAATCCTATCCAGCAGCTTTACGAATGGATTCCCTGGCTCAGCGCAGCCCTAGTCGGCGTCTTTGGCTTTATCGTCCTTCCTTCCTTGTTTGCCTTACAGCCATTTCAAACTCTGCCCATTCCCAGCCACGATATTTCGCTGATCCTGGGGGCGATCGCTATTAGCGCGGTAACGGTGATCAATTGGCGATCCCTATCTTCCCCACCTTCCCCACCTTCCCCAACACCCAACACCCAACACCCAACACCCGAATCCTCCCTTTCCCGTTTCCAAGTCCTGAGTGCCTGCTTCGTCGCCTTTGCCCATGGCTCGAATGATGTGGGGAATGCTGTGGCTCCGTTGGCAGCGATCGCTTACATTTTGTCCACCGGAGCCGTTCCTCTCGCCGGATTCGCGGTTCCCCTCTGGGTTTTAGTGTTAGGGGGAATTGGCATCGTATCGGGATTAGCGGTATTGGGCAAAAACGTGATGAAGACTATTGGTGAAGGAATTACCACGCTCCAACCCAGCAGCGGCTTTTGTGCGGAGTTGGCTGCCGCAACGACGACCCTGCTAGCCTCGCGAGTGGGACTACCCATTTCCACATCCCATGCGCTGGTAGGAGCCGTAGTTGGAATTGGCTTATTTCAACAGTTTCAGCCGCATCTGAAACCTGTCATCCAGATTGGTATTTTGCGCCAGATTGCATTGGCCTGGCTGGTGACGATTCCGTTTGCCGCAGGGCTGTCGGCAGCTATTTTTGCAGTGAGTCAGCAGTTTTGGCCCTAAAGCAAACGTGCACTCGATAGCCCGATTTTGTAGCCTAATTTTGCGTGCGTGTCGCGCAATGCTTCCCAAAGCCCGTTCGTCGAATTTGCGTTAAGGCAAATACTTTAAAGCAAAAAAAAGGAATGTGGTCAAAACCACACTCCTTCAGTTGATAGAAGTCTCAGGCTTTAGCGAAACA
>DATNPS010000197.1:0-9485 GCA_036703095.1 Crinalium sp. | reverse complement strand
CCAAACGATCACAAAGTAACGAGATCAGCCATAAGGCTCTTTTCTGCTGATGTTGGATCAACGATCGCCTCAACTTTTGTAATCAAATTAGCGGGAAATCCACCACGTTGAGCATGTTCGCGGATGAGTTCTTCATTGGGAGAAATATAGACGCAGTAGAACTTTTCGCCTGCAACGTAGCTTTGTACCCACTGAATTTGAGGACCTAATTGTTCCAAAACATTGCAAGATTGTTGGGCGATCGATTGCAGGTCGTTGTCAGTTAAATTTGCCGCTCCGGGAATAGTTCGCTCAATAATGTACTTAGGCATGTTTTTTTCCTTTGTTTGTGTTCGTGTTTGTGGCGGATTCAGTGTTTGAAGATGTAACTCTGAACCTGATGAATTCATTCTGTTGCGATCGACAGGAGAAATCTAGGACAGTTGGTCATTTGGGCGGTCACTTAAGCAGGTCACTTAAGCGGTGAATTAAGAACAGAAGGAAAAATTAGTTCTGACAATGTTTCTGGCGTTTTCAGGTCATCCGTGAAGCGATCGCCTGGTAACTTGTGATGACAGCCGAAAAGGGGCGACAGTTAGATGTAGTAATATTGAATGTCATAACAGCATCGATTCTTCCTTCAAGGCTGACTCGGTTAAGATGATCCACTCTGATAAAAAGTTCAAGCGCAGACGGGGAGTCGTTCTCTCTCCGCACGGTTTAGAGCGGCTTCAGGAAGCTCAAGAGCAAATTGCAGGGAAGATGAGCGGTGGATATGCCTACACCCTGGAGCAATTGAGCGAGTTAACGGGGTTGAGTGTGAAATCGATTAGTCGGCTACGAAGCTGCAAACAAGCCGTCGATCGCCAAACCTTAGAAGACTTCTTTCGCGCCTTTAACCTGACGCCAACCCAGGCTGACTACTTTCAACCGGATGAGGAGCCGATAGACTCACTCGAATCGATTCAGGCAACGGCAACCGATTGGGGTGAGGCGGTTGATGTTTCGCACTTTTATGGTCGCACGAGAGAACTTAGCACGCTGCAACAGTGGATTGTGCAAGACCGCTGCCGCTTGGCAGGAATCTTTGGCATGGGCGGCATTGGTAAAACGGCTCTGTCCGTCAAGCTAGCTGAGCAGGTTCAGGAGCACTTTACGCATGTCATCTGGCGATCGCTACGCAATGCACCACCGCTTGAGGCTTTACTGGCAGAGATCATTCCCTTCCTATCTGACCAGCAGGAAATCAAGCTGGAACGCACACAATTCTTGAATTGCCTCAGACAATCCCGCTGCTTAATCATTCTCGACAATCTGGAAACCATCTTGGATGCCAAGCATGTGGGCCAATTTCGTAGTGGTTTTGAAGCCTACGGGGAACTGTTGCAATGTGTTGCAGAAGTCGCCCATCAAAGCTGTGTTGTGTTGACCAGTCGTGAAAAACCCGCAGATCTTGCTGTCTTAGAAGCAGATGCATCGGCAGTGCGGTTGGCAAAGCTCGACGGTTCTCCAGAGGTAGCTCAATTCATCATTCAAGACAAGCAGTTAATCGGTACAGCACAACAGAAACAGGTACTGGGCGATCGCTACAATAACAGTCCGTTGGCGCTAAAGATTGTGGCAACCTCGATTCAAGAGTTGTTCGATCGCAACATTAGTGACTTCCTCAAAGAAGACACGTTGATGTTTAACGGAATTCGGCTGCTGCTTGCTCAGCAGTTCAATCGCTTGTCTGCTCTAGAGCAAAGCGTTATGTATTGGCTAGCGATTAACCGAGAATGGACTGGCCTTGCTGAACTACAGGCAGATACTGTTCCTGGTGTATCCAAAGATCACCTACTAGAAGCCCTCCAAGCATTACAGTTTCGGTGCTTAATCGAACAGCAGGGCGCTCGCTTTACGCAACAGCCAGCCGTCATGGAATACGTGACGGAACGGTTGATCGAAGCGGCGATCGCAGAACTCAAGGGCGAGCGACCGTTCCAATTGCTCAGCTATTTTGCTCTGACCAAAGCCAGCACGAGTGATTACCTTCGTGAGAGCCAAGTCCGGCTAATTTTGGAACCGATCGCCACTCGGCTCCGCAGTTCCTTTCGTTCCACCACTGCCCTCAGCCAACATCTGCAACAACGGGTACGAGAGCTACAATCCTCTCCCGAAATCTATCCAGGGTATGCCGCTGCTAATCTGCTCAGTGTGCTGAACTATTTACAAATCGATTTGACGGGATGGGATTTTTCTCATCTCCCCATCTGGCAGGCGCATCTTCAGGAAACCCCCCTGCATCAGGTTGATTTTACCGAGTGCGATTTCGCCAGGTCTACCTTTGCTCGAACCCTCAGCAGTTTAGTCAATGTTGCCTTCAGTCCAGATGGTTGCTGGATGGCAAGCGCCGATGTAGATGGCAAAATTCACCTTTGGGATGTGTCCGGACAACCCAAGCTGAGTTGGCAGGCTCACGAAGATTTTACCTGGGGGTTAGCCTTCAGCCCAGATGGTCAAATCCTCGCCAGCGGCAGTCCTCATGATAATCTGGTCAATCTTTGGAATACACAAACCGGAAAGCTGGTGTGTGAACCCTTGCAAGTTGACAAGATGAGTTGGGCCGTGCAGTTTAGTCCCGATGGCAAATGGCTAGCGATCGGTGAAGAAGAAGGAATTCTAGAACTGTGGGATGTAGCAACGGCAACCCGTATCGCCTACTTGGAAGGACATTCTGAAATTGTCCAATCGGTTGCTTTCAGTCCGGATGGTCAATGGCTAGTCAGCGGTAGCAACGATTTTACGGTGCGCCTCTGGGATCTTTCTACCTTCAGCGAAATGCGCCAGTTTGAAGGACACCACAATGCGGTGGTGTCAGTCACCTTCAGCCCAAATGGTGAGTATGTTGCCAGTGCCAGCGGCGATAAAACCGTGAGACTGTGGCATTTGGCGACTGGAGAATCAATCTGCTTTGAGGGTCATACAGCCCACATTTGGTCAGTAGCATTTAGTCCGGATGGTTTGCGATTGGCATCTGCGGGACAGGATCAAACGATTCGCCTCTGGGATCTGCAAACTGAGCAGCCCATCCGCACCCTGCTGGGACATCAAGCCTGCATCACAGCGATCGCCTTTAGCCCCGACGGTAAAACCCTGTTGAGTGGCAGCATTGATCGAGTGCAAAAGCTGTGGGACGTGACCACTGGACATGCCTTAAAAACCTGGCAGGGGCACATCAGCCGCGTCTGGTCTGTAGCATTTAGCCCCGACGGTCAACATATTGTCAGCGGTGGGCCGACAGATTTGCGAATCAAACTTTGGAATGCTGTGGATGGAACCTACCTCAGAGCTTTGAGCGGGCATACTCACTGGGTGTGGGATATGACGTTTAATGGTGATGGCAAAACCTTCACCAGCAGCAGTTCTGACGGCACTGTTAAGTTTTGGGATGTGCAAACGCAACAGTGCGTTAACACGTTGCATTGTCACGCGAATTGTGTGTTTGGGACGGCGATCAGTCCAGATGGACGCATCCTTGCCACCGCTAGCTATGACTCCACGATTAAACTCTGGAATCTCGAGACGGGCAACCTGCTGCATACTCTGGTTGAACACGCCTATTCAGTCTGGCATGTCACCTTTAGCCCTGATGGACAGTGGCTCGCTAGCATTGCGAAGGATGGCATCGTGCGGCTATGGCGCGTGGAAACAGGCACGTGTATGCAGGTCTTTGATCAACATGACCTGCTAGGCTTTGAGGTGGTATTTTGTGCTGATGGAGAAACACTGATTGGGATCGGCAGTGATAACAGCATTAAACGATTGGAAATTGCGACAGGTCAATGTCTGCAACGCCTACAAGGGCATACTGCACCCGTGCGATCGCTGGCGCTTCGTCCCCCTTCCTCCAATCATCCGCAGCTCTTAGCCAGCGGCAGTTTCGACAATACCGTTCGCCTATGGGATCTGGATTCTGGAAAATGCTTGAACGTTTTGCAGGGGCATACAGACATCGTTTTTTCAGTGGCATTTGGGTGTGATGCGACGGGACGATCCCTGCTTGCCAGTGGCAGTTTGGATGAAACGATTCGCCTCTGGGATGTGGAAACGGGTGACTGCCTGCGAGTCTTGAAGAGCGATCGCTTATACGAGGGCATGAATATCCTTGGGGCAACAGGGTTAACTGAAGCTCAGTACGCTACCCTTGGCGTATTAGGAGCGGTTTGTTACTAACTAGAGCGTGAAATAGTGAACACTCGGTCGTGCTTCAAAGAAACTAGAGATGAAGATATTCGGGTATCTTAGCCATGTAATGTCCCTTCTATGAACATCCCAAACCTCATAAACATGGTCGTACTCGCAAAGGTGTACAACGGTTTAAGTTTCTTTGAAGCACAACCGCAGAGTTGACAATGTAACCCTTTTGCAAAATCAGTGCGGTTCAAAAAAATCTGGTGTAGAGTTCGAGGATATTGATTGCCAATTTGAGTTGAATGATGGTTTATGCTTTGCTCATGCGTCAGTTCCACCATTGCTTGTGGGGTATAACAGTTGGAGCGATCGCCCTACTTCCTGCGATCGCACAGGCGCAAGTTATCCCTGACAACTCATTGGGTGCAGAGTCATCAACTGTAAGACCATCCGCCATTAATGGACAATCAGCTGAGTTAATTGAAGGGGGAGCCAGACGGGGAGTAAACCTGTTTCACAGCTTTTTAGATTTTGATATTCCAGGGGGAGGACAGGCGTATTTCGCAAATCCCAATGGTATAGAGCGGATTCTCAGTCGGGTAACGGGTGACAGCCGTTCCGATATTTCGGGACGCTTGGGAGTTTTAGGCAATGCGGATCTGTTTTTATTAAATCCCAACGGCATTGTGTTTGGGCCAAATGCGTCATTAGATATACGCGGCTCATTTGTAATGAGTACTGCTGATAGTGTTCTGTTTGATAATGGCTTTGTCTTTAGCACCAGCAGTCCACAGGCTCCTCCTCTGCTAAACATCAATGTGCCGATTGGATTGCAGTACGGAACGAATGATGCAGCGATCGCCAATAGCGGGCGCTTAGCCGTAGGCCAAGATTTGACGCTGGCAGCAGGTCATTTGGAGTTGCAGGGGCAATTGGACGCTGGCAGAGATTTAACGTTGCAGGCGCAAAATACAGTGAACGTGCGATCGGGAGGAAATGCCCCATTTTTGGCGCGAGCGGGTGGTAATCTTACGATTCAAGGCAATCAAGGCATTGATATTTTTGCTGTCAATCCACTTCAACCTGCACTACAAAGTGGTCATAATCTAACTCTAAATAGTAACGGTCAAATTGCTCTAGATGCCCATGTAGTCAGTGGTGGTGATTTTTCGATTCGTACCTTATCAGGCGAAACTGGTAACTTTATCAGTCGAATTGATCCAGTGATTACCAGTGGTGGGGACTACAGTGCTGGAGGCTATACAGGCCCTTCGCTACAAGTGACTGCGGGTGGCAATATCGATTACGGTACTGTAATCATTGACGGTATTGATCCGTCTGTTCATCCCAATCAACCTGCCTTCTTCCTCAATGCCGGTGGAAGTATTACTGGAACTGGGGCAGTTTTTACCACCGTTCCTGACGCAGGATTGCTGGTCGATTTTCAGAGCCAGGGTGATATCAGTACGCAAGACATCACAACCCACGGTGGTTCTATTACGCTAACTAGCTCGGCTGGTAGTATTACAACGAATGGGAGACTCCTCAATACAACCAATGGGATCAATGGTGGTGGGGCGATCGCCCTTACAGCCTACAGAGATATTGTGCTGGGGGATGTCTATACAGCCCGCTGCGGAGAAATTGGCTTTTGTAGCAATCCTGATACCAATGCAGGCGAGGGAGGAGACATTGACCTTGTCGCTACCACAGGTAATATTACCACTGGTTTTCTTGGCACCTATTCTGCCTCTTCTTTATCCAGTAACAATGGTGGAGCCATTCGCCTGTTTGCGCCCAATGGCAGTGTGGTGACATCATTCGTCAATTCAGGTTCCTTTAGCCCTTTGGGTTCTGGAAACGCTGGAGATGTCATCATTACGGCGAATGGTGATGTTATTACTAATGATATCTTTGCGACTTCAAGATCTGACGCTGATGTTTCTTCTGCTGGTCATGGGGGTGCAATTCGGATTACAACCAATGGCAACATTATCACGGGCAATTTAGATGCCGCTGCCTGTGCCAACCCTACATTTTGTTCTAGACAAGATCCGTTAGATGCTCAAGGCTTTTCCTCTGCTGGTAATGGTGGAGCCATTCATCTCTTCACCACGAATGGCGATATCGCTCTTGGCAATTTGGATACCTGGTCATCAGCTCATAATTCTGGAAACGGCGGAAATGTGCGCTTAGAGGCACCAAATGGTGGTATTTCGTTAAACCAATTACTCTCTTATTCTTCTGCCAGAAATTCTACAGGTAATGGTGGCAATGTTACTATAATTGCTGATCGCGACATCGTCTTTAATCCACCTCTTCCAACCACTTCAATCGGTAATAATCTGGATACATCAACATATGCATCACCTGCCTTTGCTATTCCCTTTTCAACAGCAGGTGATGGTGGTTCAGTTGATTTGGTCAGCTATCGTGGCAACGTTGTCAACGTCTCAGTTGATACACGCTCAGTCGCTCGTTCCAGGGCTGGAAATGGTGGACGGGTTCAGATTACTGCTCCAAATGGCAATATTTCCGGCGGTGGAGCGATAACGTCTTCGTATGCTACTGATGCGGTTGCTGGAAATGGTGGAGACGTTGGATTTTTAGGAGGAGGTGATATTAATCTTCTTTTTGTTGATTCTTCTACTCAATCTAACTCTGTTGCTGGAAACGGTGGCAATATTAACTTGACAACAAGGGGAAATATTGCAGTTCTCAATCTCTCCTCCAGGACTGATAGCGTCGATCGCCCAGCCAATGCTGGAGCAATTACACTGACGACCCAAAATGGCAACATTGAAATTGATCCAACCGGGTATGTTACTGCCACATCAGTTTCTTCCGCATCATCTGCCGGTAATGGTGGCGCTATAAGTTTTATCGCTCCCAATGGTCGCATTATTGCATCAAAGCTTTACTCGTACTCGATTTCAAATGCAGTACTCCCTCCCAATATGCCTACCAATGTTGTTACTACAGCTCAGGGTGGTGCAATTTATTTGAGGAGTCGAGATGACTTAGCCGTTCCATCTCTAAATACCACGGGCAGATTCGGTTCAGGCAACATTACGATCATCAGTGATGGAACTGTTTTCGCGCAAACTACGGATGTGACTAATATTGGCACTCCCTTCTTTGTCAGTAGCGTTGTGACTAGTGACACCTTTGGTCCAGGTCGTGGAGGAGATATTCAAGTCACTGCTAGAAATATTTCTGTGACGAATGGATCGCAGTTCACTGCGTCTACTCATAGTAGTGGACAAGGAGGAACGATTACGTTCAATGCGTCTGATACGGTTGAATTGGCAAACACCCTACCTCCAGGAGAACTTCCCAGTATCGTTTGGGGATTGTCAGGTGTATCCCGTGTCCCCACAGGAACTTATCTAGGTGGGTATATTGTATCTGGTAACCCGTTAATTTTTGATTTGGCGGAAGGGGATGTATACCCTAGCGGAGTTTTTACTCAAACGACAGTAGGCACAACTGGCAGTGCCGGTGATATTCGGATAAATGCTGGACGTTTGATCATTCGAGATGGGGCCGCGATCGCAGCAACCACATTTGGACAAGGCAATGCGGGAAACATTAGCCTCAATATCAGGAATGACACGCAGATTGCCAACAATGGTTCCATTCTCAGCGGTGTAGCTCCTGGAGCAAGAGGTGATAGTGGGGCAATCGCCGTTGAGACTGGCGCGCTTTCAATCCGCGAGGGAGGATTTATCCAAACCCAAACGTTGGGACGAGGCAATGCAGGTTCCATTTCAGTTCGAGCCAATGGGGCGATCGCGCTGTCAGGATTGAACAGTGCTATTTCGAGTCAAGTGTTGAATGGAGCGATAGGAAACGGGGGAGCTTTAAATGTGCGAGCCGGATCTCTAACGCTGACTGATGCGGCTCAAATTAGTGCAGCAACCAGAGGACAGGGCAATGCGGGAAGGATTACCGCTCAAATCGATCAGGCCGTTTCGTTATCCAATCGGGCAGGCATCTTTAGCTCAGTTGATAGGGGCGCGATCGGAAATGGCAATACGATCGACATTCAGGCAGACACCATGACCTTAAATACAGGTGCTCAGGTGGTTGCAGCAACCAGCGGCACAGGTGATACGGGCAGCATCGTTTTGCAAACCAGGGGTGCCATTTCCCTATCCGGTGCATCCACTATTTCAGGAACGGTGAATGCAGGAGCCATCGGAAATGGAAATCAGATCAATCTCCAGGCTTCTGAACTGTTGCTCAGCGATCGCGCCCAAATTAGCGCTAGTACTGCCGGACAGGGCGACGCAGGCAGTATCTCGATCACCGCCAATGCCGTCACTGCCACCCAAGGAGGGCAGATCCGCTCAGCCACTAGCAGCAGTGGCAATGCTCAAAGTATTGCTCTGCGTGTGCGCGATCGCACTACTTTAAATGGCGATAATACTGGACTGTTTGCCAACACTACCCCTACCTCAACCGGACAAGGTGGCAACATTGCGATTACAACCGGACAATTTAATATCTGGAATCGCGCTCAAGTCGCTGTCAACAGCGCAGGCACAGGACAAGCTGGTACAGTGGCAGTAAACGCCAACGCTGTCGAATTGAATCATCAAGGGAGAATTTTGGCTGAAACAGTCTCTAGCCAAAATGGAAATATTACGCTGAGAATTGCAAATCGTTTGAGGCTGAGCGATCGCAGCCAAATCTCGGCTTCTACGGTGAGCGGTGAGGGGGGCAGATTAACGCTGAACGCCAATCAGGCTCCAATTCCGTTGATTGAACTCGATCGCAGTCGCATGGCAACCCAAGTGACTGGTGCAGGTGGCAGAGCTGGCGATCTAGTCATCAATGCAGAACAATTAACGTTGCTACAACATTCAGAAATTTCTGCATCTAACCTATCAAGCCTCACTGGGGGCAATATTCGATTGTCAGCATTAGCCCGATTGCAAGTGGACAACAGCACTATTTCTGCCTCGACTCAAACTGGGCAGGCGGGCAATGTCATTGTGAGTGCTACTAATGGAGTGGTGCAACTTCAAAATCGCGCTCGATTGTCCGTTGAAGCGACTCAGGGGGGGACAGCAGGAAGCTTAAGCCTCAGAGCCGCTCAGTTTAGGCTGGAAACGGGTTCGATCGCCTCGGTTAGCAGCCCCCAAGGGCAGGCCGGAACCTTAACCGTGAATGCCAATACGGTTCGTTTAGATCGCAGTAGCTTAACGGCTGAACGGGGCGATGCCTTTAGCAGTAACAGTGTGAGCGATCGCCGTGCGGGTGCTCTCATTCGTCTAAATGATCTGGATCAGTTAACGCTGCGACATGGCAGTACCCTTTCGGCATTA
>DATNPS010000209.1:0-23920 GCA_036703095.1 Crinalium sp. | reverse complement strand
TAGCACATGCCCCCCCCTTGTTTATTTAGGAACTTTGTGACGCGAGCTGTTTGTCTGGTAGCGTCGTATGTTCAGACACAATCTTACGGAACTGTTCCCCTTCAATGGTTTCCTGTTCCAACAAGATATCCACCAGACGGTCGAGCAACAGCCGATGTTCTCGAATAATGCGACGGGCATCGGCATAGCAACGAGTGGCGATCCCCCTCACCTGTTGATCCACCTTAACCGCTACCTCTTCGGAATACTCGGAACGAGACATCCAATCACGACCCAGGAAGACCTCATTGCTGCCGCTTTCCAGCGCAAATGGCCCCAGGTCAGACATCCCATAGCGCGTCACCATCTCTCTGGCTAAGTCCGCTACGACTCGAATATCATTGCTGGCTCCTACCGTAATCTCAGCATCGCCAAAGACCTCTTCCTCAGTAGCCCGTCCGCCCAGCGCAATCGTAATTCGATCCAATAGCCAGGAGCGGGTATAGAGACCGCTATCGATCATCTCTTCGTTAAAACTCTGCTGAGCGAAACCACCAATTCCGCCAGAACGAGGAATAATGGTCACTTTATTCAGCGGATCAGAGTTCTTCAGCAGCGTCATCAGCAGGGCATGGCCGACTTCGTGATAGGCAATCAGCCGCTTCTTCTTGCTGTCCATTAAGGGAGCCAGAACCATACCTGTCGTGACTCGGTCAATGGCGTCATCGATTTCCAGCATCGTGACGGCATCTTTGCGGCGACGCGCCGTGAGGATCGCTGCTTCGTTGAGCATGTTGGCTAACTCGGCTCCAGAAAATCCTGGAGTACGACGGGCGATCGCATCTAGTGCCACCTCTGGGTCAAGCTTCTTATTGCGAGCGTGAACCTGGAGAATGCCTAACCGCCCCTTGTAGCTGGGCAGATCAACCATCACCTGCCGATCAAAGCGACCAGGCCGCAATAGGGCAGAATCCAGCACATCGGGGCGGTTGGTTGCTGCGATGATGATGATGCCTGTATTGCCCTCAAAGCCATCCATCTCGGTGAGCAACTGGTTCAGGGTTTGCTCCCGCTCATCGTTGCCCCCACCAATTCCGGCACCGCGTTGACGACCGACCGCATCAATTTCATCGATAAAGATGATGCAGGGTGCGTTTTCCTTCGCCTTCTTAAACAAATCTCGGACGCGCGACGCACCAACCCCGACAAACATTTCCACAAATTCAGAGCCGGAAATGCTGAAGAAGGGAACGCCTGCTTCACCTGCGATCGCCTTGGCCAGCAGGGTTTTACCCGTTCCCGGTGGGCCAATCAGCAAAACGCCTTTAGGAATCTTGGCCCCGATCGCCGTAAATTTCTCTGGCTTTTTCAGGAACGTGACCACTTCTTGCAGTTCTTCTTTGGCTTCCTCAATGCCAGCCACATCGTCAAACATGACACCTGTTTTGGCCTCCATCTGGAAGCGGGCTTTGGATTTGCCAAAATTCATTGCCTGCCCCGATGCATTGCTAGAGCGACGCAAAATTAGCAGCAGCCCCATAATGATCAGAAACGCCAGCAGCGCATGGGTGATCAGCCAGGTGACAGTACCACTGTCCGCTGAGGGTTGCACATTCAGCTCAACATTGTTGGCGCGGGCAGCTTCGATTAGCTCAGGATTGCGATCGCCAGCAAACAGCGTAACTTCATGGGAATGGGTGTTTGACTCACCTGCAAGCTGAACCTCAGCCACACTGCGCACCGGATCAATTTCAATGCGTTCGACCTGACCCGATTCAATTTTTTGCAACAGCTCACTGTAGCTCAGGGCGTCTTTGGCGGGTGAGCTTTGGGCCATTGCCGGAGCGCTGACTAACACCCCCTGCAACACCATCCAAAGTGCGGTAATTGTGCCCATGGCGACAGAGGGTTTAATGGGCGATCGCTTAGCCTTTGAAGTGGAAGAAGAGGCTACCTCTGGAGAGGTACCTCGTCCGGTCAACGCCTTTTTCCCAGATAGCTTCATACTGACTTATCCTTTCCCGTTGCCTTATCGGACCTGCAAAACTGTTTACACCATCGAGTACATCGAGCAGAGCAAAGCGCCCTGAAATCTAGTGTAACCTCACCCATCCTAACCATTCGGCTTGAAGTCGGCGATCGCAATAATTTAGGATCGACTCTTTCATTAAGCGTACTCGGAATGAGTACGTTTTATGGTTATAATACAAATATAGCTGTAGCCACAGTATTTGAGGACGGGGTGCAGGGTGGAACCCCTGACTGGAGGCGTAACCTCTCATCCCCGTGGTTTTTCAATGTTTTACCGGAAGTGGCGGCAGCTATATCAAGAAACATCCACATTTCAATTGTTTCTTAACGATTTGCTGCACTTCATCCGTCGCCTGTTGTTAAAGCGGTCTACCAATAGGCGTAAATTGCATGTCTTCATAATTCAAAGGGCCTCAACACAAAGGATAACGATATGGTTAAATTCGTTGGAATCGGCGGTAGTTTAAGGGTTGACTCCTACAGCCAGCAAGCCTTGAAAATAGCGGCCCAGCGTGTAGAAGCCTTGGGAGCGTCGGTCGAGATTCTAGATTTGCGGACGTTGAACCTGCCCTTTTGTGATGGCGGCGATGATTATTCCGACTATCCTGATGTAGCGCGGATGAGTCAGGCGGTGCGTGAGGCAGATGGTCTGATTCTCGCGACGCCTGAATATCATGGCAGTCTCAGCGGGGCGCTAAAAAATGCGCTGGATTTGATGGGGTTTGAAGAGTTTTCTGGAAAAGTCACTGGACTGATTAGCGTCTTAGGTGGACAACCCAATAGCAACGCGCTGAACGATTTGCGGGTGATCATGCGCTGGGTTCATGCCTGGGTGATTCCTGAACAAGTTGCGATCGGTCAAGCCTGGAAAGCGTTTGGGCCAGACGGCAAACTCTTAGACGAAGCGCTCTCGAAACGCTTTGATCAATTTGCGCAAAGTTTGGTAGAGAGCACTCAGAAGTTACGAGGAACTGCGTAGGTAGGAGTCAGGAGTCAGGAGTCAGGAGTCAGGAGGTTAGTGTAAAGAATAGCTTTGTTCTTCGTTTGCCCTCTGCCCTCTGACTCCTGCCTTCTTTCTACCGTGTTACATAGGATTCTGATTGTTGGGTCGCAGGCATTTCACCTGCTCGCTCTAGCTTATGCAAGGTGTTTAAAGATAGGAATCCGAATCCTACTTTTGAAACCAGATCCAGCAGCGTATAAAACATAGTTTCAACCCCCTGATTTAAAACATTAAATCCGGTGTTGGCTAAAATCCAGACGATTGGATAACCTGTCCATAAAATCAGATGAATGGTTAGTAATTGTCGGAATGCTGATTTAGCTCTCGGATGATTTTGCTCTGCTTCAACTCTATACGGTTGAACTAATAAATAAAACAATGCTAGATACGCTCCACAACTGACTAAATACCAGATGTAATTAATCGGTCTGGGTGAAATAGTGGCTACAAATCCAGTGGCAATCATGAAGGCATTGGAACCGAGTAAACTGCCTGCGATCGCCACACTGCTTCCACCTAAGAATGTGAAATCTAGTAACAGTAATGGTGTCGATAAAAACCAGGTGACATAGCGTACCCAAAAGGTAGGGCGATCGTAAAAAACATGTTTTCCCTGGCCTAGTGCCATTGCTAAGTAAAGTCCGGATGCAATCAGGCAAATAAAGAAATTTAAGGTGAATAACGTTCTCCACTGTGGTGTTCTGGCTGTGTTTGCACCAGTGCCAAATATAATTGCGCCTGCTGCCATTCCAACTACACCGATCCAAAGCCAGGTTTGAGACATATTAGAACTGCCGTTTGAGAGTTGTTAGAAACAGTTTGATTTTTGATCTTTCAAATGAAAGCGTCGCAATAAGTTGTGGATCAAAACCTGTTTCTACAGGCAGATTTTGGTATAGCCTGACTAATGAAGAAGACCCGCTTTGCGGGGCTTTTTCATAAAAAATGTCCTATATCAACCGTTGATACAGTTAGGAAAAGGTTTGTGTGTGCTTCGCCCCCAGCTAGCGTTTCCACCCCTGCACTCCGTCCTAACTAACCCTTCGTGCTATATCTAACGTGAATTCCACGAATGCGTAAAAACATGCCCTGCACGTCGTGCAGGGCATGTTTTTACGCTATTTCAGCTGCGTGTCGCGCGGCTGAAATGGTGCTACGGAGAACTGCCATCTGAAAGGGCGAAAACCGTTAACTTACGTGAATTCGATAGCCTGATTTTGCAAGCGCGTCGCGCTTGCAAAATCAGGCTTTTGAGAGGGTGGCGCAACGCGCCACCCTCTCAAAAGCCTGTTCGTCGAATTCACGTTAACTTGTAACGAACAGCCTAATGATGATGATGATCGCCATGATGGTGATCGTCATGATGATGATGATGATCGCCGTGATGGTGGTGATGCTCGTGGGCTTGAGAAACCCCTGCCAGAGCAGAGTTCACGACCATCGCTTCTGCCGAAAGCAAATCAGCGATCAGAGGATCAGCCCAATCCGCTGCCATCTTGAGAAACTCCGGATGGTCATTGACGCAAGGCATTTGAACGTAGGTGACATCAGGACGACGGCGGCGCAGCCCGTGAATGATGTGATCTACGTCCAGTAGAGTCTCGTGATTTTCGGTAGCGAAACCGATGGGCATGAAGACCAGCGTGGTCGCCCCTAGATCAATCAGGTTCCTGGCCGCTAGGTCGGCATTCGGTTGCGTCCATTCAATCAATGGGGTTTGGTGATTGAGCCAACCCACTGAAATCAAAGGATAGCGGTGAATCAATCGTTCCCGCACTCGTTCGTAAAGCGCCTGACTTTCATCAATCCCGGAGGTAAATCCCTTGGCTTTGTGGGGGCATCCGTGATTCATCAGGATGATTCCGGTTTGAGACGGCAGGTGCGCGACAGCTAGCTGCTTGGTAATCTTCTCTTCTACAATGCGGGCCAGCAGGTCGATGTATTCCGGTTCGTTGTAGAACGATGGGATGTAGCGCATCCCTTGCACCCAGTGTTCAGTGCCATCGGCTAGTTGGGCGAGGGCTTTGTTGACCTGCTCTACAGCGATGCCACTGGTGAAGATCGAATCCACGACGAGCAGGGGGTAAATCAGCAGCTTGCTGAAGCCCTGACTTTTAATTTCGGCTAAAACCTGTTCGGGCAAAAAGGGAGCGCAAAAGTTGAATGCTTTAAAGACCTGAATGCGATCGCCCCATTTTGCCTGTAGATGCTGTTCAATTCCGGCCCGCTGCTGTTCAAAGATGGCGTTATGGGGAGAAATGAAGTGATCGTGTTGATGGCTCCACTCGTGCAGATCGAAGACGGCTAAAAGCTTTGCCAGGGGTGGATAGATCCAGGTTGGTACGGGCGCAAACTTGGCGGTTAGCAGGTTGAGCGCTTGCTCATTATAGTTAGCAAAATCATCGTAACTTTCAACCTCGCCGTAGCCCATTAGAAGGACAGCAACCCGTTCATCAGAAGAACCTGGAATGGGAGTTTGCTGTTGCAGTTTTTCGGGAGTAGCAACCACTCTACGCACCTCAATCGTGTAGAACTGTTGGAATCAATAGCTGCCAGAAATGAATTTTAGTTTCAACTAGTGCAGGGTTCTAGCACGCTACTTCTCCCAAGAGTAACATCCCCCTCTAGGGGATAAGGTTAAATCATTTAGGAATCTATCTCGAGAGAGAGTCAGCAGTTGTAACGGATGCATGAACGGTGGAAATGGCTTGGCGAATACATCCTCACCTTACACTCGCTGGTGATTCAGAATTTCGACAGGAGATGTAGATCCTAATCGCCCCATAATCGACGTCGAGGGGAACCGTTTAGTCGTTCGTGAGTGTCTCTCAGCAGTGCGGGAATATCGAGCTGTTCGGGACAGCGGGGCAGGCAGTCGCCACAGTCAGTACAGCGATTTGCTTTTCTGCCGGGAAACCAATGTCCAGCATTTTCGAACATGCCATAGCGATATTGACCATATGCTGACATATCGTAAGCGATCGCCAAGTTTCGTAACCTGAGCGCTTCAGGAATATTGATGGTTTCCGGGCAGGGGAGACAGGCATAACAATGGCTACAGCGATCGCTCCCTAATGTTTCAGCCTGCTGCCGCTCCAATCGCGTCAGAACGCCCTGTTCCTCTGCCGTAAGGGGATCAGTCTGGTCGGCTACGGTCAGCGGCCAATCCAGTTCTGCCGGAGTCGCGGCTCCGAGACTGAGGGTAGTGATGCGGCGATCGCTAAGTAAAAATCGATAGTTCACAGCCAGCGGGGAGAAAGGCTGACACAAATCCTTCAGCGTTGGTGGTGGCGTAAACAGCATTCCACCTTTATCAACTGGAGAAATAATAAATACACCCATGTCTTTTTGATGGGCCAGTTCAATCGCTGCTGCATTGCGTTGAAAAAATAGATTGTAGTGAAGATTAACAAACTCGAACCGATCGGTGGCGATCGCCCGCAAAATCACCTCTAGCGGTGCATGAGTCGAAAAACCGACATGCCGAACCCGACCATCTGCGATCGCTCGTTCTACAGCCTGCATGCATCCCTGGTTGGACTCTACCCAGGCTAAATGCTCCCAAGTATTTAAGCCGTGAACGCCCAGACAGTCCAGGTAGTCAACCCCTAACCGTTGCAACGACTCGTCAATGCTGCGCTCCATTGTATCGGTATCAGCAGTGGGTGGAATCTTGGTCGTGATATAAAGCTGTTGTCGGGATATCCCAATATTGGAATGAAGCGCTGTCCCCAGGTAAAGCTCACTGTTGCCATAGCCTCTGGCGGTCTCGATGTGGTTGATCCCCAGTGCGATCGCCCGTTCTACCGTCTTGACTGCATTCTCTTCCGATGCCAGATAGCGCATTGTCCCCAGCGAAAACACAGAGAGCAGCAGATTCGTTTTTCCAAAGCGGCGATATTGCATACGATGTGTCGGTAGGGATCGGTGGCGGAGATAAAGCCAGCTTTTTATAGTAGTACGTTTAAAACATGCGAGGGTGGTCAGGCTTAATCTGACCACCCTCTTGCGTCATACCGCTAAGACCGTGATAGTTAACTTTCGCTGCTCTTAGGACGACCCTGCTGGGTAAAATCCTCAGGGCGAAGATTGGCCAGAAAATCGCGGAAAGCTTGACGTTCTGCTTCGTCAGCATCTCGATCGACTGGAATAGATGCATCTGCAACGACTTCTTCCATGACCCAAATCGGGCTTTTGGTGCGGAGGGCAATGGCGATCGCATCGCTGGGGCGAGCATCAACCTCTTTTTTGACCTCCCCCTGCCGAATGGTCAGGATGGCGTAGAAGGTGTTGTCTTGCAGGGAGTGAATGACCACCCGTTCCAGCACCATATCCCAGTCTTCCAGGATATTGACCATCAGGTCATGCGTCAGTGGACGGGGTGGAGTTTGATTCTCTAAAGCACCGATAATTGCTCTGGCCTGATCTTGCCCGATATAGATAGGGAGTTGTCGGCGATCGCCGGCATCTCTCAGTAGCACAATAGGGCTACGCGTTGCAGCGTCTAAAGCAATTCCAGCGACTTTCATTTCGATCATTGACCTAGCCTCTAGAATCCGTCGAATGATGAGGACGATTAAATCAAGGACATATATGGACTGGAATTGAATCAGCTAATGCCAGCCCTGCAACCCGATGAGATTATCCGTATCTTCTAGCATTAAAGGACCGAATTCGGGAAGAGTAGCGTTAGTTGATCGTAACCAGATGTAACGTGATTCAAACTTAGCCAGTCATGTTTTTAAGTAGCAGTTTTCATTAAAGATTTCATTGACATCCAGTATGCCCTGAACTTGGCCTTGATCCATAGTACGAATTCTGAAAGTTTAACTAAGAGTAGATACACAAGTGAACAGGGCTATTCAGGTTAGTTTATAGATAGCGATCCCAACTGAAATTTGAACGGGGTACAGGAGTGGAACCCCCGACTGGGGATACAGCCTCTCACCCCCTATTCACTCTCTATTGGTGAACGCTATAGGATTATTTAAGTGTGACAAATTTTTGGGAGGATTGTGTTTACAGGACTTATTCAATCGCTAGGGAAAATTCAATTATTGGCTGATGACCAGTTGCAAATTACCTGGGGAAACGCAACCCCCAACTGGGTGACTCGTGACCTGGCGATCGGCGATAGTGTGTCAGTCGATGGAATTTGCCTGACGGTGACGCAAATTCTTGCGGATAGTTTTGTGGCCGATGCGTCTCCCGAAACGTTGCAGCGCACGACGTTAGAGCATCGCGGCAACCATGCGCACGTCAACCTGGAAACATCGCTGCGGGTGGGAAGCAAGCTCGGCGGCCATTTCGTCACAGGCCATGTGGATGGGGTGGGGTATCTAGAGGCGGCAGTGCAAACGGCCAACTCCTGGGAACTGAGCTTTACCGTACCCGACGAGCGAGTGGCACGCTACATCGTTCCCAAGGGCAGCATCGCGGTGAATGGGGTGAGTTTAACGGTGGCAAACTGTAACGCGACAGGCAGTTGGTTTCAAGTCGCGGTGATTCCGCTGACCTATGCCGATACAAATTTGCAGTATCTCCAACCCGGCAGTCCGGTGAATCTGGAAGGGGATGTGTTGGGCAAGTATGTAGAGAAGTTCTTGCGCCTGGGGCTAAATTCAAATCAGGCAGCGATGGAGGAGTTGGAGGCGATCGCTACTCCAAACGGTATGTCTGACCTCACCCCTGCATTCCTAGCTGAACACGGGTATTTGTGAGACCCAGACACCGGGTGTCTTCAAGACACCCGGTGTCTAAGGAACGTAAATTTAATAAAACCAAAAATTAAAAATCCGGTTTTAACTATAGCAACCGTTGAGATGGTTAGGACAGGGGGTATGGGGGCTGCGCCCCCAGCCAAGGGTTCCACCCCTGCACCCCGTCCTAACTAACCCCTCGATTGCTATAATCCAACGTGAATTCGATAGCGCCATTTCACCCGCCCGTCGGGCGGGTGAAATGGCGCAAATGGTGCCCCGCGCGTCGCGCGGGGCACCATTTGCGCATTTGTCGAATTCACGTTAATCCATGATCCTAAGGTGCATCAGTAATGGGTCGCAGCTTTACGGTGCTGGATGGCAGTTACACCGACGGGTTCTAGAACCTTGCCGTTATCGGTGGTGGCGTAAATTAACCAGTGGTCGCCGCACTCCATCCGGTTCTGAACGTGACATTCCAGATAGGCCAGTGCATCATCCAGAATGAAACAGCCGTTGGACGCGCGATGAGCGGCCACGTCTTTAAATCGATCTTCGCCCGGTGCCAGCGGTTTGAGGAAGTGACGCCGCAAGTTGCGGCCTTCTTTCAAAACATTCAGCACAAACGTGTCGCCGTTGTGATTCAGCAGTTCATCGGCCTGACTTTTGGGGAGGGCGATCGTGACGCCCGGTGGGCTAAACGTCGCCTGCGAAATCCAGGAGGTCAGAAGGCCGACATCCAGATCTCCTTGTTGGGTTGTGACCACGCAGAGCGAACCGATCACGCGACCGAGGGCCTGTTCAGTGCGATCGATTTGGGAGTCCACGACCACCTGACGAGCCGTGCGGGTTTTCTTGGTTTTTCGCAGGGATTGGGCAAACTCGCCTCCTGCCGCAACACAGTGCTGGAGTACCTCTTCGGTCGGCGTGAATTTAACGCGCAGGGTGTCAAACCCCAGTGTGTAGCCTGCATCCTGGAGTTTGCCCTCAATCAGATCGATCGCTTCACCGCTCCAGCCATAGGAGCCAAATACGCCGCCTAATTTGGTTTTTGCAGCGGTAGACAGGACAATTCCCAATGCGGTTTGAACCTGAGTGGGGGCATGGCCGCCCAACGTTGGAGAACCAAAAATGAACCCGTCGCTTTTTTCAATGGCGCTGATGATATCAGCGGGGTCTGCAAATTCGCAGTTGATCGATTCAACCGACACGTCTGATTGCACTAAACCCTGTGCGATCGCCCCTGCCATGGCCGCCGTATTTCCGTAAGCCGAGGCATACAGTAAGGTCACGATCGATTCTTGTGCCTTCTGCTGCTCACACCACTGGCGGTAGTCATAGCTAAAGCGGCTGAGACTATAGCGCACAACGGGGCCATGACTGGGCGCATAGAGTTTGGCATTATTAAAACTGGCAATCTTATCTAGCGCTGCCTCAACCTGTTTGGACTGGGCAGCGTGGAGGCAATCAAAGTAATAGCGACGGTCATCTGCCAACTGCTTCCAGTTTTCGTCGAAGACAGTGTCGCTGCAAACATGTGCCCCAAAGAGTTTGTCGGTATAGAGGATGCGGGTGGCTGGATCGAAGGTTAATAGCTCGTCGGGGTGTCGGGGGGTTGGTGCAAAGACGAACTGTAACTCATGGCCGTTGCCCAGATCTAATACTTCCTCTCCCCGAACGGCGGTGATATTCAGGTTGTGCTCTGGGAAGGCGGCTTTGAGGGCGATCGCTCCCGGTTTCGAACATACAAACGTGACGTAGGGAGCACAGTCTATCAGAGCTTTAACGGTGACTAATCGATTGGGGTTGACGTGGCCCAAAATCACGTAATGCAATTTCTGGAAATAAACGTGTTGCTCCAGCTCTTGCAAATAGATTTCAGTAAACGACTCGCCGGGTGGGTCAATCAGTGCATTTTTCTCAGCCTGAATCAGGTAGGAATTGGCCGTTGTGCCCTTCTGTCGAGAATATTCAATCTCAAACTTGAGACGATCCCAGGTGCGCGATCGCAATACAAGGGTATCTGGGCCAATTTCGGCCACTTGAACATCACGAGGTCTAGCGTCAACCATAGGTTTGAGTGTTGGAGTACTACGTTTGGAAACGATCGAGGTAGGTTTTGGGGGCAGTAAGCCAATGATGCAACAGATGATGCAGCAACGGATGTCAGCAGGATTTTAACGAAATGAACTAGCGTATCTCTTTGTTAAAGGAGTCGTCTGTGGCGATCGCTCTCGCTCGTGCCGCAATTCGTTTTTCAGGATCGATGCCTTCAAAGGTTGGGGGAAGCCACACGCGGACTACTAACAATACTCCCATAACGATCAAAAAAGCACACGCCGCTAAAATCTGAGTCCAGGGGGCTTCCAGTACGCCGTGCACGATCACTTCGCGCAGCACGGAGACGATGGAGACTTCGACCGCTACCCCGATAGAAACTCGCTGTTCTTGCAGGTAAATGATCAGCAGTCGAAATAGCTCGACCAAAATTAGCAGAAATAAGATGTCGGAGGTAACGAGCTGAAAATTTAGCGGTGGCAGCAGAGACAAGAACATGTCTCGAATTTGAATCACCATGAAGCAAAATAAACCCAGGCACAGCGAGATGATGATGAGATCTTGAACGCTTTCCAGGGCGCGCACGACCCGGTTGCGGTTTAGCCCCTCAAGTTTTGGGGTAGATGCTTGATTTAGACTGTTTTGCATATGCCTCTCCTTCAACCAGGTGTCTTGATGTTTAGCTTACTTTAGGAAGGCTTATGTGAAAATAGTTTTGTTATTGGAAAAACTAATCTGGTTTATTAGGGCTGAGGTGCTGTTTACTTACACGAAACTCTGAAACCCTTGAGAAATCGTAGGTTGGGTTGAGGAACGAAACCCAACTTAAGCCCCTGTTTAGGGTTAGGGTTACCTCGTTCCCAGTCTTTGCCTGGGACTGCCCTGAGGGAGGCTCTGTCTCGTAATGCTAAAAAGGCTCGAAATGTTTGAGGGAGAACGGTATGAAACTGTTCTCCCCGCTTATCCTTGCTGTTCTCAGGTTCCAGTCTTCTCAGGTTTTGGAATTCCCATTACAGTTAGGGTTTGGAGTTTCGTACTGTTAGTGCTCTTTGCTGAGTTAAAGCTTTTCTGGGGGCTTGCCCCCAGGCCCCCATTGGGGAGCGAGCGGCGCTCCCCAAACCCCTTCCGCAAAGGATTGATGCTTGGTGCTATGGAGCGCTTCGCATTGGCTTCGATTCGGGCGTCTACTAGTCGGATTCGCAGTTTCTAGGGCCGTTTTTGTTTACTCTCACCGTTGGGTGAATCCGTAGCGACGGTTGCAACCGTCGCTACTTAAACTTCTGCCTTGTGCCCCTTGCCTTCTGCCTTCTGCCTTTAATAGTGGTTGCCCACTTTGCGATGGTGAACGGCAGTCAGGGCATCCGTTTTGGATACGCGTCCCGCTTCAACAGTGCTGTACACAACCCAGTGGTCGCTGCACTCCATTCGACTTGTCACTTCGCATTCCACGTAGGCCAGGGCGTCGGCCAGGATGGGGGAACCGTTGGTGGCTGAGTAGGTTTTGACGCCTGCAAAGCGGTCAGCACCGGGGGAGAAGCGCTTCAAGAAGTGCTTCATCAAGATTTGGTAGTTCCCTTCTTCTAACACGTTCAAGACAAAGCGATCGCCCACGTGCATAAACGATTCGATCGCCCGGTCTTTGGCAACAGCGATCGAGATGCCCAGGGGTTCAAAGCTGGCTTGAGCGACCCAGGAGGCTAACATGGCGCTGGAAATGCCACCTTTTTTGGCGGTGATGATATACAGTCCGCCGCTGATACGACCGAGGGCTTTATCCAGGTCGTTGTCTATCGACTTCATTTGCTTAACGGCGCGATCGCGAGTAAGCCACTGCCCCAGGTCGGTTCCGGCTTCATCACACAGTTGATAGGTGGCATCGCTCGGCACTTCTTTAATCAAGATGGGCGGAAATGCTTCTATCAAACCGATTTCTTGAAAACGATTGCGGAGCGGATAAACCGACTCATCGTTGCCACCGCCACTCTCAAATAAACCAATGGCTTGCTTTTCGTGAGCTGCGGCAAAGATCGTGCTGAGAGCCGCATAGGTAGTTGGATGAGCGGCCTGGGGCGGCATTCCGATGACTAAGCCAGTGGCGGTGTCCACATACTCCCGCACCTCTTGAGGTTCAGCAGTGCTCAAGTCTACCAGTTCGACCGCTACCCCTGTTTTTGTAATGCCACGAGCGATCGCGTGGGCCAGTTCATCGGCATAGCCATATTCAGGGACGTAGAACAGGGCAACTGTTTTTTCACCTTTGGTCTGCGCCTGACTCCACTCGCGATAGCGACCGACCAGTTCGGTAATGTGGTGTTGCAGCAGGGGACCGTGTCCGGTGGCGATCGTTTTAATCTCCGGCAAATCACCCATCCGCTTCAAGGCAGACAACACAGAGCGGGCATTTGGCCCCATCAGGCAGTCGTAGTAAACTTTGAAGTCGGTATTGAGTAGCTCCAGATCTTCATCAAAAGTGAAGTCGTCGCAATAGTGCATCCCAAACGCATCGCAGGTGAAAAGGATTTGCGTTTTGTGGTCGTAGGTAAAGATGGTGTCGGGCCAGTGCAGGTTGGGGGCAGACACAAATTCCAGAATGTGCCCGTTACCCAGGTCAAGGCGATCGCCATTTTTCACCTGCATCCGTTCAAAGGGCTGATGCACCATGTCTTCTAGAAACTGAATGGCGACCTTAGCGCCCACTACGGTCGCCTGAGGAGCTAACCGCAGCACGTCTTTGACTAATCCGCTGTGATCGGGTTCAGTGTGGCTAATGATGAGGTAATCAATTTCAGCCGGGTTAATTAATCCGGTGAGCAGGTCAAGGTAAAGCTCGCGAAACTTTTCATGAGAGGTATCGACCAGTGCGGTCTTTTCCCCCCGGATGATAAACGAGTTGTAGGTTGTGCCGTTTTCTAACGCAAACTCGATATCAAAGCGATCGCGATCCCAGTCTAGAGAACGGATTGCCGTAGTTTCAGCAGCAATATCAACATGCTGCATAGTCAATCGTCCTTGGGCGCGGTCTGCTGCTAGTACCATAGCGAACCCTCCTACATTAAACCCGTGTTATCAAATTCTCTCTTACTACCTCCCATTATTGTCCTGGGAATTAGCTTTTTGTAAAGTTTTAATAAGTGAATCTAAGCATTAGGGAAGCTTATAAAATTAATCTTTTTCTATTAAAAAACTAGCGTTAACTCTATGCCTCTTCGCTAGACGGCGATCGCCACCTCCAAAATGCATCAATACAAATGAACTATTATTGAAATAGTACAAATATAGTACTTGCCTCCTGTTTGACCCCCTACTTGTAGTGTTTATTCACTACAATAGAGATAGGTCGAATGAGTAGGATTTTATGCAAATTGGTCGATTTTTTTCGTTAGGTCAAGGACGGGTTGGTCAGTATTTATCGACCCGTGTTTTAGTGGTTCGCACCCCGTTTCAACCCATTTTTTTAGAACGAGACAGTAGGGAATTTTGCTGTTTTGGGTTTGATACTTTGAAGCAAGCCCAGAAATTTATGCAGTCGTTGTCTTCGGTCGGCTTATCATTTCAACTGCGCAAAAGCTTGATGTTAAAGGGATTCCCTTATGAGATCGTCGTGAGAGGCCAAACGGATTTGGCTCGAACGCTGGCTTTTTGGGATCGACGTGACCAACATTTAGGGCAAGAGGTCGATCAGGCTATAAAACGGCGATCGCCTCATCGTGAAACACGTCCTCAAACTGAACCTGCGATCGCCGCTTAGAACGGCTTTTTATCTGACTGTCAAGGTTGTCATTGTTGTGAAATCGCACTACAATAGTAGAAGAAAGATTTCACCCAAGTCCCATGACGAAGCACTACGTTTTGAACGTTGACCCATCGGCTGAATACGACTGGGATCGCTGCACATTACGTGACCCCATCACGGCTGAACGTCCTGAACTTGCACAAATAATTGCTGATGCGGTGGGGAGACAGGCGGGAGCCTATCTCATCTCGGTCGATATTCAAGTCACCGTGTTGGAGCAGGTTCCTGTTGTCCCAGTCAAGCCCGTTCCCTTAACTAAGCCTGATGTGACTATTCACAGCCAGCCGAAAGAAAAAGTGGCCTGATGCTCTAGAAGCGGAGGAAACTATGAAACTGAATGAATATCCGAAGGCGATCGCTCAGGCCGCTCAAGGCATCAATGAGCTAGACCGCCAAATTGCCCAACTGCGTCAAGATATTGCTCACCAGGAAGGTCGAGCCGATTTAGTGGTGGCGTTCGAAACAACCCTGAAGAACGATAATCAGCGTCGCGCCCGTCGGTTTGAGATCCTGGACGAAAATCCAGAGTACCAGGCCCTTCAGTTTAAGCTGATTCACCTGGCTACTCAAAAAGCCAATGCGATCGCCCACCTTGAATATCTGCGCAATCAGTTTAGTGTGGCTCGATTAGAAGCCCGATCGGCGATCGCAGAACAACTGATCGGTTTAGAAACGCCTGAGTTGGTAGGCTTGTAGGGGCGGTATGGGAGTGATGGTAAGGAGTCCATGCAAGGAAACATAGCAGAACTCATCCGCGAATTGATGGATGTGCAGCAGCTTAGCGTTCGTAAAGTGTCAGCTCGGATAGCCGAAAAGCATGGAGGCAGTGTTTACGGCTATACCCAGCAAATCAGCCGCATTCTCAACGACCCCACCTACGACCCTACTCTCTCAACGGTTCAAAAAATTCTCTCGGCGCTCAATGTTTCCTTCTGGCAAGTTAGTCAACCTTCAGAAGTCCAGCAAACCAGCGATTGGCACCAGTTAACTACCCGACTCGATCAGATCAGCGCGGATGTAGCTGACCTCAAACTGGGACTCACTGAAGTTCGCTCGGTTCTGGAACAGATGGCTCGCTATCTCCCTTTGCCTCAGTCCGAATCGTTTGAATAGCAGTAGACGCTTACTAGTTAACAAGCTTCACCTCAGTGTTGCGATCGCAACAGGCCGCAGCAGCTTCCCACATAGCATTGCCAAGCTCCAGCTTGGCAACGAGTGTATGAGTGACGCTAAACAATCAGGGGTAGTGCGAACTCGCCGCAGACGAGCTTGTACCATCCCTGATTTGCATCATGAGAATTGCCGAAAGCATTCCCAATTCGGCACTAACTTTGTTATGATCGTTTAGCCCGAACGCGGATGTGGCGGAATTGGTAGACGCGCTAGATTTAGGTTCTAGTTTCGCAAGAAGTGGGGGTTCAAGTCCCTTCATCCGCATTAAGTTAATCTCGAACTCGAAACACAATCTTTCCGCGTGTGCGTCCACTCTGGCTGAGCTGATGCGCTTCCGCGGCTTGCTCTAATGGTAAAACGGTTTCAACGATGGGCTTGACCTGTCCCGCATCGATCAGTTGGGCCATCTCGGTGAGCCAGTCTGCTCTCGGCTGAATGAACACATAGGCACTGCGGCAACCGTGAGCTGCTGCCTTTTCTTCCGAAGGGGGAGAAACGACTGAAACCAAGATCCCACCAGGCTTGATGATTTGCCAGGAGCGATCCTGCACGTCACCACCGAGCGTGTCAAACACCACATCGACAGGTTCAACGGCCTCTTCAAATGGAGTGGTTTGATAGTCGATCACTTCATTTGCACCCAGTTCTAAGACAAAATCTCGGTTGCGCGCTGAGGCAGTGCCAATCACATACGCTCCTTTCCACCGCGCAAACTGAACCGCATAGCTGCCAACGCCACCCGACGCCGCATGAATTAACACGCGTTGCCCAGCCGCCAGTTGTGCGGCTTCAAATAAACAGTGCCATGCGGTGATGCCAGCCAAGGGAACGGCGGCGGCATGAACGTGATCAACGGTTTTGGGTTTAAAGGCAACCTCCGATGCTTTGACCGCAATATATTCAGCGTAAGCCCCATCACGCTCAATATTGGGACGCGAGTACACTTCATCTCCCGGTTTAAACTGAGTGACGGCTGCGCCAACGGCTTCTACCACGCCAGACACATCCCACCCCAGGACGATCGGCAGATTGTAGGGAATGAAGTCTTTCAGATAGCCTTCTCGAATTTTCCAATCGACCGGATTGACAGCCGCTGCATGAACCCGAATCAAGACGTCATCATCGGCGATCGCAGGTTGAGGTGCATCTTCATAGATGAGAACATCTGGGCCACCATACTTGTAAATTCGGACTGCTTTCATAATTGCTACTGCCATAGATTCAGTGGATGGATTGGAACCGAATTTTGAAGACGGATGGTGCAATACAGCCACCTTGCGCCTCCTAAAACTTCGGCTGTACTAAATTCGTGATCCTAACTTTTGTTGCGAGTGCCCTCTAATGTAGTCATTGTGACACCGCTTT
The DNA here is from genome assembly GCA_036703095.1 of Crinalium sp. Taxonomy (GTDB): domain Bacteria; phylum Cyanobacteriota; class Cyanobacteriia; order Elainellales; family Elainellaceae; genus DATNPS01. The sequence goes on along the minus strand of DATNPS010000209.1, from coordinate 6,819 downwards.
CGATATTGTATTGGGTGTTAATTTGGCGACTCAAATTCTTAAGGATCATGGATACATTAAAACCAAATTTTTGAGTTTGGAACGTGCGGGTTTGCTGTTCGTTCCGAAATTAAGTTCCAGGTTTTATTAAATTCACGATTCTAAGTCAGATTTTGGTTTGCGTTTTAGTTTTTATGCAAACAGTTTAATTTCGTTGTGGGAGCGTAACTCAATGATCTCTAAAAAACGTGATTTTGATCTGGATTCGGTTTTAAAGACGAATTCAAGCCGTCGTCGATTTCTACAATTTTCGGCATCTGCATTATCGGCGATCGCTCTATCTAACTGTCAGCAAAATCAACCGCAAGCGACCTCTACGGGAGGTTCTGCGACTCCATCTTCTTCTCCGTCTGTTGCTTCAGGAAATACATCTGACACACTTCATATTTACACCTGGGCTGACTACTCTAACGAAGATGTTTATAAACGGTTTACGGATGAAACCGGAATTAAAATCGTAGCGGATGTGTATGATGCCAATGAAACCATGTTGGCTAAATTGCAGGCGGGTGGCGGTACCCAATACAGCATCATTTATCCATCTGACTACATGGTGAAGCAGATGACCGATCTAAAGCTGCTAACGGAGATCGATCAAAGTCGGGTGCAGGGATTAGATCAGCTGTTGGATAAATGGAAAAGTCCACCCTATGATCCAAACAATGCCCACAGTATTCCGCTGAGTTGGGGTACGACGGGCTTTCTCTACAACACCAAAACGTTGAATCCCGGCCCTACAGATTGGGATTACCTGTGGCGTGAAAAGGATAAGCTGGCGGGTAAATTCACCATGCTGGATGATGTGCGCGAGGTGATGGGCGGAACGCTCAAGTCGTTGGGCTATTCCTACAATTCAACCGATCCAGCTGAATTGGAGAAGGCATACAACAAACTGATGGAGTTGAAACCTGCGATCGCCTCGTTTGACTCGTTTGCCTGGGAAGATCAGATTTTGAATGGCGATTTAATTTTAGTGATGACGTATTCGGTGCGGGGCAATGCGCTGGCACAAGAGCATCCTGAACTGGATTACGTGATTCCGAGCAGTGGCACTTCGGTTTGGACTGATACGATCGCCATTCCTGCCAAAGCACCCAATCTGGACGCCGCTTACGCCTGGATTAACTTTATGTTGAAACCCGAAAATTCGGCGTTTGCGGTGGAAAAACTGAAGTTCGCAACGCCCAACAAAGCAGTTCTCGATATCTTGCCGAAAGAGCTGACGGGTAATACCGATTTGTTCCCAACGGCAGAAATGCTGGCCAAGTGTGAGGGGATTGCACCTGTCGGTAAAGCGATCGACCTATACGACAGCTATTGGACGAAGTTAAAGAGTGCCTAGCGCCATATGGCTCATCAACCAAGGGAATGCGCAGCATTGCTGCGCATTCCCTTGGTTGAGGCTTACTGCTCTGGGTTCAGGTGTTGCCTAGATACCGCTTCAATGTGGCTTTGCCACTGGTTAATCGGAGGCAGAGCCTCCCCGAAGGCATTCCAATGCAGAGCATTGGAACGAGGACACAGTGTTTAAGGCCCAAAATACTCTGGCGTGAAATTGCCATGCAGCCCGTAGGGAACATGATGTTTCAGGTGCAGTTGAGCCAGAGGGCCGCGATTTAAGTCACGGGCATCCAGAATGACCAATTGCGATCGCTCCGTTTTGGCATTAAACACCAGAGTCAAAAGCCAGCCATCATCTTCCGCACGAGCATCGGGACGGGGCACAAAGACGGGTTCTCCCGCATACCCCCAGGGTGCAGCACTCCAAAGCTGGCGATCGCCCGACTCCACATCCATCTTCAGAATGGCCTGAAGCGGGGCATTCCCGGTCGCGGTATGGGCGGCTCCCAGATAGACATAGCGATAGGGGCGGCCTTCGTAGTCGGGATGAAGGGTGGGAAATTCACAGCAGCGATGTTCCAATAGCTGCCGATCCACGATGTCGTGCTTCAGGTTGATCCTAAAGCGCCAGAACTGGCCCGGAGATAGCGCTGCAAAATTGGTTTCTAAATAGTCTCGTCCCGGTTCCACCACAGGCAAACCGTCATAGCAGATGGAGTCAAGGCAAAGCGTATCACCCTGTTCAAACGCATTTGCATGGTGAAAGATGAAGCCAGCTTGGGTGGATAACCGCTTAATGGGCTGCGACGGATCGCGAGGAATCACAATAATCTGGCTGGGCTGCTTAGCATCGAAACTTAAGCATTCCCCAGCTCCCTTAAAGCCCAGCGCATAGGGCAGGGGATTGAGCGTTACCGCATTCTGAACGAAGATGCAGTAGTTCGGTGTAATCGCGAAATCATGCAGAAAGGCAAATCCGGGAATCGTGCGAGCATGCTGACGGGTAACCTTACCCTGCCCATCTAATTCATAAATGGTGATTTTGCTCGAAAGCCCTGGTTTGACTGAAAAGTTGACCAGGCAAGGCGCACCACCGTCGCGATCGCACGCTGGGTCAACGCGGGGATGGGCTGAAAACGCGGCTCCGGATTGCAAAACGCTATCTAAATCATCGGTTCCCAGAGTTTCTAAAGTTTTTGGATCAAGGCGATAGGGGTCTGCGGCTTCCCAAAGGGCCAACAGTTTGCCCCCCCAGTAAATAACATTCGTGTTGGCAATATTCTTGATGCGCATGTCAAACGCATTCGCTAACCAGCCCCCTGGCTTTTGCGTTCCAAAGACGCCGCGATAGAGATACTTATCGGCCTGCTGTTCTGCTACATATCCCTCCGTCCGCACATAGCGGTTGCGGAAGTGGGCACGTCCCTCAGAAATGGCGATCGCGCACACCATGCCGTCTCCGTCAAAGGGATGCTGAACGCGATGGCCATTGCGATCGAACAAACCAGGGCCGTTGCGAAATAGCGTGCCGTGGAGACCCGCAGGAATTTTGCCTTCGATCTCGTCAATCCAGTAATCAAACTCATCTCGCAGAGATCGATAGCCCTTCTGCCAACCCTGCACGTCGTAGGATGGGTGGCTATCTAAGGCAGAGTCCTGAAGTTGCACGTTTTGCATGGCGGTGGTTGAAACAGATAATGTTAAGCAGAAGTTAGAAACTGGAAAGCAGACTGGGACAAGATCTGACCCTTAATCTCTGCAAAATAGATTGTTCTAGCCACCCTTTCTGGGTGATGAACGCAGCTTAAAGTCGTTCTCAGACTTCAACGTCATTCTCAGGGCAAATGTGAGGTGAACGGTTGTGAGAATCTGTCTTTCAGAAGAGCAGAGAGGTAAAGCGTTTGGAGTCCCGTACCCATATTGAGGGTGCACGGGGAGCGATCGCCCTACTCTATAGCTTCTTCGATCGCTTGACGGCCAGAGGGCATAACCAACTCTGGAACAAACGGATTTTCAATCAGGTTTGAATTGCTGGGTACAGGTTCTAACGATTGCGCAGAGGAGGCTGGCAACACTATTGGGGATTGAGACGCGCTGGACGTAATCGTCTGGTCTTGCTCACCGGGCAACCATCCCAGAAAGGGCAGCGGCAGCAGGGTACTGAGGTTGGTGATGACCACTAGCAGCCAGAGCCGATCAAAGTTGGTTTCCGTTATCCCTAACAGGTGCATTAAGCCCGCGCCCATTTCATAGGACAGCAATCCCGCCAGATTTGTAACAGACATCAGCAGGGCAAACAGAGTGGCTTCTACACCGGGAGGGCACAGGCGCGCTGCCAGCACCAGCACGGGCATGTAGGCAATCTGACCCATCACCGTCAGAATTAAACTGTCGCCCAGGCTAAACCAGTGGTCGTCAATGCCGATCGCCCGATTCGTATGCGTTACCAGCAGCAGCATCGTCATGCCCAACACGGTGGAGATAACCGTCGTCCAGCCAAAAATCGTGCGGAATGGAACGGCCTTAAAGAACCGTTGAAATAGCCAGACGCCCAGCAGCGAGGCAATACTGGTGACCAGCCTGACCCGTCCCAGAAACTCTGGGGTAAATTGCAGCTCGTTGGTGGTAAAGAAAAAGAAGGCCGATTCAGCCGTGGGCGTGGCTTGCCAGAGAAACAGAAACGCGGTTGGCAGCCAAATTGATTTTTGGCTAATGGCTCCCTTTAACTGGGTGACTTGGTGCCACACGATTGACCAGTCGGTCTTAAATTCAACCCGCGATTCAGCAATTAATCCGGCGACGAGGGACACAATCAGCGGAAAGCTGGCCGTGATGCCAAAAACCGTATGGGTGCTGAAATGTTGCAGCAACAGTCCGCTAAAGTAGGCTGTAATCAGCCCACCCATGGCCGAAGCACCCCAGCAGAGCGATTGCAGCGAACCCGCATCACTCACAGACTCGGCGCGCGCCCGTTCAACAACGAGAGAATCGACAATGACATCGCTCACCGCGATCGCCAATGAACTAAGGGCGATCGCCAATGTCGCGCCCCACGCTGTGTGGACTACAGTAGCCAGACTGACCCAGGCGATCGCACCCAGCAGGCCCGACAAAATCAGGTAAGGACGCCGCCGATAGCCCAGAATCGGCAACCCATCGGAAATAAATCCAAATAAGGGTTTGATCATCCAGGGCAGAGCCGCAATTCCTAACAGAGCAGACACTTGAGCGGGGCTTAACCCTAGCTCATCCTTCAGGAAGAAGCTAACGGCCAGCCGCGCCAGTCCCAAAATTCCTTGGACGAAATACACCAGCAAAATTGCCATCAGCTCGGCGCTGGGTTCGTTACCAAACAAGACCTTCTCGGTCAGGGACGCTTTGAATCTGCTGAATCCGGGGAGGGAAATAGTCATTCAGGTTCGCAATCATTAAGAAACATGAACTTGCCTACTATGATAACGCTCTGAGTTTGGCTGTCTAGTGAGGGGGGAGTTAGGAGTCAGGAGTTAGGAGTCAGGAGTCAGGAGTCAGGAGTCAGGAGTCAGGAGTCAGGAGTCAGGAGTCAGGAGTCAGGAGGAAAGGGAGATGGAGGGATGGGGGAGATGGGGAGGATGGGGGAGATGGGGAGGATGAGGGAGATGGGGAAGAAAAAGTTTGTACCTTCCCTACCTTCTGCCACACCCCACACCCTATCCCCTTACACCCCAACCCCTAAACCCTCACTACGCTTTAATCAAAAAATCCGTCCCCGCCAGGTTCGAGATTCCCTGAAGGACGGCAAAGCTGCCGCTGGAGGCAGATGAGCCGAACCCGCCGTTGGTTCCATTGGTGTTATAGAACAGTGTGCCCGTTGAGCGGCTAAAGACAATACGGGCGGCGCTGGTTTCGGCGGCCTTGTTGTCTGAAACGGCGGCAAATTCGCTGGAGGCGCTAAAGCCAAACCCGGAATCGCTGGTCAACCCGAACGTGCGTCGAGAGACGACGATCAGATCTTCGTTGCGCGTAAAGTCAGTAATGGTATCGAAGCCGATATCAGCATCGGCAAATGGATTTCGGGTGTCGTAAATGAAGAGGTCTAGCCCTGCCCCACCTGTCAAGACATCGTTGCCGCCCCCGCCCGTCAGGTCATCGGCTCCATCTTCGCCACTGAGGCCGTTGTTGCCAGAATTGCCGACTAACACATTGCGGAGTGCGTTACCAATGCCAGAAGCGCTGCCTGTGCCCAGCAGGGTCAAGTTATCTAGCCCATCGGTTAGCGTAAAGCTCACCAAGGAATCGACGCGATCGATTCCCTGCCCCGGATTTTCAAAAATGCGATCGCTTGTGCTGTTAATGACATAAACATCGTTGCCCAATCCGCCAACCAGAATATCATTGCCGATGCCGCCATCCAGCACGTCATTCCCTCGACCGCCATCAATGCGATCGTCTCCGGCTAACCCTTTAAGAATATTTCGGGCATTATTGCCAATGATGATGTTGTTGCCAGAGTTGCCTGTGCCTCGACTGGGTTTGCTGCCAATCAGCGTCAAGTTCTCTAAATTTGCACCCAATTTGTAGCTCACCGTGGATTGAACTGTATCCAACCCTTCATTGGGTGCTTCAACGACGCGATCGCCCAACCCATTCACCACATACGTATCATCCCCCCGGCCTCCAATCAGGGTATCCTTGCTGCTGCCGCCATCCAAAACATCGTTGCCATCTGACCCTTCCAAGCGATCGCTGCCAATTCCGCCTTTCAGAATGTCGTCTCCTGCACGACCCAACAGGGTGTCATCTCCTCTTAACCCTGATAGGTCATCGGCTCCACTGCTGCCTTTGATGGTGTTATTGCTAGCATTTCCAACAACTGTTGCCATGTATAAAAGATCCTCTCCGACCTGGGCTTATTGCATTTGCACAATGAATGGCACCCCGTAACATCTCAGCGTAATGCTGAATGCACTCTTTTCCCTTTCGCTTAGAGCATTGCGAACTGCGAAACCCTAACGCGATAACCATTGCGATTATATTTTGGAGGAGAATTTTAATCAAAAAGTGGCCTAATCAGCGTTAGGAACGCAGCATTTGCGCCAATGATTGGTAGATTTGACCCTCAACTTCGTGGCGCGAGTGCTTTGCCCTTACATCTCGAAGCCTCACCAATAGATTGACTGATTGTGAGCTTGACGCGCTAAACCCGCAATCGGTAAGTGAGAATGGTCGGTGCGATCGCCTGAATTTGGTCTACTGGCTGCGAAATGGCTAAGAGACTGTTGAGGACGGCATTAACCTGAATATCTAGCCGTGATAACGAGAGCGAATCGTATCATTCGTCTTTCGGAGAATAAAAGAATATGTTTTTTGACGGTTTTGTTAAGACAGAACTATAGTCAGTTCTTGCGCTCGTAGGCAGCAATTCTCATTTTGAAAAAAATTGCAGGTTTTGCGCGCCCA
>DATNPS010000191.1:0-13561 GCA_036703095.1 Crinalium sp. | reverse complement strand
ATCCACCATGCCCAGGACTCGCTCAACTTCGCCGCCAAAGTCAGCGTGGCCGGGAGTGTCAACAATATTAATGAGGGTTTCTTTGTAGTGAACGGCGGTATTTTTCGCCAGGATGGTAATGCCCCGCTCACGCTCAAGGGTGTTGGAGTCCATGACGCAATCCGGAACTTCCTCGCCCTCTCGAAATGTGCCGGACTGTTTTAGCAGAGCATCAACCAACGTCGTTTTGCCATGGTCAACGTGAGCAATGATGGCAACATTGCGAATAGGGAGAGTCATAGGAGAGTTCCAGAAAAACGGGAGAACGGAATGAACGTTAACAAATGAGGGTTATGAGCTTCTTAAGAAAAACTTTCTTTGCGTTTGCACACAATCCGTGTAAAGAAGCCGTTACGATCTTAACGTAATACTTCCCCAAACGACCTGCACAATTCCAAATCCTTTGTAATTCTCATTTTGAAGCCGATTGTGGGTTTTGTGTGTCCGTCGGATGCTATGAGGTTAACGTGAGTCTCCAACAAGGGAGTAGTAGTGCAGCGCTCTACTACCCCCCTTGGGAAAACGCAAAGAAAACACGTTTTTTTAGGAATTCGATGAACAGGCTTTTGGAGGTGTCGCCCGACACCTCCAAAAGCCTGTTTTGTGTGCGCGTCGCGCACACAAAATTGGGCTATCGAATTCCCGTGGGTCTAGTGGTCTTCCTGCTTAGGATCATGAATTATATCTGTATTCGTTTGGGTTAGGACGGGGTGCAGGGGTGGAACCCCTGACTGGGGGCGAAGCCCCCATACCTCTCTGGGTTTTCGATATCCTAACGGACATGATTACAGCTATAAAACCAAATTTTTAATGTTGGAGAGTACGGCAGAGCTGTACTCTCCAACATTAAGTTTCGGATTTTATTAAATCCATGATCCTTCACAAATTTCAGCTTCAACGAGTGCAATAACACTCACAGTTCCTTGGAACCGTTGCTCGACTCCCAACGTTTCGTTTGGCGGATGGGAATGCGAACCACGAATTCGGCTCCCTGCTCTGGCAGAGAGAGACAGTCAATCTGTCCCTGGTGCTGTTCTATCACGATACGGTAGCTAATGGACAACCCTAAGCCTGTTCCTTTTCCCACTCCTTTTGTGGTAAAGAAGGGATCAAACAGCTTTCGCTTGGTGTCAGCGGTCATCCCAATACCATTATCAATAATTCGAATCGCAACTTGATTTTCTGCAACGACCTCGGTGCTGATTTGAATTCTGGGTTTCCAGAAGGTGTCCTGTGCATGATTCACGGAGGCTAGGCTGACTGCTCCAGACCGAGATAGTTGGCTAGAGTCTGCCGCCAGTCCAGTCGAATCAGAAGGAGGCTGGGAACAATTGGCGGCTTGAGGTCGATGCACCTTTTCATCAATGGCATGAATTGCGTTGACGAGCAGATTCATAAAAACCTGATTCAGTTGCCCTGCATAGCATTCCACTAAAGGCAATTTCCCGTAATCTCGGACGAGGTGAATGGCAGGGCGATGAGATTGTTCCTTCAGTTGGCTCTGTAGAATGATCAGCGTATTCTCAATACCTTCGTGAATATCCACAGGCTTCATGTCTGCTTCGTCTAGCCGGGAGAAATTGCGCAACGACAGTACGGTTTGCCGAATTCGCTCAGACCCAACTTTCATGGAACTCAGGACTTTGCTAAAGTCCTGGCTGACAAATTCCAAATCGATTTCGTCTAACTTCTGCTGGATTGGTAAAACAGGTTCGGGATAATGCTGCTGATAGAGCCGCAGTAGATCCTGCACTACCTGCCAGTAATCCTGAGCATAGACCACGTTGCCATAGATAAAGTTGACGGGGTTATTGATCTCGTGGGCCACGCCCGCCACAAGTTGTCCCAAGCCGGACATTTTCTCGCTTTGCACCAGTTGGGCCTGGGTTTCTTGCAGGGTGTATAGGGTTTGCTCAAGCTCTTGGGCTTTTTGGCGATATTGCGCTTCTGACTGGCGCAAAACCGCTTCTTGCTCTAGAGCCTGTTTCATGCGATCGCGCTCCGTTACATGCTGGATCAATCGCTGAAATAGCAGCCAGATCACGACTCCAGCGACCCCACCCACCAGCAGTAGGGAAATTGATAAGTAGCGAAGGCTCACCAAGCCTTGTTGATAAATGCGGCGAGGCATTTCGATGCGCAGCAACACCGCTGGTTTATTTGAAATATCGTTAAACAGAGTGTAGGCCGCGATCGACGTTTTGCTGACGGGAGTAATAAACAGAGACCGTTTGGTCATCAATTCATGAATGGCGGCTCGAATAGAGGTGGGAAGGTTTTCATCATCAAGGCGAAAGACACCTAGCTGCACCTGAGTTAACTCCGTTAACCGTTGCGTGACAGATGCATCCAGATATCGGCCCATAATTAGCGAGCCTCTAACAGGGCCTTTGCCTTCGCCAGTGCGAATCGGCCGAATGGCTACCAGCAACGGCCCTTTGGGCAACATTAGAATGCTGGTGTGGCTGCTCTCTAAACTCGTGGGGTTGCGTAAGATTGAACTTTGAATGAGACGACGAGTGACATCTTGGGCAACGTCTTGAACGTCACCGTTGCTGCGATCGAACTCTAAAAAGACCTGACGCGAAGGCCCCACGAACCCGACCAGATCGAGCTTGAGAGAGGTAAATGTCGTTTGATCGAAATTTGTGGTGAGATAGCGGCGCTCGCCCGTTTGCATGAAGTCATAGGTAGCATCCCAGCGTGCGTAATCTTCAGCCGTGACGGCTAAGTTCGAAAAATCATTAGATAACGCATTGGTGACGCGCCGCATATCCTGTCGCACGGACTGCCGCTCGATAGTCCCAAAACTGTCGAGCAAAATATTGGAGGAAATGCCATATAAAATGCCCAGCACGGCCAGGAGAATAACGCCAGGCAAAAGCGCGACTCTACGGCTGCTGGCGACAGAGAGCGGTTTGGCTTGAGAATAGTTTTTGCGGTCGAGCAGATGGCCCCACGTTGCAGGGCTTCTGACTCGCTTGCCACTCATATTTCTCTACAAAACTTAATGCAGGTACAGTTAGTATATCCGTCGTCTCCAGATCAATCGACCTTCGCCTGGACTCAGACAAAATCTTTTAAGTAGTTAGACATCATTAAAAGCCCAAAGGGTGTGTGGCGCCCCGACCGGGCGCCACACACCCTTTGGGTTTTTGTATTTAATTGTGTCTACGTACTTAAAAACGTGTTCTCTTTGGGTTTTACCAAGGGGATGGGTAGTGTAGAGCACTGCTAGGCCCCTTATTAGAACTCGGTAGACTGCCGATCGCGATAAAATGTTGCGCTAAATAAACCCTGACTGTAGATATTTTGTGACGGTAACTTAACAATGATTTGCCTTATTCTATACGCCCTGCTGCGATTGGGGTAAAAAATTCTTATTTGGCTGCCATACAAACGCAAGTTGTACGGTCGTCACTCGCGGATTTTGCGCCCGCAATGGGCGTGCAAAATCCGCCATTGGGAGCGAGGCAAGTTCGCCGCAGGCGAACTTGCCTCGCTCCCAATTTGCATACTGAGAACTGCTGGCAAAATCCACAATTGATTTCAAATGATTTCAAAATGAGAACTGCTGTGCATGTTGCGACTTGGTAATGCTTGGTGCGACATGAGGATTGCCTTGATATAGCTGTATTCATTTGGGTTAGGACGGAGTGCAGGGGTGAAACCCCTGGCTGGAAGCGGAGCCCCCATACCCCTCTCGGTTTTCGATGTCCTAACGGACATGATTACAGCTATACAAAGAACGAGGGGTGCATAGATGTTGCACGCCTCGTTCTTTAACAACTGGTAACTCCAATCTGAAAGCTATTAGTGTGGCCGAGATTCTTTGCGGTTGGCGATCGCTTCCACTGGCGACTGATGATGAAAGCGAATCCCTAAGAACACGTCATACAGGAAGCTCCAGAAGCTTTTGCCTTGAAGTAATCCCAATGACTGGTCACAGCCTTTCGAATCCAGCAGGGGCTGTACGGCGTAGTAGGCCGTCTGGTAGCGATACCAGGGAATCGACGGCCAGAGGTGGTGAATCAAGTGATAGTTTTGCCCCATGATCAGCAAATTCAAAATGGGACTGGGGTAGACTCTGGCGTTTTTCCAGCGATCGCGCTCCTTGAAGGGACGATGAGGTAAGTAATCAAAAAACAGACCTAGAGCCAGCCCGACCACCAACGCCGGAGCAAACCAGAAGTTCATGATATAGCCGATAAAGCCATTTTGAATCGCATAGTAAACGATCGACCCGACAATCAAGCGGGACAGGAACCATTCCAGCAGCTCATACTTGCGCCACAGCTTGCGCTTGAAGAAAAAGATTTCGTGATAGAAGAACCGGGCTGCAATCAGCCAAAGTGGGCCACCTGTTGAAACAAAGTGGTCTGGATCATTATCTGGATCATTCACGTTAGCATGATGCTGCATGTGAACCCGTGTAAACACAGGGAACGCGAACCCCAGCATCAGGGCGCTACCGTGACCCAACACGGCATTCATGATGCGATCGCGGTGCGCCACGTTGTGAGACGCATCGTGAATTACAGTGCCAACGAGGTGAAGCGCCGTCACGTTGATGACAAAACAGCACCAGTCAACCCAGTGCCAGCGCCAATATCCTACGGTAGAGAGTACTACCATGACCACGGCAGCCAGAAACATGAGCAGCGTGGGATTGAAATTACCTGGCGGACCTAACAGTTCTCTCGGAACAGTCTGAAGCTTAGGCGCTTCCGATTCTGTATCACCAATACTTGTCAGGGGCTGTGTTGCCTCCGACATCACATTTCCACTCCTAATCAATCACCCTTGAGTAGTATAAGTTACAGGCAGACCAGAATAAAGTTTTGTGAAATTAGCTCATTTAATGAAAATGAACCTATTGATAACAATCCAGCTAATGTAATCAAAATTATTCTTGGCGTAACCTTTCGTTATATTAACGGTTAATGTAACCAGAATTACCGTGAATTCGGTAGCACGAATGCCGATTTAAGTTGAGTTCATGCCCCCCAGATGAATTCATGCCCCACAGGCAGAAATTCTCGTTCTGCAAATCGATGATAGCGCAGTAGCAATTCTCAGTATGCCGATCGGATGCCGTGCGACTGCACCTGCGGCAAACTCACACGGCACCCGATAGCAGGTTTAACGTGCCCGTCGGGCGCGCTAAACCTCAAAATGAGATAGTGCTGGTAGCGCAGACCCGTCTGCTCTTCATGCAATGTCGGGGACAGAATGAGAACAAGCACCCGGCTAGCTGCACGGCGAGTGGCTAACCGGGTGCTCTTGGAGCAAGTGCTGTAATTTACGCAAATCAGATGGCGATCCGTAAAGACACCTTGCAAGTGGGAATATCCCAAATCGCCGTGTCTATTCTGCGGCCTCTCCTGAATCTGTGCTCGCTCTCGTTGCGATGACTGATACGACGACACGTTCGCCCTCTCCCAAAGCCACGACGCCCGACGAAAGCGGCAGTTCATTCACATGCAGCGCATCGCCGATGTCCATGCTAGAGACATCTACTTCAATAGAATCGGGAATCTTATCTGGCGGACACTGAACTTCCAACTCGGTAAGCACCGTATCTAGAACGCCGCCCGAGTTTTTGACCCCGATTGATTCTCCAACAAAGTGGATGGGAACGGTAATTTGCAGACTCTCTTGAGTCCCGATCGAGAAGAAGCTGAGGTGATAGGGATAGCCCTTCCATGGGTGGGTTTGCACTTCACGCAACAGTGCTTTGCCGTTCCAGGATGCATCCGGAATGTTCATCTGGATCAGCGTGTTATTGACCGATGCTTTTTTCATCAGCGATTCGACGGTTTTAGCGCTGAGCGTGAGACTGAGAGATTCAGCACCGTTATGGCCGTACAGCACGGCAGGGATCAGGCCACTCCGGCGCAGAGCATTGGGCTTGCTTCCGGGAGCACGCTTTTGACATTCAATTGTGAGTTCCATACGGGTTTATTGAGTGATCTGAACGAGAAACTTGAAGGATGAGCAAACGGCTCGGTGCTGGCTAGGTGACCCTAGTGATATGGGTTAAACCCCGACGGCTTGCGCGGCTCCATCGGTATACAGCAGAGCGCGTTTAGGGCCGTGAATGGGGTCTTCTACGATAATGGTTTGATCGCGGCTGGCTCCGAGAGACACAATGGCGATTGGGACTTCCATTAGCTCCGCTAAGAGTTTGAGGTAGTCGAGCGCCTTTTGTGGCAGGTCTTCTAAAGAACGGCAGTTAGCCGTGGACTGTTGCCACCCCGGAACGGTTTTATAGATGGGCTTACATTTAGCAAAGCGGCGAGCGCTGCTGGGAAAATCTTGGCAATGGTGGCCGTCGATTTCGTAAGCGACACACACCTTGATTTCCTCTAGCTCATCTAAGACATCGAGCTTGGTAATGGCCAGACAATCTAACCCGTTAATCCGCACCGCATAGCGGCCAATTACAGCATCAAACCAACCGCAGCGCCGTTTGCGCCCGGTTGTAGTGCCAAATTCTGCGCCGCGATCGCACAACAACTCTCCTATTGTGCCATCCAATTCTGTCGGAAAGGGTCCCTCTCCTACACGAGTTGTATACGCTTTGGCTACACCAATGACCCGATCTATCATAGTAGGGCCAACGCCGGAACCAACACAAGCTCCCCCGGCAACCGGATTGGACGAGGTGACATAGGGATAGGTGCCGTGGTCTAAATCCAGCAGCGTTCCCTGTGCCCCTTCAAATAAAATATTGCGACGTTGCCGAACGGCTTCATTGATCCGCAGAGAGCTATCTACCACATGCGGGCGCAAGCGTTCTGCGTAGACCAGATATTCGTCAATGATTTCGTCTGCGTCGAGGGGGGGCAGATCGTAAAGCTTCTCTAGGATGACGTTATTGTAGCCGATCGCCCAGCTGAGCTGTTTCCGTAAGCCTTCTGGCTCCATCAGGTCGATGACCCGAATGCCCGTCCGCTCAGATTTATCGGCGTAGGTAGGCCCGATTCCTCGACCTGTGGTGCCAATCTTATGGGTTCCGCGTCGCTCTTCCGACGCTCGGTCGATCAGCCGATGGTAGGGCATGGTCACGTGGGCAGTCTCTGAAATCATCAGATTCTCTGTTGAAATGCCCAGTGCTTCGAGCTGATCCAATTCTTCTATCAAGACTTTTGGATCAATCACCGTTCCACTGCCAATGATGCATTCTGTTTTGGGATACAGAATGCCGGACGGAATTAAGTGAAGCTTAAAGGTTTGATCTTTAACGACGACGGTGTGACCCGCATTCACGCCCCCTTGATAGCGAACCACCACATCGGCTGACTTGCTCAGCAGATCTGTTATCTTGCCTTTTCCTTCATCGCCCCATTGGGCACCAATTACAACAACGTTAGCCAAGAGTTTAAGTTGGTAGAATTCAAAATATTACGCAAACTATAATTATCGTCATCGGATGTGACGCCTGTCAACTTAACCACAACTTACGCAGCAATTCCCATTTTGAAGCCGATTGCGGGTTTTACACTCCCGTTGAGAGTGTAAAACCCGCAATCGGAGCAGAGCAAGCTCACCTGCGGCGAGCTTACTCTGCTCCGATTTTAATCCTGAGAATTGCTGCAACTTACACAACTTATCTAGCTAGAAAGAGGTTGCTGTGGCTTTATATGCTGAATTGCACCGCCATCTAGGCGGATCGGTCGTCCCTCGTGTACTCTGGCGATATTTTCAGCGCAACCGTGCTGATCTGGCTCACCAATTTTCAGGCTATGAGAATTTTGAAGACTTTTATACGCGTCCTCGCAATACGTTGGCGGAATATCTGGAACTGCACACGCTAGTAGAAAGTGTGCAAACCGATGAAACGCTTCCTTACTTTATTTATCGGTTGCTGCGGGGAGCTTATATTTTTGAGAATTTGGCGTATCTGGAATTGCGCTACACCCCATTCCTGCGCACCCCTGAGCATTTGAGCCAATCTGAACGGATTGATTTGATGACTCAGATTGTGGAGGTAGTGGGTCAGGCCAGCCAGATTAAAGAATATCCCATCGTCACGGGTCAAATTCTCTGTATGCACTCCCGGTTGCCCTATGAGGTGAATCGAGCGATCGTTGATTTAGCGGCTCAGATGAAGCATTTTGTCTGTGGGATTGACCTGGCTGGGGGCGATGCTCATTATGCAGCACGGCTAGATGAGTTTGTTGGGCTGTATGAGTATGCTCGATCGCTAGGCTTAAACACCACAGGCCATGTGTACGAAACTACTGAAGGCTGCTATCCAGAGCTGTTGCCATACCTGATGCGGATTGGGCATGGTATTCAAATTCCACTGCTGCATCCTGAATTGTTAGGTGAACTGGCTCAGCGCAAGCAGTGTTTGGAGGTTTGTCCTACTACCTATCTCAAAACCGGAACGTTGGATGATATTCGTCAGCTTAAACTCGTATTCGATCGCTGTTTTGAAGCGGGCGTAGATATTGCTATTTGTACAGACAACGCTGGATTGCACAACGTTCGGCTGCCGTTTGAATATGAAAACCTGCTGACCTATGACATTATCGACTTTGAACAGTTGCAAGCCTGTCAGGCAGCAGCATTCCGTCATTCATTTGCTTGGCCGTATGGCGGTCGTCCGGCAGATCTGTTAACCGATTTACTGAAGCCAGAAGCCGAGCAGCCGTTGGTTGAAGCGGCTTTAACCTAATGGATCGTGGATTTAATAAAACCCGAAACTTAATTTTTGAAAGCGCGGCAGAGCCGCGCTTTCAAAAATTAAAAATTTGGTTTTAATTTGTTCGCGATCCTAAGGCGTGATTCAAATCCCTCAAATCCTGGTCACGGTAGGACTGAGTGCTGAGTGCTGACGTGAATCCGACGAACATACTTTTGCGGCATTTCAGCCGCACAGCGCGCGGCTGAAATGCCGCTATTGAATTCACAATGAGTGCTGAGTGCTGGTAGTATTCCCTACTCAGTCCTCAGTCCCCAGCACTTCATAAACCTGCCCTGACGTTAAAGGGGCGTTGCGCATCGCGCAACGCCCCTTTAAGCTCATTCGACAAGGGAATTTGAACTGAGTATGGTTACGCTCCCCGTTTAAGGGCTGCTTCGATTTGAGTAAATTCTTGGTCTAACCGCTGTTTCAATTTGGCAGGAACCGGGCGATTGGGATACGAGCTATAGTGGCCAGCCAATGAGTTTAGAGCCGTCCGCATCGTCGTGAAGGAATTGAGCTTTGTCACGGACGAATCGCGACGATAGCGAGCTGAGAAATCGTTGATCAGCTGCCGTGCTTTGGATTGTGCGGCTACCTTTTCAGGAGTACCTTCTGGCAAATCCAGTGCTGTTCTCAGGCCATTCACGACAGCCAGCGTATCTTGACGATAGTTACCCGCCAGTCCAGAGGGGGAGGCAGAACAACCCATTAAGCCAACCACAACTACGAAAGCCAATGCCAGAGAAAGCAGTTGGGACAAGAACCTTTTCATAAAACCTCTGCAATAAATCGGGGCACAAAACAGTTCGATTCAACCGTGGGGATCAAACGTTTATTGCCGATTTTATCTTGAACTGGGGATACTCTTATCTTCACCCAGGAATAACGCAGCAATTCTCAGTATGCAAATCAGTGGCCAGGCAAGTTCGCCGCAGGTGACTTGCCTGGCCACTGGTCGCGGGTTTGGCACGCTCGTCGGGCACGCCAGACTCGCAATCGGTTCCAAAATAAGAATTGCTAGTGTCTGGTTGTTTAACGCTGCTGTTCTCTACGTTGTCTGAGCTGCAATAAAATTTCGGCGTGAACCTCACGGGTGATGGGATAGAAGTAGGCTAAGATCAGGCCCAAAATGAGCGTGACAGCGGGAATTGGACCCATCAGCAAGCGAATGGCAAATAGCGCTGTGGGGGGTTGGCTGTCGGCACCGCTTTCAAACCCTGCCCATTGCAGCGCTAAACCTACAAATAGTTGCCCGATCGCCAGCCCTATTTTTTGCAGAAAAACCATAAAGCCGTAGAAAATGCCTTCCCGACGCTGGCCTGTGTTCAGTTCATCCAGCTCAATCACATCGGGAATCATCGACCAGGGAACGAGGTAGGCAGTAGAGACGCCAAACCCTGCCAGAACGGCCAGGAAATACATCAGCCCGACCTGACCGGGTTGCAGTAGAAAAATGCCCACTTCTGCGATGATCCAGACGGTCATCCCCATGAAATAAACGGCTTTTTTGCCAACGTGCTGGCTCACGACGCTCCAGACAGACAGCATAATAATGGCCGTTCCCTGGAGCGCTAGCGGAAGCTGCGCATAGTGTTGGGGTGGCAACTTCATCCAGTCTTTGATGAAAAAGGGAATGATCGCCGCTGTGTTTTGCACGGCCAGCCAGGAAAACAGATAAATGCCGATGACAAACAGGAAGGGGCGATTGCTAAAAACAATGCGAAGCTGCTGAAAATATGGCAGAGGAGGCGCATCAGCCTCTTCACTGCCGCTTTGTGCTGCTACTTCTGCCACCCGTTTGCGCGTTCCTAATACGCACAGAAATGGCGGCACCATGCACAAAACAGCACAAACTGCACCTAGCATTAAATACTGTTGGCGAGGCTCGGTGACGGTTGCAAAGATGATGCGGGCCAGGATAAACGATAGAATGCTGCCGCCAATCGAGAAGGTAAAGCGAAATTGGTTGAGGCTCGTGCGTTCGTTGTAATCCTGGGTCAGCTCTGGAGTGAGGGCGGTATAGGGCAGGTTGACTGCTGTGTAGGCGGTATTAAACAGGACGCTGATCGCAATATAAAACGCAAATAATGATATCTCTTGTGTTTTAGGTACTGGACTAAATTCAGGAACAATCCAGCTTAGAAAAAAGAAGATTCCAAGCGGGATGGCCCCTGCGATAATCCAGGGATAGCGGCGACCCCACCGGGTTTGAGTGCGATCGCTCAATACGCCCACAACCGGATCATTCACCGCATCCCAGATGCCAGCTACGGCACGAACGCTGCCTGCCAGTCCAGAGCTGAGTCCAGCGACGTTCGTCAAAAAGATGAGCTGATAGAACACTAAGATATTTGCCGAGATCGCGGTGCCCAGATCGCCGACCCCGTAAGCCATTTTGGTTGGTAAGTTTAGCTTATGGGGACTGTGGCTACTGACCGCAACATCATCGGAGTGACTCATAAGATTTAGCGAAAGGTTTATCGAAAGATTTAGCGAATAAGTTGGGAAATAATGACAATGGCAAGCCGGGTTCGGTCGGGAATCAAGGGTAAGCGTCTGGGCTGAAGGTATAGGCCCTTGTTCTTACCGTCAAGACGATGGCTACAGGTGGATGGGTGGGCGATCGCCCTCTGTGGGAGGCGACCAAGGCTTATAGTCTAGTGGCTAATGGTGTGGACTCACAAGATGAGAACGGTTGTGCTAGCGGTCAACGGGTCTCATCGCCACTGATCTGCATACTCAGAATTGCTAGCGGTACGCTTCTCACAACCCATGAGGGATTGCTATATGATGCTTTTCAATCTCTGTAAATTACACCAAATCAACTAGCTAACCTTGACATGTCAGATCTCTATATTTCCTGGACAGAGTATCACGAGAAGGTGGAACAGCTTGCCGTAAAGGTTTATGAGGCAAACTGGCACTTTAACCAAATTATTTGTCTTGCTAAAGGTGGCCTGAGGGTCGGCGACATTATTTCTAGAATTTATAATCAGCCGCTGGCTATTCTGGCCGTTTCATCCTACGGTGGGCCAAATAATCAAGTGCGGGGTTCCATTACGTTTGCGCGTGATTTAACCATGACCACGGCCAATCTAGGCAGCCGAGTTTTACTGGTGGATGATTTAGTCGATTCAGGCGCTTCGCTCAAACGGACACTCACCTGGCTGGATCGAAACTACGGGTTTTACATTGATGAAATCCGTACAGCGGTGCTTTGGTACAAGGATTGTTCGATCATTAAACCTGACTACTACGTTGATTATTTGCCCGATAATCCCTGGATTCACCAGCCATTTGAACCGTATGAGCAGATGACGCCAAATCAACTGGCTGAGAAATGGCAGCAGCTTTCAGGGGGGATTACGCATCGCTCGTAAGGATTGGAGGATCGCCTCTGGAAGCCGATCGAGGACAGGGCTGCGATCGCGTTGATCGTTGCAGAGTTCACGCTGAACCTGGGTCGAGAGAAACAGTCATTATCCCCCGCAAAATTGGGTTTAACGTGAGAATTACTGGCCTGAATGTGCTGTACTTTAAAGAACTAAACAAACTGAATTAAACTAGCGGGGAACTAAAAGTTTCCTGCTTCAGGTTGGGAGGTCTGTATGTCTCTACTGGGTGCTTCACTGAACGCACACGCTTGTAAAAGACATCCTCTGCCAAAAACACCATCAATTCATGATGGCTGAAATCAGTAAAAACGAATCAGAGGCTCTAGCATTAAAGCGCCTCTTCCTGTAGACTCTGCCTGACACCCGTTCCCAACTTACTTCAGATGCCCTCCCATCTTTATCATCTGACTGCATTTGTAGTTTCTGCTGCGGTTGTCCTGATGAGTACACCAATCGTCAAACGGATTGGACTCAAAAGTGGACGATTTGACCCCCCAGGCGGACGAAAAATTCACCAGCGGCCCATGGTGCGCCTGGGTGGTGTATCTATTTTTCTGGGTACTGTAATTGCCCTGTTGACCATCTGGGGAATTGGTGGATTTGGAATTTTACCCTCCGAGAAGGAATACGAGATCTGGGGCGTGACTCTGGGTGGGCTTGCTTTTTTCCTGATTGGTCTGGCAGATGATTTATTTGGCCTGTCTCCGATCACTCGCCTTTTGATCCAATCGGCTGTTGCGGCAGCAGCGTGGCAGGCTGGTGTGCATATCGATTTTCTGTCCATCCCCTTTCTGGGCTTGTTGTCGCTGCCCGCTTGGATCAGTTTGCCGATTACTGTTCTCTGGTTAGTGGGTATGGCAAATGCCATTAACTGGATTGATGGGTTAGATGGTTTGGCGGCTGGTGTATCTGGAATCGCAGCCGTCGTCATGCTGGTGGTCTGTCTCTTTATGAATCAGCCAGCAGCTGGGTTGATTGCGGCAGCGCTGGCGGGTGGCGCATTGGGGTTTCTCCGCTATAACTTTAATCCGGCCCAGATTTTTATGGGAGACGGAGGCGCGTATTTTATTGGCTTTACGCTGGCTGGAATTGGCGTAGTTGGCTTGGTCAAGAGTGTGACAACAGTGGCTGTTTTGCTGCCCTACATTATTCTGGCGGTACCCATTCTGGACATGTCGGCGGTGATTCTAGACCGGATTCGTCACGGCAAGTCTCCTTTTATCGCCGATAAACGGCATTTACACCATCGTCTGCTGCAAGCCGGGTTACCCCATCGCTTCGCGGTGCTGTTCATTTATTCCTTAACCCTATGGGTTGGAAGTTTGGCACTGGCGTTTTCTGGAATTCCGAGCGGGGTGGGATATGCGATCGGAGCGACGGTTTTGTTAAGCTACACGGGATGGCAAGCCAAAAAACACGCTCGTCAGTA
>DATNPS010000174.1:0-32362 GCA_036703095.1 Crinalium sp. | reverse complement strand
ATTGACCAGCGCAATTTTGACTTCGTCGAGCTTAAAGGGACGAATAATCGCCTCAACTTTTTTCATGTACTTCAGCACTCCTTACGTTGTTGTTCTATCCTCACACCGGGCATGACCCTTTCTATCACCGTCGAGAAGACCGATTTTGTAGCCAATGATACGTTTAAATGAGATACCTGATTTCAACCATTCTCTCATTAGCTGTTGCCCCTGATGCATTGCGAAGCACCAGGCTATGATCGAAGTCTGGCGCTACAGAGAAGACAGGGCAGAGATGATTGTAGCTGGTATGGAGGATAGACTACCGCAAGAGAGGCAACAAATTGCTCAGGATCTTCATGGGTGGGGAACAGCCGTCGTAGACTGGGCAACGAATCGTTACACATCGCTCCAGGACAGTTTGAGCCAAACTACAACGGCTGTAGCGGATTGGGCAACTCAGACCCAGGAAACGAGAGCTACCCTAATTCATAAATCTTCGGATTTCTTGACGCATGTCACTGGCAGGGCAACCGATTATGGTAAAAGCTTGACCGATGGAGCGATCGCCACCATGACATCTCCAACCCATGAGCTAATACAGCAGCCTCGTCAATGGATGACCAGTTGGGTCGATACGATTCAACAAAATGCTGTCAATAGTTTCGCAACGGACTGGTTAAACGAGCATCCCACGGTGCACTGGATGGTAGACCATCCGTTGGGGACAGTTGCGATCGCGCTGGTTCTAATTTTTTTGCTAGCAGGATTATTCAGGGCGATCGCCTATATGACTGAGCGGCTATGGCTGGCGATTCTGCAAGCCCCCATTCGGTTGGGCCAATGGGTATGGCGATCGCTGTTTAGCAGTTTCAGGGCAATGGGGGCGATCGAGAAATCTGCTCCATCGAATGCTGAGCAACCACCGCAGCGAGAACGCCTCACACAGGTGTTACAGCGATTGGACGCGATCAAACAAGAGCAAGATCAACTGCTGAAGGAGCTACAGGAACTGTTGGAGTGATCAGGTTATCCGAATTCATAGCCTTGGTTGACCCAGTAGTGCCAGTCAGCGATCGCCTGTTGCGTCTCAGCATCCGCTTTTGGAGCCTCTAGCTGAATCAAGGGAACTCCCAGTCTGTCACCTTCCCATTCAATCTCAACAAACATTTCCCGTTCACACTCATCTTCGGGTGCCATGTCCACGACTTTTACGGTCGCGCCTGTTTTGAGGGGGGAAATGCGTCGTTTACTCACGCAGACAGCCGTGAATGGAAATTGCAGCGTATCTTGCAAGTAGTAGTACCAGCCCATCGCTTGTTCTTCTGGGCCATATGCATCTACTACGATTTCCATTGTGATGCGCTCTTCGCGCTCTTCATCACGCCCTGATTTTGCCATGACATCGCTCCATCTGACTCTTCACCAGATTAGTTTAAACGTCAATGCCTTTTGCAGAATTAGTATCCATAAGCATTGCAACACTTGACGCGATCAACTGCATATTATCGTTAGGATGCATTAGCGGCAGTAGCGTAGTAGCGTAGGATGGGCAAAGCGAAGCGTGCCCATCAAAGCCCAAATCCTCAATCGATGGGCAAAGGTTTTTACCTGTGCCCATCCTACAGTTATTGTTTTAGACTTGCTGAACCAATAATCCAGACCAGTGATGCGTTACGGCGATCGCCTAACACATCCTATAGAGTGCCGCTTCACATTAAATTGCTATAAGAAAATAACTGTTCTGAATAATCTGGGCAAATCTTAATTGGAATGGTCAAAATAATAAATATTCAAGGGAATCCAATCAACTTCGCGATCGCCTGCCATGTCTTCCATCGCACGTCCTAACGTCACCGTATCTATGGAACCAACGTTGCTCAAGCGCTGGACGGTAGAGGATTACCACCGCATGAGTGAATTGGGTATTCTCGACGCTGATGAGCGGACGGAACTGATCGCAGGGCAAATTATCCTTATGGCGGCCAAAGGAACTCCTCACGTCACCGCGCTACAACTTTTGGCAAACGCACTGCGCGATCGCCTGGGCAATGCAGCAGTGATCCGGACTCAAGACCCAATTCAACTTGATGATTTTTCTGAACCAGAACCGGATTTGGTCATTGCTCAAGGGACAGTTTTAGACTACGCCGCTCATCATCCCCGACCCGATCAGATTTACCTGGTGGTCGAAGTCGCTGATTCGACTCTCAAACAGGATTGCGAAATTAAAGATAAACTCTATGCTCAAGCTGGCATTACCGACTACTGGGTATTGGATCTGAAAAACCGTCAACTTCACATCTTCCGCAATCCAACCCCTATAGGCTACACTAGTCACCTCATTCTGACTGAACCGAATCAAGTGTCTCCACTCGCATTTCCTGAACTCTCCCTTTCGCTTAATGACATCCTTCCTCCATCGGTCTGAAATGCACTGCTGTCGTCCTCCCTTCAAAGGGAATCTCTTCCAGTCTAATTATTTCCCGTTAAGTGATAAAAATACGTAGCGCTACATATCTAGGTGAAGAATATTTTAGTAGGAAAGCTATATTAAGATACGGCTTTCCCAGTAGAATATTGCTCCAACCCATCTTGGTAGAGACAGTTCTTGAATGTCCGTTAGACTAGTACACTGCGGCGTAAGTTGATATAGGATTCAACTGACTCCTCTTGCATTGGAAATGCTAGCTGCAATTAAAGATCGACGAGAACAAGAGAAATTGCGCGATCGCATTGACCAACTTAAAAATGAGCCAGAAAAACAGTCCAAAGGTGATAGCGATCGCGGTAATCAATCAAAGTGATCCAAACACTATAAACGCGGCACCATCTATGTTTAGATAGTGCCGCGTTTGTTTTGTTATTACTCTATAGTCCGGTTGCTTCGTCGTGTTCTGCGGTGCTAGGGTCAACGCCCATCGGAGAAACGATATCGCGGAAGAGGGTAATTTGCTGACCAAAGTCTAGCGCTTTAATTTCGCTGAATACTCGTTCTGCTTCATCAGACAGCTTGTAGTTAGGAGGCATGGGAATGATGGTGCCACTCTCCATTCCTTGCGCCAAACGATACCAGAACAGCAGTTTGGTCGTGTCGCCCAGTGCGCCGTATTCGCGGGCTAGCAAACTGTTGTTTCCTTGAATTAAGTCACGCTGAAGCTGCAATTGCTCGTCATGAGACAGTTCTTTGACCTGATTAAATAATCCTTCAGCAATTTCGGGGGAAACAGTGCTGGCTCCGGGAGCCGCAGGAGTGATGGATTCGCCCATTTCGGTATAAACAAACCAGAAGAGAGCTAGCTGCTGATCAACATCCAGGCTGCGGAACGATTGCACCAATTTACTGGAAGGATTTGAAGTTGTATATGTCATAGAAATCTCATAAATTCATCCCTTGCAATTTAACAACCGATGTTGCTGGGCTTAAACCTGCTATAGACAGAGCATCTAACCTGACTGATGGCAGAGGAAGGATCTGCAATTCTGCATAACTCTTAGGGATAGGAGACGCAGCGCAGGTAGGTGAAGTATGGCTGGACGGTTAGAAAACAAAGTGGCGATCGTGACAGGAGCCGGAACCGGAATTGGGGAAGCGATCGCCCATAAGTTTGCTAAAGAGGGTGCAAAGGTTGTCGTGAATGGATTGCCGGATGATCCGATTGAGGAGGTCGCCAGTGCGATTCGGAGCTATGGCGGAACGGCGATCGCCTATGCCGGGGATGTGTCTGAAGAAGTACATGCGCAGGGCTGTGTGCAACATGCGATCGATGCCTATGGTCAGTTGGATGTGTTGGTCAACAATGCGGGTGTTTTCTTGGTGACAGCGCTAACGGAGGATTATCCAATTGAAGATTTCGATCGCACCATTCGAATGAATGTTCGCTCTGCATTTTTGATGACGAAATTTGCGCTGCCACATTTGCAGAAAACAGGCGGCAATATCGTCAATGCGGGTTCTGAAGCAGGCTTCAACGGTTTAGCGCAAAATACTACCTATGGTGGCACGAAGGGCTGGATGCATTCGTTCACGATGGGAGTTGCTGTAGAGCAAGCGCGGTTTGGCGTGCGGGCCAATTGCGTGTGTCCGGGGGCGATCGATACGGCTTGGACGCATAAGGAAACCGGGCCAATGGATAAGCAAATGGAAAAGATGCTGATCGAAGCAGTTCCAATGGCACGACGCGGAACGCCCGAAGAAATGGCGAATGTTTATGCATTTCTAGCGTCAGATGAAGCGAGCTATGTGACGGGTGCGCTGTGGCTAGCAGATGGCGGCGTGACGCCAGCCAAGGGTTCGGTTGGCAAGCAAACACCATTCTGGAAACGCTTTGAACCGCAAGGAGAATTAAGGCTCGATCACTCGAAAGAAGGGTTGGAGAACAAGGATACTCATCAGGTGAAGTAGGGGTGGGGATGATGGGGAAGGTGGGGAGGTTGTAGCTTCCCTATCTCCCCTATCCTCTCTATCTCCTCCACCTTCCCCATCGCGGTCTTCTTAAAAAATTTCATTCACTTAAATACGCCAGTGGAGGCCATTATGCAGCTTGACGGTAGGGTGGCGGTGATTACGGGAGCGGGTTCTGGAATCGGTAAGGCGACGGCACTGCTGTTGGCAAAAGAGGGGGCGAAGGTGGCGGCGATCGATCACACGCCAGATGAAAGCCATGAGACGGTCGAGAAGATTCAGCAGTCGGGGGGAGAGGCGATGTCAGCGATCGCAGATATCTCTCAACCTGACCAACTTCAGCAGGCCATTAAAGCGATTACCGATCGGTGGGGACGCATTGATATTGTGTTTGCCAATGCTGGAATTAACGGCGTGTGGGCACCGATTGAAGAACTGGCACCGGAAGAATGGGATAAAACGCTCAATACAAACTTGAAAGGAACATTTTTAACAGTGAAGTATGCCGTTCCGTATCTCAAACGGCAGGGTGGGGCGGTGATTGTGACGGCATCGGTGAACGGTACGCGCATTTTTAGCAATACGGGCGCAACAGCGTATTCCTGTTCCAAAGCGGCGCAGGTTGCATTCACGAAGATGGTGGCGTTAGAGTTGGCCGAACATCGAATTCGAGTGAATGTGATCTGCCCAGGTGCGATCGACACCAACATTAATGACAATACGGAACATCGTGATTTGCAAGAGATTAAAGAGCCTGTTGAGTATCCTGAAGGTAAGATCCCGTTAACGGATGGCAAGTCAGGTACATCAGAGCAGGTTGCCCAACTGGTGCTATTTCTGGCCTCTGATAACGCTAGTCATATTACCGGAACAGAAGTTTGGATTGATGGTGCAGAATCACTGTTACAAGGATAGGTTACCAAGGATAGTTGCAAAGATAGGGGTTAAACATGCCGCAAGTGTTTGGAAAACTGCATTCAATGGATCAACCCTGGTCTGAAGTGGGTGCAATCACATCCGTTCAAACGGATGAACAAGGTATTCACATTACTTGTGGAGAAACGCAACTAAAGGTCATCGTTCTGGCCGATCATCTGGTGCGGATACGCATGGTTCCAACTGGGGAGTTTTTGCCCCGGCGATCGTGGGCGGTAGCCCTGGATGATGCAGAATGGCAGCGCGTACCGTTTGAGGTGCAGGAGACGGAGGAGGCGATCGCCCTTCAGACCAGCCAAATCCGTGTAGTGGTTGATCGCAATCCCTGTCGCATTCACTGTTTTGATGCCGCAGGTCAGCCGTTTGCTTGCGATACAGATGCCGGGATGGGCTGGCGGATGGGGGCGATCGCCGGATGGAAGCGGATTGAAGCCGACGAACATTTTTATGGGTTTGGGGAACGCACGGGTTTGCTCGACAAGCGATCGGAGCGTAAAACCAACTGGACGGTGGACGCATTGGATTACGGTTCGCTCACCGATGAGATGTATCAGGCCATCCCGTTTTTCATGGCGTTGCGTCCCAATTTGGCGTATGGCATTTTCTTCAACACAACGTTTTGGAGTCAGTTTGATTTAGGCGCAGCTCAACCGGGCGTTTGGCAAATGACTACTCGTGGCGGTGAGTTAGATTACTACATTATTTATGGCCCACAGCCCGCGCAGATTCTTGCTACTTATACGCAACTGACAGGACGAATGCCGCTGCCGCCAAAGTGGGCGTTGGGCTATCATCAGTGCCGCTGGAGCTACGATTCGGAGGATGTGGTGCGGGAACTGGCGCGCGAGTTTCGCGATCGCCAGATTCCCTGTGATGTCATTCATTTTGATATTGACTACATGCGCGGATTTCGAGTGTTTACCTGGAGTCCCAAACGCTTTCCTGATCCAGAGAAACTGGTGGGCGATCTGGCGGACAATGGATTTAAGACTGTGACGATTATTGATCCGGGAGTCAAATACGAACCGGAAGCCGACTATCCTGTATTCGATCAGGGATTCGATCACGATTACTTTGTCCGTAAAGCGGACGGACAAATGTTTCACGGCTATGTCTGGCCAGAACGAGCCGTGTTTCCAGACTTCCTGCGGCCTGAAGTGCGCGAGTGGTGGGGCAACTGGCAGAAAAGCCTGACCGAGGCTGGTGTGGCGGGCATCTGGAACGACATGAACGAACCTGCCATTGACGAACGACCCTTTGGTGATGAGGGCAACAAGATCACCTTCCCACTCGACGCGCCGCAAGGGCCACCCGATGAGCGCGCTACTCACGCAGAAGCGCACAACCTGTACGGCATTGGCATGGCGCAGGCCAGCTATGAAGGACTGAAGCGATTACGTCCTGACGAGCGATCGTTTGTCTTGACTCGCTCTGGATTTGCTGGCGTGCAGCGCTGGTCGTCGGTGTGGATGGGCGATAATCATTCGCTGTGGGATCATCTGGAAATGTCGCTGCCGATGTTGTGTAACATGAGCCTGTCGGGTGTCGGGTTTGTGGGGAGCGACATTGGTGGATTTGCCAGCAACGCGACAGCGGAACTGTTCGCTCGCTGGATGCAGGTGGGAATGCTGTATCCGCTGATGCGGGGCCATTCCTCCATGCACACGGCACAACATGAGCCGTGGGTGTTTGGCGATCGCACCGAGCGCATCTGTCGTGAATACATCGAACTGCGCTACCGTCTGTTGCCCTATCTCTATACGCTGTTCTGGCAATCGTCAACCACGGGTGCACCGATTCTCCGTCCGCTGCTCTATGACTTTCCCAACGATCCGAAAACCTACACGCTCCACGATCAGGTCATGTTAGGGCCATCACTGATGGCGGCTCCGATTTGTCGTCCCGGCATTGAACATCGAGCAGTTTACCTGCCCGAAGGGCGGTGGTATGACTGGTGGACGGGAGAACTCTATTACGAAGGGCAAACCTGCATTCTGGCTCATGCGCCATTAGAGCGAATGCCGCTGTATGTTCGGTCTGGAGCGATTATTCCAATGCAGCCTGTGGTGCAGCATGTCGATGAGCGGCCTCTGGATGAACTGCGATTGCGGGTTTATCCCGGCACAGGTGAGTGGACGCTTTATGAAGATGACGGCCATACGTTCGAGTATGAATCGGGGGCATGGGCTACCACCACCTACCGCGTTTCGCATGACAACCAGATCACCGTAACGATCGCCGCTCGTCAGGGTAGCTGGCAGCCTCATCCCCGTCGAGTGATTGTCGAAGTTGTGGGAGTGGGAGAACAGCAGTTTGAGGATGATGGGAGCGATCGCCAACTTATTTTCTAACCGTGATATTGGGTGTGGCCTGGATCAGTCGTCGCGTGTAGTCACTGGCTGGATTGCGAAAGACTGATTCTGCCGCACCAATTTCTTCGACCTCACCGCGATTCATCACCATAATGCGATCGCTCAAAAACTTCACCACGCTTAAATCATGCGAGATAAAAATGTATGTGAGTTTAAATTCGTCCTGTAGTTCTCGCAATAAATTCAGTACTTGTGCTTGCACTGAAACATCTAACGCCGAAACCGATTCATCACAAATAATAAACTTCGGATTGAGCGCTAATGCTCTGGCAATACACACACGCTGACATTGTCCACCCGATAGTTCATGAGGATAGCGATTCATAAACTCAGCGTTTAATCCCACTCGGTCGAGCAGGTAAGCCGCACGCTCTTTCCATTGTGTTGGCTTGGCGGTTGGCGTATGAATTCGCAACGGTTCCATCACGGCTTTGCCGATGCTCATACGAGAATCTAGCGCGCTAAATGGATCTTGAAAAATCATTTGCAGATCTCGGCGCACTTGCCGCAATTGGGGTTGTGCCAGATGGGTAATATCTTCGCCTTCAAATATGATTTGTCCGCTGGTTGGTTCGATTAAGCGCAGGAGCGATCGCCCCAGCGTTGTTTTGCCACAGCCCGACTCGCCTACTAAACCCAGCGACTCACCGGGATACACCGAAAACGACACATCATTCACCGCTTTTACGTAGTGCGTGATGTTACCCAGTAATCCCTTAATGGGGAAGAAAACGCGTAAATTTTTAACGTCTAAGATTGGAGTACTATGTTGCAATTGAGACAACCGCTGTTGCTGCTCCGTGACACTTAATTCAATGCGAAATGCAGCACTAGCAGGAGCAATTTTTTCTCGTAGAATTATCTCTCCATCGGGGCTGATGCTTTCTTCCATGTAATCCGCCACAGTTGGCAGATATTTAAACTGCTGATCTAATCGGGGACGACAGGCTAACAGTCCTTTCGTGTATGGATGCTGGGGCTGTGTAAATAGTTGATGAGCCGTTCCATACTCCATCAGCTTGCCGCGATAGAGAACGGCGATCGCATCGGCCATTTCGGATACCACGCCCAGATCATGCGTGATAAAGAGGATCGACATCTGGCGGCGATCGCGAATTTCTTTTAGCAGCGCTAAAATTGTGGCCTGAATCGTGACATCTAGCGCTGTTGTGGGTTCGTCAGCAATCAGAATCGCGGGATTCACAGCCAACGCCATTGCAATCATCACCCGCTGAATTTGTCCGCCCGACAGTTCGTGTGGATAGCGGTGCATCATGCCTTTGGGGTCAGGCAATTTCACTTCATCCAGCAGGGACAGCGCCCGACGATACGCCTCTTTTTCAGAAACTGGCTCGTGCAGTCGAATCGCTTCAACGAGCTGTGAACCGCAGGTATAGACCGGATTGAGGGAACTGAGCGGATCTTGAAAGATCATCGAAATTTGACCACCCCGGACTTTTCCCATCGCCCGTTCCGGTAGCGACAGCAAGTTAACTGCTTCTTTTTCATTTGGCTGAAAAGAAATCACACCGCTGACGCGAGCCGTTCTCGGCAACAGTCGCATGATCGCGAGCGATGCGGTTGATTTACCCGAACCGGACTCGCCAACAACTCCCAGGACTTCACCTGCTCTTAATGTGAACGAGAGATGATCAACTGCACGAATGGCTTGCCCATCTGCGATAAAGTCAATCGTCAAATTTTGCACATCGAGAATGGGAACTGTCATAGCGATCGCCGCGAAACCAAAGTATAACCTGCCACACAACCGCAGGACTAAGTCTTTGCCATTCTCCCAAGTGCAGATAACAAAACCGTATAGTTCAATACAATTCGTTAAAGTGGTTCTGGCAAGATTGTGACTGCATTGAGATAGAATTTCGCTTGAGTGTTCCCTACCTTCCCTGATTAAGCCTGTGAAACGTAAGCAAAATGCGATCGCGGTTCTTGCGACTTCCCTGACGTTAATGCTCGCAAGCTGCACTCCACCTGCCCCTACGACGACTGCTAATTCTCCAGAATTCAGCTCTGCGGCGAGTGGTCAATGCCCCGAAAATGGTGGCGAGATGGTCATGACTTGGAAAGATGATGTGTCTACGCTTGATCCGGCGATCGGCTATGACTGGCAGAACTGGTCGATGATCAAAAGTTTGTTTGGGCGACTGCTGGATTACGAACCGGGAACGACCAATATTGTGCCGAGTTTAGCGTCCAGCTACACCATCTCAGAAGACGGCAAAACATACACATTTAAGTTGCGCCAAGGTATCAAATTTCACAACGGTCGCGAGATGACGGCTGAGGATGTGAAGTATTCATTTGAGCGCACGATTGATCCGAAAACAAAGAGTCCTGGACAGGGCTTTTATAACAACGTAGTCGGGTTTGATGAATTTATCAGTGGAAAGGCAAAATCAGTTACGGGAATCAAAATTGTTGATCCACAAACGGTAGAGATTCAACTAAAAGAACCAGATGCCGCATTCTTGCATATCGTAGCGATCAACTTCTCGGCGATCGTTCCGAAAGAAGAAGTAGAAAAGTATGGTGAAGACTTTGGCAAACATCCGGTTGGAACCGGGCCATATAAGTTTGTGAGTTGGGATCTG
Organism: Crinalium sp.; assembly: GCA_036703095.1. Classification (GTDB taxonomy): domain Bacteria; phylum Cyanobacteriota; class Cyanobacteriia; order Elainellales; family Elainellaceae; genus DATNPS01. The sequence goes on along the minus strand of DATNPS010000174.1, from coordinate 22,061 downwards.
GGTAAACAAATTGTGTTTGAACGCAATCCTGATTACTTTGAACCCTGTGTGCCAAAACTCGATCGCCTCGTGTTTGAAATCGGACAGGAACCGACTGTGGCGCTACTGAGATTAGAGCGCGGTGAAGTGGATGTGTTGGGTGATGGCATTCCCCCATCACGGTTTGTAGACTTTAGCAGCAATGCCAAAACTAAAGACTTAGTGGTACGCGGAAGCCAGATGCAAACGGGATATGTCGCGATTAACACGCGCGTCAAACCGTTTGATGATGTGCGCGTGCGGCGGGCGCTCAACATGGCGATTAACAAAGAGCGTATCGTTCAGGTGGTGAATGGTCGCGCCACAGTTGCGAATCAGGTATTGCCGCCGCTGATGCCGGGATACGATCCGAACTACAAAGGCTATGAATACAGCCCTGAAAAAGCAAAACAGCTATTAGCAGAAGCCGGATATCCCAATGGATTCAGCACTCAGCTGTTTGCCAACAACACTGACCCCAATCCCCGGATCGCGCAGTTGATTCAGCAAGATTTAGCGGCTGTGGGTATCACGGTGGAGCTAAAAACGCAGGCGCAGGCGACGGTGATTGCGGCAGGTGGAGAAGAGAAGGGTGCGCCGTTGGTCTGGTCGGGCGGCATGGCCTGGATTGCCGACTTCCCCGATCCGTCTAATTTCTACTGGCCGATTTTGTCCTGTGCGGCGATCGCCCCCGGTACCTGGAACTGGTCGTGGTACTGCAACGAATCGCTGGATCAGATGGCGAAACAGGCCGATGCGATGGTGAGAAATGATCAAAAAGAGGCGCGGGTTGCCCAATATCGCGAGCTGTTTATTAAAGTGATGGACGATGCACCCTGGGTGCCCGTCTTTAATGAAGAGCGCGTCACGGCTCACTCTGAGCGCATGGCGGGTGACCCCAAACTCTGGATTGATCCAGTGCGAGTTCCCATTAACTATGAGCAGGTCTATGCAAAGCCGGGATCTTAAATCTCATCACACGATTCATTCTCATCAACATCACTGCGGTTGGGATCATTCGTTTCCACCCCAACTGACGATCGCCCCTGGCGAAACGGTCGAAGTGCAAATGATGGATGCCTCTGGTGGGCAATTCAACACTGAATCCACGCCTGCTGATATTGTGGCGTTTGATTTCAGCAAGACGAATCCCACGACTGGCCCGATTTATGTGGATGGAGCCGAAGTGGGTGATATTTTGAAGATCACCGTGCATGAGTTTCAAACCTCTGGATGGGGATGGACAGGCATCTTTCCTGGATTTGGCTTGCTGTCGGATCAATTCACCGATCCGGCGATTCATATCTGGAAGTACGAAACCATCGGCTCGTCTCCTACGGCAACGGGGTTGGGAGCTACTATTCCGCTGAAGCCCTTTGTCGGCACGATCGGGTTGGCCTTGGCGGAACCGGGACATCACAGCGTTGTACCTCCCCGTCGGGTGGGTGGCAACATGGATATCCGCGACTTGTCTGCCGGAAGTATTCTGTACCTACCCGTGGAAGTGGCGGGTGGATTGCTATCGATGGGCGATACTCATGCCGCTCAGGGCGATGGCGAAGTGTGTGGAACGGCGATCGAAAGTCCGATGGTGGGACAGTTCACGATTGATTTGATCAAAGCCACGCCGATTAAAGCTCCGCAGTTTGAAACCTTTGGCCCGGTGACTCAGCACATCGATCGCAAAGGCTATTACGCCACGACCGGAGTAGCGCCTGACCTGATGGCCGCCACGCGCGATGCGGTCAGCAGCATGATCGACTGGCTGGAGAGAATTCATCAGCTTGATCCGGTGGATGCCTACATGCTTTGTAGCGTCTGCGCGGATTTGAGAATTAGCGAGGTGGTAGACATGCCGAATTGGGTGGTGTCGTGCTACCTGCCCAAAGCGGTGTTTGGTTAGGCAAGGCGTTTGGAACCTGTATGGATATCTGGAAGCGTTTTCGGCGCGATCGCCTTGCGGTAGCCGGAGCCATCATTGCTGTGATTGTCACGATCGCCGCCATTGCTGCCCCTTTGCTTGCACCCTACAGTCCGACCGAGCAGTTTGTAGATGGGTTGACCCTTCAGGGTTCGCCCCTGCCGCCCAACGGTAAGTTCTGGTTGGGCACCGATTTGTTAGGCCGAGATTTGTTTAGCCGCTTGCTGTATGGGGCGCGGGTGTCGCTGCTGATTGGAGTCGTGGCGAATGCGATCGCCGTTTTGGTCGGCGTGGTGCTGGGTGCCCTGGCCGGATTTGTGCGGGGGATTGTGGGTGAAGCGATCATGCGGTTCACCGATTTAATGATGGCGTTTCCGGCTCTGCTGCTGGCGATCGCTCTGGCGGCGATTCTGCGTCCCAGCCTGTGGATTGTGGCAATGGTGATTGCGCTGGTGAACTGGGTGCAGATTGCGCGAGTGATTTATTCGCAAGTCTCGATTCTGGTAGAGCAGGAGCATATTCAGGCGGCGCGATCGCTAGGGGCGACGCGATTTCAACTGTTGTCCTGGCACATCATTCCGCACCTGATTCCCACCGCTCTGATCTGGGGAACGCTGGGCATTTCAACTACCGTTTTGCAAGAAGCGACCCTCTCATTTCTGGGGGTTGGCGTGCAGCCACCAACGCCATCTTGGGGTGGCATTATTAACGAAAGTCAATCATTTCTTCAGTCTGCACCCTGGCTGATTGTGTTTCCGGGACTCTCCATTTTAGTGCTGTCGCTTGCCTTTAACTTACTGGGCGATGGCGTTCGCGATGCGCTTGATCCAACGGAGCGGGGTCGATAAATGAAACGCTATTCTCTCTATCTGTCTCGCCGACTGCTGCAAGTTCTGTTTGTGCTATTGGGCATCAGTCTGATCACGTTTCTGCTGGCGTTTCTGATTCCTGCCGACCCGGTTCGCATGATTGCCGGACGCAGCGCGACTCCGGAAACGGTCGCCTCCATTCGAGCGCAGCTAGGGCTAGATCAACCGATTCCCATACAATACCTGCGTTACTTAGGACGTTTGCTACACGCCGATTTGGGACGTTCTTATATTCAACGCACTCAGGTTATTGAGCTAATTCTTAGTCGCTTACCCACGACTGCTTTTTTGATGCTCGGTGCCATTACGTTTGAACTGTTAATTGGCCTCAGTGCGGGTATTTATGCAGCCGTAAAACGCGATACGGGGGGCGATCGCTTTGTCATGGTGATGTCCTTTATCGGTGTCTCTGCTCCCCAGTTCGCTGTTGGCCTCATCCTGCTGTATGTCTTTTCCTATCAGTTAGGCTGGTTTCCCCTGAGCGGCTATGGCTCCTGGAAGCATCTGGTTCTGCCTGCTCTCACGCTAGGGATTGCGGGAGGCGGCTGGTATTCCCGCATGATGCGTTCGTCAATGGTGGATGTGATGCGGCAGGGTTACATTCGCACGGCTAGAGCCAAAGGTGCGAGCGGTCGCATTGTGGTCTTTAAACATGCCCTCCGCAATGCTATTCCCCCTATCGTGGCCATGATCGGACTGGATATCGGCATCTTTATGAGCGGAGCCGTTGTGGTGGAAAGTGTATTTGGTTTGCCCGGAGTCGGTCAGCTGATCTGGCAAGCGATTCAGGTGGTCGATATTCCCGTGATTACAGGGGTTGTGCTGGTGTCTGCGGTGGCGATCGTGATGGGGAATCTGCTGGCCGATCTGGTGATGCCCTTGCTGAATCCACGCATCAAGCTATAAAGAGTGCACCATCGGACGGCTACTCGCTCTGTAATTTTCTCGTTTAGCTCTTGCCATGTGTTAGTACGATCGCTCTATAGTAAGTCATACCGATTTAAATGGGTCTGAAGCACATCAAGGTTTTGTAGGAGTTGGCATTGCCAAGTCTGTGCAAAGATGAGGTGAGCTTCAGCCCAAATTGGTGTTATTAACCTCAAGGCGAGTCAGATTGTCGTTGACGGTATGGATGCCCTGTATGATTTGAGCGATCGCATTATTCTTGGTATTGACCCTGCCATTGCCAGCATTGGGTTTGGGGTCATTTGCGGTGATCAGGCATTAGACTATGGCGTCATCACAACTCCGGCCAATGCTCCCATGTATGAGCGGCTCAGCCAGATCCGGGAAGATATTCAAGCGTTGTGCAAAATGGTCAACCCTGACCTGGCTGCATTAGAAATGCCCTTCTTTGGGCGAGAAAATACCAACGCCAATAAAGTGTTGCGCGCAATGGGCGTGATCGAGTTAGCGCTGGGCGATTGGGGATTGACAGAGTTAGTTTTTCTACACCAATCACAAGTGAAAGCAGCAGTCGCTCAATACGGCGCAGACAAATCTGAAGTGAAACAGGCCGTCATGCATATTTTTAGATTGCCCAAACCCCCTTCACCGGACGATAGCGCCGATGGATTGGCGATCGCCTATGCTGCTCAATGTGGCGCACGCGCTAACGTAGCGTAATATGGCGCTATCGAATTTAGGAACGGGGTGCAGGGGTGGAACCCCTGGCTGGGGGCGAAGCCCCCACACCCCTTGGGTTTTTCGATATTTTAACCAACACCGCGACAGCCATAAATTCATGTCATAACGACATTTCGCTGACACATCAGGTTAATACTTTCCTGCGAACCTACTCAGGATGAGATGAATTTAACGCTCATGTGTTAACGGAGAAATTTTGCTCATGCTGAAACAGCTTCTCACAGGTGGTTCTGCTCTGGTTTTGGGGGTCGCGGGAAGTTTCTTCACCCCTGTTTGGGCGCAATCGATGACCTCGCCAACCCAGCGGCCTGCGCCATCTGCGGGCCATATGTCTGCACCTCCAGCAGGAACACCAGCACAGACGCCAGGTACTTCCCAGGCTCAGGTCAGTCAGACCGATTTACAGAAATTTGCTCAAGCCTTGCAGCAAATTCATACCCTTCAACAAGAAGCGCGATCGCAAGCGCTGCAAGTGCTTCAGCAGCAGGGATTAACGGAAGAACAGTTTACGGCGATCGCCCAATCGCGTCAGCCCAATTCAACCGCACCCAATTCAACCGCACCCAATTCAACTGCACCGAATACTGCACCCAACCACGCCCCCACTCAGGGTGGCAGTATGTCACAGGCTGCTCACTTTACCCCCGAACAGTTGCAGCACTTTGACCAGGCCAGCGCTCAACTTAACCAGATGCATCAAGCTAACCGCACTCGAATGCAGCAGGCGCTTGCCAATCAGGGCTTAACGGTTGAGCAGTTTAATGCAATTCTCTCGGCGGTTCGGCGCGACCCGCAAACGGAACAACGGTTGCTCGCCCTGTTGCATCATCAATAAAATGCACCATCAATAAAACTTGCCCAGCCCATGTGAGAGCAGCACGACTATGCCGTGCTGCTTTCGTCTGTTTGTAGGTTTGATAGCCCCATAATAGTTCTCAGAAATCATTACCGCAGGGGCTAACACGTTTGAATGGATACTGCACGCTATGACCTGATCCGCACAATTGAAGAGCGATCGCTGAATGCATGGCCGCCGCTGCAACAGATGCTGTATGACGGATGGATTTTACGATTCGCCAACGGTCATACCAAACGAGCGAATTCCATAAACCCTGTATACCCCGGCATTCAGCCTGTTGGTGAAAAAATTAAACGGTGCGAATCCATTTATCAACGTCAAACGCTAACCCCTATTTTTAGAATTACACCGCTTACTGACCCTCAATTAGATGCGCACTTAGACTGTAGAAATTACCCTAAACAAGATGTTGTAAGTGTCCAAATCTGCGACTTAACTAATCTTCAGAGCAACCTATCAGACCTTGTTCAACTATCAGAACATGTAACGCCAGACTGGTTTGATGGCTTCACACAGTTTGCCAACGTGAGTGAGGGCGATCGCCTCACCCTCACCGCGATGCTGCATAACATCATTCCTCAAACTTGCTTTGCCACTTTGTTCCATCAAGGCTCTCCTGCGGCCTGTGGATTGGCAGTTGTAGAAGATGGGTACGTTGGCCTATTTGAAATCGTGACTGATCCTCAAAAACGCCGTCAGGGCTTTGCCCAAACGCTCATCTCCAGCTTGCTTCATTGGGCTGGCGATCGTGGTGCCAAGACGGCTTACTTGCAAGTCCTCACAAGCAATCAAGCTGCCCTGAATCTATACGCCAAGTTGGGATTTCGAGAGCTATACCAGTACTTTTATCGTACCCTGAACCTAAGACCACTCCATTGAGGCATTCTGGATGAGAAGCTTTGGCCCCATTGTTGCCCCAGAGCAGAAGGCCAGCCAGCAAGGATCGACGTTGCGGCGGTTGCTCACGTATCTGCGCCCGTATCGCAAGGAAATTCCGATCGCTCTGTTAATGGTGGCGATCGGCGCGGTAACGCAATCGATTGGGCCATTTTTGATTGGGTGGTCGATTGATCATTTGATTCGGACGGGGAATCTGCGTGGGTTGATGATCATGCTGGCCGTGCTGACAGCCATTTATGTGGGAGGCATTCAGGCAATTCGGGAGCAGATCATCCGGGTGGGGTGGATTGTGCAGCGAGTGCTGGCGCAAATTCGACAAGATTTGTTTATCAAAATTCAATCGCTTCCAGTCAGCTTTTTCGATCGCAGTGAAGCAGGTGATCTGATGAGTCGCTTGCTGAATGATGTCAGCGTGATCAATCAGGCGTTTGGTCAGACGATCGCCCAAATGTTGGGCAACCTGTTCAGCCTGGTTGGCATCATCATCGCCATGCTGCTGATTAATTTGCCGTTGGGTCTGTTGAGCAACTTAATTGTGCCCGTCATGCTGATTACGACTGGCTTCTTTTCGCGCTGGGCCAGAGCACGATTTCGGGTGACTCGCGAAACGATTGGCGATCTGTCTACCAAAATTGAAGAGGATATTGGCAGCGTCCGGGAAGCTCAGGCATTTAATCGCGTGCCGCTTAACATTCGCGAATTTGTGGAACTGAATGCAGCCAACCGCGACGCTAATATTCAAGCGGTTGCCATTACGGCTGCATTTCTGCCCTCGATTGATTTCCTCAATACCCTGGCAACAGCAGGCGTCTTAGCGTATGGGGGATATCTAGCTGTGACGGGAGCGGCTACGGTGGGCACCGTGACGGCATTTCTGATTTATGTGCAGCAGTTCTTTCGGCCCATCCAGATTCTCAGCCAGTTTTATACCCAGGCCCAGTCTGCCCTGGCCGGAGCCGAGCGAATTTTTCGACTGTTGGATGAACCGTCGAAGCTTCAGGATAGGGAGGGGGCGATCGCCATGCCGCCGATTAAAGGTGATGTCAGGTTTGAGAACGTGACCTTTGGCTACAATCCCGATCAGCCTGTCCTACAAGATGTTTCTCTCCACGCTGAGCCAGGGCAAATGATCGCGCTGGTTGGCCCCACGGGAGCGGGTAAAAGCACGATTATCAATCTGATTCTGCGGTTTTATGATGTCACCACGGGTGTCGTTCGCATTGATGGTCTGGATATTCGCGATGTCACGCAGGCCAGCTTGCGTCGTCAGATTGGCCTAGTGTTGCAAGACAATATTCTGTTTAGCGGCACGGTGGCTGAAAATATTGCATTTGGTCGCCCAGACGCTACTCAGGCAGACATTGAAGCGGCGGCACAGGTCGCCAATGTGCACGACTTTATTATCCAATTGCCTCAAGGCTATGCGACGCGGGTCGGGGAACGAGGGGCAAACCTCAGTCAGGGGCAGCGACAGCTCATGAGTATTGCCCGTGCGGTGTTAGTCAATCCCCGCATTCTGATTCTGGACGAAGCGACGAGCAGCATTGACACCAGAACAGAAGCCCTGGTGCAGCAGGCGATCGCCCGTTTGTTGAGCGATCGAACCAGTTTTGTCATTGCTCACCGTCTGAGCACGGTTACGCAAGCGGATCAGGTGCTTGTGATCCAGCAGGGGCAAATCGTGGAGCGGGGAACTCACGCGAAGTTGATGGAAAAACAAGGAATTTATGCGAATCTATATGCGTTGCAACTGGGTGCATAGCGGGATGTAGCGATCGCATTAAAGCAAACTTTTCGCTTTGATTTGCAAATATCGATCGACCAATTCCTCGGTCACTCGATTGGCGGGAGCGTCTAATACCAGAGCGCCTTTCTGCCTGAGCAGCGCAAACGCGGATTGGCGTTGCGCTATCAAATCCAGCGCGACCGCACGGGCATAGGTAGAGGCGATATCTTGAGTGACTGTGTGAGCCTGCTGATCAATTTGTGGATCGCGGAGGGTGACGCAAAAGGGTAAATAGCGAGGCGCTAAGCGTCCCATCGCGGCGAGCAATTCGGCGGAGGCGGTGACATCTACGACGTCTGTAATCAGAACCACCAGTGCGCGGCGGGTTTGCTGGTTGACAAACGTAGTAACTGCGCCGAAGTAATCGGGTTCCAGTAAAACGGGTTGGATGGGGGTGAGCCGCTCAATCAATTTAGGAAGCTGCATCTGTCCTCGTTCTGGCGGTATCCAGGTATGAATCTGGCGATCGAACACCGCCACACCCACGCGATCGCCCCGATTCAGTCCCGCCAATGCCAGGGACAGAGTGGCATTTAGCCCCCAGTCAAACCTCGCCAATCCATTCACCTGAGCGGTCATCAACCGTCCCCGGTCAAGCAGAATAATCAGCGTTTGTTCCTGTTCGGGTTCCAGGACGCGAATCAGGGGACGACTGCGGCGAGCGGTTGCCTTCCAGTCAATCAAACGCGGGTCATCGCCTGTGGCATACTCGCGCAGTTCTGTAAATTCTGTGCCAATGCCTAAGCGTCGCGCCTGTCGCATCGCTCCAGCCGATTGCAGCGTTAACCGCACCGATAGCGATCGCAACCCCATTAGATCTGGATAAACGGCGACCGCCTGCTGTTGTGGCACCGTCCAATCGTGCCAGCTTAATCCCCATGCTCCCAATTGACGCACTTGAAGATCACCCCATTTGTACTCTCCTCGTTTCGTGGGATGAACGGTATAGGTCAGAGCCGTTGTGCTGTTTGCCGCCAACGAAGCTTTGAGGATAGATGCAGATGCATCGAAGGTTTGTGGATAACCATCCCGGATTTGCACCTTCACCGGGCGATCGCCTGTCTGCACCGTTAACTCGACCGGATTATCTCGTCCAATCGATAGGCGACTCAACGGCTGTCGGCTGATGGTTACCCGCTGGGTTGCCGCCTGACGGCTATCTGCGATCGCCAATACCAATACCAGTCCGTCAAACAGCAGCAGGCTGAGTAGCGCCAGAGGAATCTGAATCTCCGACTGACCAATGAGGCTGAGGAGAGGGGCGATCGCCACACCGAGGAGCAGCAATCCATACGTTTGGCGGGAGAGGATCATGGTGGTGGGTGTTAATGATGATATTTGTGAATGAGAGCGGCGCATTGCGCCGCTCTCATTCACTTACCTTGGCACGGGCACCTGATTCAGCAGAGATGCAATCACGGCATCAACATTGAGTCCATCGAGCTGTGCTTCCGGGCGGAGGATGAGGCGATGGCGGAGGAGGGGTGGGGCGACGGCTTTTACGTCATCGGGTGTGACATAGGTGCGACCTGCCAACCAGGCGTAAGCTTTGCTGGTTTGCAGCCAGGCCACTGCCGATCGCGGAGACGCACCCAGCGCCAGGTCGGTATGATGGCGAGTGCGCTGTACCAGTGCCAGCACGTAATCCAGCAGGTTGTCTTGAACGCTAATCTCTCGAACGGCCTGACGGGCTTTGAGAATTTGGTCTACGGTGGCTAGCGGTTTAATGCGATCGAGATCGAGCCGACGCGCCTGAAAGCCAGCCTGACTGTTTAGCAGCATTTGTTTTTCGGCGGCTGTATCTGGATAATCGACCAGCAGTTTGAACAAAAAGCGATCGAGCTGAGCTTCGGGCAAGGGATAGGTGCCTTCAAACTCCAGAGAGTTTTGAGTGGCGATCACCCAAAACAAATCGGGTAATGGCAGACTTTCTCCATCTAATGTGACCTGCTGTTCCTCCATCGCTTCCAACAGCGCTGATTGCGTTTTAGGTGGTGTCCGGTTGATTTCGTCGGCCAGCAGAATTTGAGTAAAAATTGGCCCTTTTTTGAGCGTAAAACTGCGCGTGGTCAGGTCAAAAATATTGGTTCCTAAAATATCAGCAGGCAGAATATCGGGAGTGAGCTGAATGCGACGAAAATCGGCCTGCACCAGCCGAGACATGACCTTCACCAGCAGGGTTTTGCCCGTTCCCGGTACGCCTTCCAAAATCACGTGTCCACCTGACAACAGGGCTACAAGCAACTGCTGTACCAGGGCGGATTGCCCCACAATCACCTGATCGAGGGCTTGCTGGAGACGAGTAAACACAGGATTGGGTTCTGTCATAGGTCTTTGAGGTTAGGAAGAAAGCTGTTGGCGTAGGGTTTGAATGCTGGCGATCCAGGTTTTGAGATCCGCTTCATTCAAGCGGCGCTTTTGCCAGTAGGGCTGCAAAACGGTTTCGAGTTCACGGGGGGAGCGGCCTGTTTGCTGAGTCCATGCCTGTAGCAGTGGGTCGGGTTCTAGAAGAATAGTGCCTAAGCCCAGCCATTTCTGAAGGTGCAGTTGTTCCTCTTTGCCAACCACATCCAGAATAAATTCGCTGCTCTCTGCTTTTTGCAGAATTCCGGCCAGCGCTTCAATATAGGCCGTGCTGTTATCCACAACCGGAGCGGAAATTTGAACTGGAGCACCAAACCGCCGATTGCTGAACCCGATATATAGCGCTAACACGATGGCAACCTGCACGAGGATCGGCAGCAGGGGAGTTTTGGCAAGATAGGCCGTCCAGCTTTGGCCTGCCTCTTTGGCAATCACGTCGGACTCTTTGTAGCCATGAATGTATTCATCAACCCAAACGGCATGGTTTCCGTCGGTGACAATCTGGGCCAGAAACTTGAAATTCCCCGGTGCATCCTGGTAGGCGTTGGCGGCCAGATCCGCCGCAGTGGCGTAAATAATTTCTCCTTTTCCAACGGGCTTGCTCCAGATAATCGGCCCAAAGCGATCGCCCAGCAGCATTTTTCCCCGATCAAACATTCCGTTTGCCTGGTTCAAGCGTCGCCGCGTCAGGATTTCAACATCGCCAAAGGGACTGGCATGGACGCTCTTAAAGTTGGCATGAGTCACGGGAGCTGGAACGCCCAGCACCACCAGGCGATTTCCCTGCTTCACCCAATCTGATTGGCGTTCATCTAAATCTAAGAATGACAGGATGCCGCTGGTAACCCGCAGGAGGGTCATGGAACCGGGCGTCGCTTTGAGTCGCTCCAGCTCAGGGTAAGGGCGCTTCCATCGCTGAATTGGCGTGCCCTGCTGCTGCATGTAGGCATACCAGGCTCCATAGCCATCCGGCGCGCGGCTGTAGGTAGACCCGCTGGTTTGTTTGGCAGTGGGAGCCATGACGAAGGTGAGCACCAGAATCGCGATCAGGGCGATCGCTCCCAGTCCCACCCAGCGATTTTTGCTCCAGCCTGGAGTCAACCCTGGCCCGATCGTCATTGTGCTTCAATCTCCCGATAGGCTTGTTGACAGTGCTGAAACAGGTTGGCTGAAACGGGGGCATTGCCAAAACAAATTTGCTCATGCGTGTTGATCAGCGTGGTGTAAGGCTGGGGATGCGGAAGCGACTGGATGAGCTGCCGATATTCGCCATCCGTGCGGCTGGAAAGCAGAGGAAGCTGCTTGGTATCGTCCAACCGCTGCAACATCGCCATATAGAGCGCTCGACAGGCCATCGCATAGTTTCCCTGCCGTTGTAAGATCTGCGCCTGCTGCAACCACTGCGCAACCGTCAGCGATTCTGCGGGACGGGCGACTTCGTGCACCCGGTAGGATCTCGCACGGGAACGGCGATCGCGCCAATAGTGCCGCCACCACCGATAGCTTTGCCACAGCAACCAGGTCGCCAAGGCGATCGCCACCACCCAAAACACCGTCTGGACGAGCCAGGATGGTACCGGATCGCCCTGATACGTTGGCGACTTCGGAAACTGAAGCTCCAGCCATTCCTGCATCCATCGCGTGATTTTCTGGACTTCCCACGGGAGACTCGTTTTATCAAAGGAGCCTGTGGTCATGGCGAACCAAATTCCTTGTACGTATTGGCCCTACTAGCTTAGCAAGCCCGTTGCAGCCCAATCCATCAACCCTCGATTTAGCAGCAGTCCCAAAACAGCCGCGCCAATGGGAACGGTGAGATTATCAATGCCAAATTTCGAAAATGCTTCCAGAACTGTGGCGGCGATCGCCACCACCAGTGCCACGACCCAGGTTTGCCAGATTGGGCCTTGCACCCCCAGCAAAATCGAGCTGCTGATCAAGTAGCTGATGACGGTCATGGTTAATGACCCTTCCCAGCTTTTTTGCATGTCCCACAGCTTATAGGGATGCCGCCCCCAGCGCTGGCCCACCAGCGCGGCCAGCCCATCTCCCCAGGTCATAACCAAAACGCCCATTACGGCATACTGTGGCTGACTGTTCCAGAACAGGTAAATCAAAACTCCAAAACTGACCGCGTAGAAGAAAGTGCCCCAGCTTTTGCGGCCAATGCTATTCACCGTTGGCATGATGGGAATGCGGTGAGACAGGAGGGCGATCGCGCTAAACAGGACAGATGCGCTGATGCCCACCCAGGCCGGAATCTGAAGCCACCAGGCCAGCAAAATGATGTTGCCTGCGCCAATATGCACCACCTTGCGCACAATTTCTGGATCGACACCCAAAAAGCGATCGACTGCCTCGGCCAGCAATACGACTAGCGCCAGCCAGAGTCCAGCGATCGTCAGTTGCAGCCACAGCTCAGGGGGAGATTCCAACCAGAATAAAGGGTCTAGCAAGGGTGAGCAGCCAAAATTCTTTTCTTCACTTTACAAGAGTTTGGCAAGAGCACGTCTTCTTTTTACACGGCTTGAAACCAACTGTGGGGGTTTCGTTCCCGTCGGGGCACAAAACCCGCAGTTGGTGATGCCGCAAACCTGCCGAAGATGGGCTTGCATCACCATCGATTTACGTCATGAGAATTGCTGTCTTTTGCAGGAGAAAAATTTTAAGTTTTGAGTGTTGCAGTTAGATCTGCGATCGCACAGTGTGAGAATAAAAGTAGCTCCACACAATTTATTTTCATCTGTCAAAGACTGACTGCTTGATATAAAGACTGACTGCTTAATGTTAAGTACATAGACACAATTCAATACAGCCCCAAAGGGTGTGTGCTTTGCCCCTTAGGAGCGAGGCACACACCCTTTGTTTTTTTAATCATGACGTTTCTGAAATGCTTTGAATAAAGCAATTGTGTTATGACAACCGAAACTCCGACTATCCAATTTTTTGAAGGTTTGAACGAAGAACTATCTGATGTTAGCCTGCGCCGCAATCGCAACACAGGTGCTCGTACTGTGCTCATGACGTTTAAACAACTGAAAGCGATCGAGCGATTTCAAAGCTATACCAAACGGTTTAAAAAAGCGCTGCATTTGATCGATAGTGAAGGTGACATTCTGATTGAGCCAGATTCGCTCCAAATCTTATTCGGTGGCCCCGATGGCGATGACCTGGTTCGAGTGGATTGTACGTTTGAGATTCAGCAAGACGACCATTGGGAACGCTTCATGCGCTTTATGCATCGCTATGCCGAAGCAAATGGCATGGAGTATGGCGAGCCATGAAATGTTCATTGAGGGGAAGCACAGGTCGTGCGCCTTCCTCTTAATGAACGATATTGCTCGTGCGCCGCACGCGCAATATTGGGCGTTTGAATTCGCGTTGGAGGTTAGGATGAAATAATTGCGGTGATCTCCCGAACTGGGACATGGAGGTTTGATGAAGGTAGCAGTTACGGGGGCCACAGGATTTGTGGGAACTCGATTGGTGCAGATGCTTCACGAAGCGGGGCACCAGATTGTTGTATTGACGCGCAGCCTGGAGCGAGGAAAACGGTTGTTTCCATCGGCCTCGTTTCCCAAGGTTGAAATAGTCGCCTATACCCCACTAGAGTCGGGCGACTGGCAGCAGGCGATCGCCGGATGTGATGGCGTCGTCAACCTGGCCGGAGCACCCATTGCCGAAAGCCGCTGGACACCAGAGCGGAAGCGCGAAATTTTAGATAGCCGCCAAATCGGGACGCGCAAAATCGTAGAAGCGATCGCCCAGGCCAATCCTAAACCGACGGTATTGGTCAGTTCATCGGCCATTGGCTATTACGGCACGAGTGAAACCGCCACGTTTGATGAAACCAGTTCGTCGGGCAACGACTTTCTGGCTCAGGTGTGTCAGGCGTGGGAATCCGAGGCTGAGAAAGTTAAAGCCAGCGGTACTCGCCTGGTGATCTTAAGAACCGGAATTGTGTTGGGCATGGGTGGGGCGATCGCCAAAATGTTGCCTCCCTTTCAGATGTTTGCCGGAGGGCCAATTGGCAGCGGTCGTCAGTGGTTTTCCTGGATTCACCGCGATGACCTTGTAAAACTAATCATCTGGGCACTGACCCAACCGAACGTTGCAGGCACATTCAATGCCACGGCTCCCAATCCGGTGCGTATGAGTGAGTTTTGCGATACCCTCGGCCAGGTGCTCAACCGTCCCTCCTGGCTCCCCGTGCCAGATTTTGCCTTAGAAGTATTGCTGGGCGATGCGGCTAAGGTTGTTTTGGAAGGGCAACAAGTCCTGCCGAAACAAACGCTCAAGTCTGGGTTTAACTATCAGTTTGTGACCGTCAAAAACGCGTTGGAGAATATTTTGAAATAGTGGTCATTGGTCATTGGTCATTAATGGGCGATTGACCCTTTGAGTTTCAGCATTTGAATGATTGCTGAATGGCTCAATGTCTTATTGGTAAGTAGGTAGGCACAATTAAACATTAGATAGGAAAACCGGGGGAGTGCCCCGGAGGGGCACTCCCCCGGTTTTCTGGGTTTGGTTTAATTAGGCTTGCCTACTTACTTATATAGTTACTCCTATTTGAGGCTTTTATGGAAACGCTGGCGTTCCTGCACGCATCAATGAGTTACGAAGATCCGCAACCGGAAGACTCATTACAACATCTCGACGAGTCTCAACTGGCGATCGCCAATCCCCTGGTGGCAGGAATGACCGGAAGCGCTGTAGTGCTGTCGATGATGGCGATCGCCCCCGGCACATCTGCTGTGATTCAGCGAGGCTATGCGTGTCCTGCTGTTCGCCAGGTGCAGTCGGCACTTCAGCAAAAGGGCTTTAATCCCGGTAGTGTGGATGGGGTGTTTGGGCCGACGACTGAAGCGGCCACCATCGAATTTCAGCGGCATCATCATTTGCCTGCCGATGGAAAAATTGAGGGCAAAACGGCTGAAGCGTTGGGCTTGAGCTGTGCTGAGGCGGCTAATCGAGCGCTTGAAGTCAATGCTAATTACCTGAATTCCAGCGGTGGCGGTGGCGGCAGCATTACAACCGTTAGAATCAGAACCAATGGCAATCCTTTAAACGTTCGCTCCGGCCCTGCCACGACTTATCCCGTTGTTGGTGTGGTATCGAATGGAATCGCGGTGCGCGTGAGTGATTCGTCTAACGGCTGGCTGCGATTAGCCGAGCGCGATGGCTGGATTGCGGCTCAGTGGACGTCCGGTAGCGCTAGTGGTGGCAGTACGGGCAGTACAGGTTCCTCGAGTACGGGCGGCAGTACAGGTTCCAGTACGGGCAGCACGAGTTCAGGTAGTGTGCGGATTGCGACTCACGGTAGCCCGCTAAATGTTCGCTCTGGCCCAGGCACCAATCACGGAATTATCGGCGTTTTATCCAATGGAGCGGTCGTCAACACGACGGGACGCACGTCCGATGGTTGGGTTGAGCTAGCCAGGGGTGAATGGGTCGCCGCTCAATGGACAAATTTAGGGGGTGTCAGTCACGGCAGTGGTGGCACATCATCAGCGCGTCGGGCCATTGTCTCGACCAACGGCAGACCCCTCAATATTCGCGATCGCCCCAATGGTTCTGTAATCGGAGCGATCGCCAATCGCTCCAGCTTGCGCTTGTCTGGTCGTCGCAGCGGCGGTTGGGCAGAAATTCTGTCGGGCAGCAGTCAGGCGGGCGGATGGGTGTCGGAACAATGGATTCGCTACCAATAATTCAACGTGAATTTGACACCCTAATGGTGCGTGCGCGTCGCGCACGCACCATTAGGGTGTTAATTCAGTGAGCCACTAGTGGTTGAAGGGCGGCGATCGCCTCTGCCCGACTCATGCCTGACGATAACTCAGGCCGATACAGCAGTGAGATCAGCGCTCTGTCTATATCTGTATATTGATTGACATCCGTCCAGCCCTGATAAAAAATGCTGTCTGGATATCGGTAAGAGTCCTGCATCAAGCCGAGCGATTGGGTCAGTTCTTCCCGAATTAAATGAGAGCGTTCTCGCTGCGTCACTCCCACGGTCGTAATTAGGATTCTGGCCCGATATAAGACCCGGCGATCGCTCCACCAAGTCCAAAAGAAGCCGAGATTAACGGGCACATAATTCGGTTCATATTGCTTAAAATCGGACTCCGGGACGAAATAAATCTCTACATTAGGATTGCTCGTCACTAACTCCAACTGAATTGCACCGCGAGTTAATCCGTTGATCTCCTGAGTGACCTGCCTGAGGGTGTCCAAATCCTCTAGGGTGGGCGTGCCAAAGGATTGAATCTTGACATCCCCCTCCCACTTTTTGATAATTTCGTCCGACCCGCCATACTCGCTATTCAATGCAATTTCGAGGAAGTAATCCAACTGTTCTTGCGTGTAGTGAGGGGATGGCGTGGGTTGGCTCGAAGCCGTGCTCGACTGTCGTGTGGGTTTGGGCACCGCCGCCGTTCGTGGCATTGTCTCTCTGGTCAGCACTTGCAACAACAGAGCTGAAGTCCCTATCCCAAGCAGGAGTGCAATAAACGCGATCGCCACGATTCTCCAGTTTCGCATTCGCCAGCTTCACATTATTTAGAACTCAAGGAACGTGGATTTATTAAAACCCAATTTTTGGGAGGGGCGTGCGCGGCTCCCAAAAATTGGGTTTATTGATTAAGAATTAGAACTCAAGCGTTTATTCACCCAGCCTACAATGCCGCTGATGATGGCTCCTGCCATTAAGATGCCGATCGCGGGGGTAAAAACGGGTTCCCAGAGTTTATACCAGAGGTCTAACCCCAGCGGCAGGTTAAATGAACGACCAATAACGGCGATCGCCAGCCAAAAAAAACTAAACAAAACTAAAAATAGATTGGCCATCAACGCCAGGTTAAGCCACTCTAAAGCCTTTTCTTTCATAGGAAACTGCTCAATCAAACGATACAAGCGTGAAATAGTTTATTTGAATAGTTTAATGGATTGGAAGATATACCCATTAAAGAGAAAAAATGCGTCTCTGCCAAATCGTTTTAGGTCGCTGGATTTGAAAGATTAGTAGGCAAAATGACAGCCTATTTTTCTATTGCTTGGTTCATAATAAAAAGAGCCATTTACTAATCGTCTCTGCCATAAAAAAACATGACTGCTCTTGGGGAGAGCAGCCATATTCATGGAGCAGAAACATATTTTAATGGTGTTAAATTTGCTAAGCTGCTATTGGTTTTCAGCCTGTTCACTCAGCATCAAATTATCTGGATCAACGTAATGACAGGTAGCATCATCTACACAAATTAAGGCCCATCCTGACTGATCAATGCCCATAAATTTGTATGCTCCCTCTTGAATGAAAAACCCCTTATGATTACGGGTATCTGGCTTGATTTCAACGTTATTAGTGAGCATGGTTACCAACCCCTTGTCCTTAAAAGAAAGTGAAGGTGATGATAGCCATCAACTTAGCTAATCATCAACTTCACTGAATCTTATCATTAGATTTTTGGGCGCATCATTAAAATTAGTGTCCAATGATTGCAATCCCTAAACAAATGAGGAGTTGTATTGGGTTTTTGACTGCAAAAGCGTAAAGTTTTGATCCTAATTTTCGAATAACCAATTTTGAACTCGAATCATACTCTTCCATTCAGGTTTTCTGCTTAACCCATCTTCACAATTTTTCTTAACTTCATCTCGCAGCTCTGGAACGGCCATGATGAGCTGACTGGCGACTTCAATATGCTCTCGAACCCCCGATTTGGCGATTTCTAACATGGCGATCGCCAGATTCACCCGCGCTTGAGCGTCTTGGGGATTGAGTTTGACCGCCTTTTGGGCTGCTTTATATGCCTGACTGGGTTTGCTATCCAATAAATACAGCCACGCTAAACATGTCCAGGCAGGGCTGCTTTTAGGAGAGCGTTCGCAGACATCCTTAAAGAGGGGGATCAGGTCTGCCGGAGATTCTCCAGACTGATAGCGTTCAATACCCTGATCAAAGAGAGTTTCGACGGTCTCGGTCATAACAAAACACGGGGACAATAACAGTTCAACCCACAAAATATAGCAAATTGGGCATTGAGCTGCTTAAAAACAGCAATTCTCATTTTGAAACGTATTGCGGGTTTTGCGCGCCCGACGGGCGCACAAAACCCGCAATACGTGGCAACGCAAGCCCGCCGCAGGCGGGCTTGCGTTGCCACGTATTGCATACTGAGAATTGCTGGCTTAAAAAAGTGAATTCAACAAATGCGCAAAAAGGTACACCGCACGTCTCGCGGTGCACCTTTTTGCGCCAATTTAGCCGCGCGTCGCGCGGCTGAATCGTCAGTTTAGGAGAAAGACTTGCCGCAGCCACAGGTTTGATTGGCATTGGGGTTGGTGAATTGGAAACCGCCGCCAATCATCGCGTCGCTATAGTCTAAAACCAGGCCATAGAGATACAACATGCTTTTGGGGTCGCAAACCACCTTAAACCCTTCGTAGTCAAACACCTCATCGGTTTCACGAATGTTGTTGGAATCTTCGAAATCCATGATGTAGGACATGCCAGAACATCCGCCCTGACGAACGCCAACTCGTAAGCAGAGGTCTTTGCCCTGCTTTTCTTTCAGCGATAGAACTTGGCGGAGGGCAGCATCTGTCATCAGAATGCCACGCTGTTGAGACTGAGTTGCTTGCGTCATTGAGGTCACGTCTCCTTGCTGTCTATCTCTCTGCTTGTGATTCTGTCTGTAACTAATCTGTGTGTCACACGTTCGCTAGATTACCTGGATGAAATCAAATGAAGCGATCGCGCTATCCACATCTTACCAAATCCCACCAACAAGCTTCAGAGATGCTATTCAGCCACAGCAATTCTCATTTTGAAACCGAATGCGGGTTTGGCTCCCCCGTCGGGGGAGCCAAACCCGCATTCGATGGTTGTGCAAACTCGTCACAGGCGAGCTTGCACAACCATCGATTTGCATAATGAGAATTGCTAATGCAGCCGAAGGGTAGTGCGGACGGGGTACAGGGGTGAACCCTCCGGCTAGAGGCGCAGTCCCCATATCCCTTGTCCTAACCGTCTTGACGGTTGCCATAGATGTAAATTTTGCGCCTTTGTCGGGGATGCAAAATCCGCAATCGGTTTCACAATGAGAATTGCTGAGTATTTAGAGAATGTCAGGCAGTGTTTAAGATGAGTACTTATCATGGTTAGCCAAGGCAATAGTTATCCAGACTCAGGTTTAGCTCGACAGCCCCGATTTATTGCTCTGCCCTGTTCATCTATTGGTTTAGTGTATGACTGCCCTTAACCTGTCCACTCGCCGTCGCCTTCAAAAGTTGCGCCAGGTTCCCAGTGTGTGGGAGGGCGATCGCCGTTCTCTGTCGTCTAACTTCATGGCGAACCTGGAAGCTGATGAAGATGCGCGGGGTGACTGCGTGCTCTGGGTAGACGGCACAGAAGGACTAGTGCGGGCAATGGATGTGGTGCCCCCAGATGCAGGCCCGGAAGCCATTGTTCGGGCGTTGTTGCGGGCGATGGAATACCCCCATAGCTCGGCGCGACCGGGACGTCCTCAGAAAATTGTGGTGCGCGATCGCGAAATTCAGTTTTATTTACGGGGGGTTTTGCAAGAGCTAGACATTGCGATTGATTACGCGCCTGAACTTCCCTTGATTGATGAAATTTTTCGGGGGCTACAAGAAGTTGCCAACAATCGACCACCCGAATTACCGCCTGAGCAGGTGGAAGCACTGCTAAAAGCGGCTCACGACATCTGGGAAGACGCGCCCTGGGAAAACCTGGATGAAGAAAAGATTATTTCGATCGAGCTGAACTATAACGATGTCAACACGCTTTATGTCTCCATGCTGGGCATGTTGGGCATGGAGTATGGGCTGTTAATGTATCGTTCGGTCGAATCGCTCAAGAAGTTTCGCGAACGAGTGTTAACCGCTGACGATGCGCCCGAAAGCCTGGAAGGTGCGTTTTTAGAACAGGATTGCTTCTTCCTCACCTTCGATCGATTGAGCGATCTGGGCGAGGAGGAACAGGAATTTTTAGGCGATCAATTCGCGGAGACGGGCGTTAAACCTTCGTTTGGGAATTTGCATCCGCTAGAAGGGATGCGTCCGGTGCTCTATGACGAAGAGGCCGCCGCCGTGAGAGTGGCGCTAGAGGCTATGCACCGCTTCTTTGAGCAGCATCTCAACGAATTGGATGTAGATACATTTCCGGCTGTCACAGGTCGCTATCGTATTCCTGATCCCACTGATCCCAAAAAGAAAGTGTCGGTCAAAGTCTCAACCATGCCCGATTTGGCAGCAGAGCTGTTTGAGATGTCAAGCGGCGATTATGACGAGGATGAGGATGAATTTAGCCTGCAAGCCTTTCCCGTTTTGCGCGATGACCTGATCCCCAGAGATGCCTTCTATAGTTTGGGGGCGATGTCCTGGGAGATTTTGAGTTTGTTGCGGAAGAGCGCCAAACATCATCAAGGCGCAGATCTTGATTTTCCCAAGAGCGGGGATGGGTTTCCGGTGATCCTGATTCAGACCTCACGTCCCAAAGCGCTTGCTTTGATTGAAGGGTTGCAGGCCGCTGGAGGGGCGCAGGCGATTTGTTTTAATCCGGGCGAAGATCCGTTTGCGGGCCAGCGCTACGACCTGGGTATTTTACAAACTCAAAACAATGAGCTGCATTTGTTTGGTGAATTCATCGACGATGATCCCATTCACCTACAAGCTCGAAAGAAGTGGGATCAGCGCTGCAAAAAGACGAAGGGCTATTGTGGCCTTGTGATTGCGAAAGGTTTGAAGGGTTCCAACCGGGGCAATCCTGACCTGGGCGATATGCTGGCTCTGTATGAGGTGCGATCGCTCTCTGCCAAAGAGCTAGGATTGGGACCATTAGAACTGGTGCCACCGTTGGAGTAAGGTTGACGTTGCAAAACGTCATTTTCAAGAACTGTTACAGTTCCTCACAAAGTTGAGATGTGAACAAGACGCGGTGATAGGATGCCTAAAAAAGTTCAGAGAAACGTTCATGACAGAAACTCTTACTGGACAAACTCCTCTGTTCGGTGGCAGCACCGGGGGCTTACTCACTAAAGCCGAGACTGAAGAAAAGTACGCGATTACCTGGACCAGCCCTAAGGAACAGGTGTTTGAGATGCCTACAGGTGGAGCCGCCAAGATGCGGCAAGGTGAAAACCTGCTGTACTTAGCACGCAAAGAGCAATGTATCGCTCTAGGCGCGCAGCTCCGCACGAAGTTCAAACCAAAAATTGAAGATTACAAAATCTACCGGGTTTTCCCCAGTGGTGAGCTTCAATACCTGCATCCTAAGGATGGCGTGTTCCCTGAGAAGGTGAATCAAGGCCGTCCTTATGTCAACAAGGTCGATCGCAATATCGGGAGCAACCCTGATCCCGCGACTATTAAGTTCAGTGGTCGTAAGACCTTTGATCCATAACGATTAGATAGCAAGAAGACTCCTATCATCTTCATGCTGTTGCTTTTCCATATAGGGACGGTTATGCCGTCCCTATTTTTGTAGCTAATAATCTTTTTGTAAAACCGATTGTGGATTGGGCGCGCCCAACCTATAGCTGTAGTCATGTCCGCTAAGACATCGAAAACCAAGAGGGGGTTGGGGGCTTCGCCCCAGCCAGGGGTTCCATCCCTGCACCTCGTCCTAACCCAAATGAATACAGCTATACAATCGGTGGTCGTGTAACCTCGCCT